>WRJA01000047.1 GCA_009782435.1 Oscillospiraceae bacterium
GAAGTCGTTACCGGATCTTGCCGCCGCCATACGACCGAGTTTTAACGCCTCAACCAGTTTGTCGCCGTCTTTTTGCAATATTTCGAGACCGATGCCGTCTTCCATTAAAACTCCGCTTATCCTTTCGGACAGAAAAAAATAACAAGAAATACAATATCTCGGTTTATTACAGTAAACATCAAAACAGCGCCGAGGTCAATAGTTTATTTGACGAAACGCCGATTTTTTGCGAATTCATGCCGGACAGAGCAAAAAACATATTGACGCGAGTAAAAACTGTGTATAAAATCAGTATCGCTTCTGAGTGCGCCGCGGCGTTTTTCATAAATGAACGGAGGCCGAATAAAATGAAAATGCAGCTGAAATATCCCCATGTATTCAGTCCGATAAAAATCGGCGGCATGACAATAAAAAACAGAATACAATACACGCCCATGGTCAGCTGTCTGTCCACCGCAAAAGGCGAAGTAACGACAGAATACGTCGATTTCGTCGAAGCACAAGCCAAAACGGGCGCGGGCATTGTCACAATCGGCGAAACATGCGTCAATATGACCAACTCCGTCGCGGTGCCCGGAGAACTCGACGTCACAACGGACGACTGCCTGCCGGGTTTGGTGAGACTTGCCGAAGCGGCGCACCGGCACGGCGCGAAACTGTCTTTGGAACTTTGTCACGGCGGACGCGGAGCTTATCCTCCCCTGCTGAAAACAAAATACGCTCTGGCTCCGTCAAACGTCCCTCTTCCCCAAGGCCCGCGGCATATAAAGGAAATGGACAGAGAGGATATGGACGAGGTCATCAGCGACTATTGCGACTGCGCGGAGCGGTGCAAAAAGGCCGGGCTTGACTTTGTCCTTATTCACGGAGCCCACGGCAACCTTATAGGTCAGTTTTTATCACCGGCGACGAACCGGCGTTCGGATCATTACGGAGGCTCCGTTGAAAACCGCATGCGTTTCCCTCTTGAGATACTTATGGCCGTGAGAGAGAGAGTGGGCCCGAACTTCGGCATCGACATGCGCCTTTGCGGGGACGAGATCATACCGGACGGGATGAAGCTGCCGGACGCCGTGGCTTTTCTTAAGGAAGCCCGCAGATACATTGACTGCGTGCAGATGTCGCGCGGGCTCATAGTGCATCCGGACTACGCTTTTTATGTGATACCCCCGTATTACAACGATTACTGCCACAATGTCAAATATGCCGAGGAAGTGAAAAAACATATCGACATTCCTGTTTCCGTCGTCGGCTCGATCAGCCGTATATCGGACGCGGAGGAGATATTGGCCGCCGGAAAAGCGGATTTTATCGGTATGGCCAGAGCAGTGCTTGCGGATCACGATATAATAAAAAACGCCTTTCTCGGAGAAGAGGAAAAAACCAGACCCTGCCTCAGGTGCATGGAGGGCTGCTGCAAAAACGCCGGTAACGGCTATCCGATCCGCTGTGCCGTAAACCCCGTGATCGGCCGTGAGACTAAATACGCGTATATACCGCGGGCCGACGTAAAGAAAAAAGTGATGGTGGTCGGCGGAGGGCCTGCCGGGATGATGGCGGCGCAGACGCTTACGAAAAGAGGACATAAGGTCGTTTTGTATGAGAAACGCGACCGGCTCGGCGGTATGATGAACGATATCTGCGCTTTGAGCTTCAAGGAGGACCTGAGGCGTTATTTGGCGTGGAATGTTCGGACGACCGAGGCGTGCGGCGCCGAAATCATACTGAACGCGGAAGTCACGGCCGAAACTGTTGAAAAGGAGAATCCCGACACGCTGTTCATCGCGGCGGGGGGAGATCCGGCACAGCCGCCCATTCCCGGCACGGACGGGAAAAACATCCGGCATGTCATCGACGTCGACAATAAAAGAGCCGAGGCCGGACAAAAAGTTGTCGTCTGCGGCGGCGGTGTGAGCGGATTGGAGTGCGCCTTGGAGCTCGCCATGGAAGGCAGGGAAGTGACGGTGATCGACATTATACCGGCGGAGCGTTTCGCGGGGGAAATGGTGGTCATCACCAGAAACAATCTCATGAGCCTTTTGAAAAAACATAATGTCAGGATGACGGGCGGCGTGAGGGTGACAAGATTTACGGAATCGGGAGTCACGGCTGTAAACTCCGAAATGAAAGAGCTGTTTTTTGAGGCGGACACGGTGATCACCGCGTTCGGCATGAAACCGAATACGGACACAGTGAGCGAATTGTCCCTTTTGGTGCCGGAGACCCATATCATAGGGGACTGCGACAAAACAGCAAACATATATTACGCAAATCACAGCGCGTTCAACCGCGCGGTGGAAATATAAGTTGAATTTTCAGGAGGAAAAGAAATGAAAAGAGCATTGACACTTGTTTTGGCTTTCATGTTTGTTCTGGCGTTGGCGGCAGGGTGCGGCGGCGGAAACACCAATCAGCCCGCAAGCGGCGATACCACCCGGGCCCCGGCGGCCACAAACGCCCCGAGCAGCACAGGCAGCGCGCCGGCCCCGCAGGATAACACCGTGTACACCATCAACGCGTCCTTCATCCCCTCGGACACTACTCCGACAGTTCAATCCTACCACAGCTTTAAGGCGTCATTGGAGGAAAAGTCGAACAGCCGTTTTTTGGTTAATATTTACGCCGGCGGCTCAATGGGCAGTTCGGACGCGGACAATACTGAAAAATGCGCCCAGAACATTGTGCAGATGACTGACACGCCCACGCATACTCTTTCAGAATTTACCGGCATCAAGGAATACGCCGTGACAACGGTGCCTTTTATGTTCACAACTGACAGAGAGTTCTATACTTTTTTGGATTCCGATCTCATGGCTCAAGTCGGAAAAGACCTGACCGATCGGACCGGCCTTCGCGTATACGGAGGATTTTTTGACGGTTTTATGGCAGTTGCAACGATCAACAACTCGATCAGGACCCCGGCAGACATAGCGGGCCTTAAGATCAGGACGCAGACTTCCGACGCATACATAAACACGGTAAATGAGTTGGGAGCTTCCGCAATCCCCATGGGCGCCGGCGAGATATACACAAGCTTGCAGCAGGGAGTCATCGACGGAATAAGCGGCATACCCATGATGATAGTAAATGAGCAGTATTACACAATCCTCGGTCACTTGGCGGACGTCAACGCATTTGTCAACAACCATATGATAATCATAAACAATGAGTTCTATCAGGGGCTGCCTGCCGATCTTCAGGCTGTCCTGGACGAATGCCTTGCCGAGCTTTTATCGGTGGTCAGAAAGAATGTTGGCGACTTTGTTGAAGAATGCAATAAGATATGTGCGGATAACGGCATGGAAGTCATTCGTCTGACTCCCGCCGAGCGGCAGGTATGGATCGACGCTTGCAAAGAGACCTATACAAGCATGTGCGCGAATTTCGGCGCTGATTTTATTGCGTCAGTTGAAAAGCTGATGGGAAGATAACTGCGAATTTCGATAACAGTTGCCCGGCCGGGGAAACCCGGACCGGGCAACTGGTCGAGAGGAGACCGGTATGAAAAAAATCTTACATATTCTTGATAATATTGAAAAATACTTCAGCGCGGCGGCGCTCGCTGTGATGCTCGTAATTGTTTTCTGGCAGGTCGTTTTCAGATATGTGTTTAACTCAGCTAATTCATGGTCCGAGGAGCTGGCGCGCTATCTCCACGTATTTCTGGTATATATAGCCTGCGGCTACGCAACAAGGATGCGGGAGCACATAAAAATTGACGCGCTCATATTTGTTTTTCCGAAGATCATAAGGCCGTTTATAGTGCGGTTGGGCGAGGCTGTATTTTTGGCTTTCTGCATCGTCATTGTCGTATTCGGGATTCGTCAGTCGTTATCGGTGTTTAATATGGGCCGAATATCCTCCGCTCTGAAAATATCCATGGGTTACATATACATAATTTTGCCTGTCGGATATTCGCTCACTTCGATTCGGATAATACAGAATTGGATAATCGACGCTGCGGAGTATTTAAAAGACCGGAAACTCGGGAAAAAAGGCGGTGAGGCGTAGTGTCGGGCGCATGGCTTGTTTTTGTGATATTTTTTGTATGCCTCTTCATAAATATTCCGATCGCTTTTTCCCTCGGCATTGCTGTTGTGGGAACGATACTCGTAACGTCGGCGGCGCCTATGACCCTTATAACCCAGGCCCTCGTGACGTCGGTAGATTCGTTCACGCTTCTCGCCATACCCTTTTTTGTGCTTGCCGGCGATATCATGGCGACCGGCGGGATCTCACAAAAACTCGTTAATTTCGGTAAAAGTCTTTTCGGCAATATTGCCGGAAGCCTCGGTATAATAACCGTTTTCTGCTGCGCCGTTTTTGCCGCCATCTCAGGTTCCGGACCTGCGACTGTCGCCGCTATCGGAGGAATACTCATTCCGTATATGATAAAGGACGGTTATGAGAGGCCTTTCGCGGCGACGCTGGCGGCTGTGGGCGGATGCTTGGGGCCGATAATACCGCCGAGCATCAGTTTTATCATGTTTGGAGTAGTGGCCGGCGTCTCCATAACCGATCTGTTTCTTGCGGGAGTCGTGCCCGGACTGCTTATCACGGTCTCCGTGATCATCTGTTCTTATATTGTATCGAAGCAAAAAGGTTTCGGAGTAAAGGCGGTTGAGAAAAAAACCTCGCTGACGGGCGTGCTGCGCGCTTTAAACGACGCGAAATGGGCGCTGCTCATGCCGATTATAATTCTGGGCGGCATATACGGCGGAGTGTTTTCCCCCACGGAAGCGTCTGTCGTCGCGTGCGTATACGGACTCATAATAAGCATATTCGTACACAGAGAATTGAAAATAAAGGATTTGGGAGCGGTGTTCGGCAGAACGGCAATGACGATCGGCTCCTGCCTTGTGCTTGTTACTTGCGCGAAAGCTTTCGGAGAACTCCTGACGCTCATGCGAGTCCCCGCGAACGTATCGGACTTCATACAGTCGGTAACGAACAGCCCGGCTGTCGTCCTCCTGCTCATAAACATACTTCTGCTTATAGTCGGTTGTTTCATGGATCCGGTATCCGCAATACTGATATTGGCGCCGTTGCTCATACCCATTGCCAAGACATTCGGTATCGACTTGATACACTTCGGAGCCGTGATGGTTATCAATCTTATAATCGGGCAAGTTACGCCGCCTGTCGGCATAAATCTGTTCATCGGTTCGAAGATCGCTGAGGTATCGATCGAAAAGACTTTTAAATGGCTGCCGCTGTTTTTGGGGGTGCTGATCATTGATCTCATGCTCATAACATATATACCGGCGCTGTCCACATGGCTGGTGCAAATCGCAAGATGACAAGCACGGCGTTTGCATGACGCCGTTGAAAAAAGGAGATCATTAAGTGAAACTTTTTGTAATGAACGCGGGGGATATAAGAAACCCGAACAAGGGAATGCTTACGCCGGGGCGGGACGAGGGCGTTCCGATCACGATTCCCGTATCCATGTATCTGATCGATCATCCGGACGGGCTTGTGCTGGTCGATACCGGTAACGCAGTATACCATTGGCCGGAGTTTCTTTGGGGAGACCACGACGATGACCCGAAAGAAAACGCGGACAGGAGGATCGCGGAGCTCGGATATGATCCGAAGAAAGTGAAATATGTCATAATGTCTCATATGCACGGCGACCACGCCGGAGGCATGGAGCTGTTTCCCGACGCGACCTTTATTGTCAGAAGGGAGGAGCTGAAAACAGCGTGGTGGCCGCCCTGCAGAGAACCGGGCGCGGGGTTTTATATGTATCCGGACTATAAGGACACAAGGCTGTTCAAATATACGGAGCTTGACGACGACGAGGATTTCGACGTGTTCGGCGACGGGACGGTGATCTGTACGGATACGCGCGGGCATACCCGCGGTCACCAATCGGTCGTCGTCGATCTGCCGGAAACAGGAAAAACCGTTCTTGCCCTCGACGCCGCGAGTCTCAAAGAAAACCTTGACGACCGTATTTACCCGGGTACGGGCACTTGGGACATCGATATGGGACTCAGGTCCATAGACAAGCTGCGGAAGCTGCGGGATGAAGGCGCTTTTATCATACTCGGCCATGATCCCGAGCAGTGGAAAAGCCTGAAAAAGGCTCCGGATCATTACAGCTGATATGATATTTCCGGGCGGTGAGGGGAGGTGGCGCGTTGACTGACGACAAAAAGCAAAATTATCTCCACGGCGCGGCCATACTGGCGGCCGGAGTGGTCATAATGAAGATTTTAGGCGCCGTGTACAAAATACCGCTCGGCAATCTTTTGGGAGACGAAGGTTTTGCGTATTTCAACGTTGCCTATAACATATACAATGTTTTTCTTACGGTTGCGACGGCGGGACTTCCGGTAGCGCTCTCCCGCATGATATCGGAGGCCGACGCTTTGGGCAATAAGGCCGGGGCAAAGCGCACTCTTAACGTTGCTTTATTGACTTTTTTGGTTTTGGGACTTATCGGTTCGACCGTTATGTTTCTTTTTCCCGGCGAGCTTGCGGCGCTTATGAGCAATCCCAGATCGGCTCAAAGCATATTTGCACTGTCGCCGGCCATCGTCTTGGTATGCGCGGCTTCGGCGTTCAGGGGATATTTTCAGGGCCGCGCGAATATGAAACCGACGACGATCTCTCAGGTGCTTGAAGTATTTGTCAAGGTCGTCGCGGGCATCACTTTAGCGTGGCTTTTAACGCGCTCGGGTGAGAGTTTGCAGCTGCGTTCGGCAGGTGCGATATTCGGCGTCACCGCGGGCGCCATGTTCGCTCTCGCGTATCTTTTTGTTTACAAAAAGCGTAAGTATAGGGCCGATCTGTCCGAAAACCTTACCGATCTGCCCGCCGGCAGGGGCAGTATATTAATGACGCTGCTGAAAATAGGCATTCCTATCACTGTAGGCTCGTCTGTTTTGAGCGTGATCACGCTTATCGACACCAAATTAGTGCTGTATCAGCTGCAGAACGCCGCGGGCTTTGCTCCGGATGCGGCGGACGCGCTGTACGGCGTGTATTCAAAGGCCATGACTCTGTATAACCTGCCGGCAGCGTTCGTCACCCCGCTTGCTGTCAGCGTTGTTCCCGCAATAGCGGCGGGCAGCGCAGGCAGAAGACAAAAAGAAGCGGGAGAAATAGCCGAATCCTCGCTGCGTATATCCGCTGTGATCGCCATGCCGATGGGGGTCGGACTCTCGGTGCTTGCATTTCCGATTATGAACGTACTGTATCCCGGCAGCAATGAGAAGGGGCCCGCACTTTTGGCCGTAATGGGGCTCGCTTCATTTTTCGTATGCATAGCGCTTATCACAAACGCCGTGCTGCAAGCCGGCGGAAACGAAAAATATCCGGTGCTTTCCATGACGGCGGGCGGAGCTGTTAAAATTGCCGTGAACTGGTTTTTGGTGAGCGTCCCCGGTATAAATATCATTGGAGCGCCCATAGGCACGCTTTGCTGTTATGTCGTTATGTGCGTTTTGAACTTCATTTTTATTTTCCGGAAATCAGTGAAAAAACCAAGCTTATCCAAAATTTTCGTCCGGCCGTTTTTGGGCTCCGCCCTCACCGGCGTATGCGCTTATGCGGTTTACAGAGTCTCATACGGATTGACAGGCGACCTGTTCTCGGCGGGCGTTCGGCGCTTTTCCGGGGAATGGCTCGGATATGCTTCGGCGATGACGCTCGCCATAGTCGCGGCCGTTATCGTTTATCTTGTTATGACGGTCAAAACCAAATCGATAACGCTCGAGGATATGAAACTCATTCCGAAAGGAGAGAAGTTGGCCGGGATGCTGAAAATCAGGTGATTTTATCATTTGATCTGTTTTTTTCCCGGAGACAAAAAAACATCTTGCCAATGTAAAAGAATTATGGTAGATTTTGCTCACAAAGAATCATACGGTATGGATGATTTTATACAAATAATCGCTTTGCTCCGTTCACCCGGGGGATGTCCTTGGGATATTGAGCAGACCCACGGCAGCCTGAAGCGGAATTTGCTTGAGGAGGCTTATGAAGTATGCGAGGCCATCGATGCGGATGACGACGCTCACCTGAAGGAAGAGCTGGGCGATCTGCTCATGCAGGTGATACTGCATTCGCGCATCGGGGAGGAGACCGGACGATTCGGGATAGATGACGTTGCCGACGCCGCATGCAAAAAGCTGATACTTCGGCATCCGCATGTTTTTGCGGGACTTGAGGTGTCGGGAAGCGATGAGGTGCTTTTAAACTGGGACGAAATAAAACTTAAGGAAAAATCCCTGTCGACCGCTGCGGAAGACATGGAAGGCGTCGCTAAAAATCTGCCTGCCTTGTGGAGAGCTGAAAAAATACAAAAAAAGGCCGCAAAAGCCGGTCTTGACATGTCCGGTATAGAGGACGCTTTGGATAAGATAGGGGAAGACCTTCAAGAATTAAGAGATATCGTCCGTGCAGAAGGAATAAAATCGTCCGAAGCCGGGGAAAAGCTGGGAGAGCTTTTGTTTTCCGGCGTATATGCCGCAAGGTTTGCGGACACTGATCCTGAAGAAGTGCTGCACGGAGCTTGTGAAGGATTTATTTCCCGCTTCGACTCCGCTGAAGATGAAGCTCGGGCAATAGGTGCAGAGCTTCGCGATCTGCGGCATGACGCAGGGGATATGTTTAAAACTCGGCCCGGGGGCAAAATCAATTAATTAATCGAAAAGTTATTTGCCGCGGCGTCAGGCTCGGCAGATTTCTTAAATAACAAACGGCGGTCGCCGTTGATCAATTCAGGAGGTAGACATGAATAAAGCAGAACTTATCACGGCGGTCGCCGAAAAGACGGGCATGTCCAAAAGAGACAGCGAAAAAGCCGTTAACGCGACTTTTGAGGCTATTACTGCCGGTTTGGAAGCCGGTGAAAAAGTACAGTTGGTCGGCTTCGGCGTGTTTGAGGTCAAAACCCGCGGAGTGCGTATAGGCCGCAATCCGAAAACCAAGGAAGAAATTAAAATTCCCGCGTCACGGGTGCCGGCGTTCAAAGCCGGTAAAGGCCTGAAGGAAGCCGTGGCGAAGTAATTGCGAAGGGCCGGTCGAAATACGAGCGGCCCTTTTTTCAAAAAACGGAGCAAATTGATGCGATTGGACAAATATCTGAAGGTTTCGAGACTGATAAAAAGGCGCACGTCGGCAAACGAAGCCTGCGATGCGCAGAGAGTCTCGGTCAACGGCCGGCCGGCCAAAGCGTCGTACGATGTGAAAATCGGAGACGTCATTGAGTTTTTATTCGGATCGCGACTTGTTAAAGTCGAGGTATTGTCCGTTGCGGAACATGCGGCAAAGGCGGAGGCCTGCGCCATGTACAGGGAGATCACGCAGTGACAAACCCCGGTATTATTTATGAATCGGATAGCTTATTTAAATTTATGCAGTATTTGGAGTGATAAGAATAATGAAATCAAAACGCATTTCAGCGGTGGTAACGGTAATCGTAATGATTATTGCGCTTACGGCGCCGGCTATGGCGGCGCCTGTTGACGAAAGCCCGGTCATTTCTGTGAACTTGGACGGCTGGAATATCGATTTTAACGAGTTTGCCCCCGAACTCAGCGACTCGGGCAGGACTTTTCTGCCTTTTCGTCAGGTGTTCGAGGCTCTCGGCTGCACGGTCGGATACGATGAGGAACTCAAGACAGCTACAGCGGTCCGCGGGGACACAACGGTCATAATGCAGCCCGGCTCAAGAGAGGCCGTTATAATCAAAAACGGCGCGGAAACCAAGATAAATATGGACGTGGCTTCATATGTGAAGTCCGACGGATCCGGCGGCGGATACACATACGTCCCCGTTCGTTTCGCCGCGCAGGCATTGGGATGCAATGTGGGCTGGGATCAGGCCTCGCGCACGGTTATCATCGTCGATATCGAGAAGATATTTGACGAGATACTCGCGGGCGAGAGCTTTGAAACGCTCGGCAAATATATGGCTTACTATCAAAAATACAACAGCGGCAATTGGGCGTTTGACGGCACGGCGACAGTGGGAATGAGTTCCATGGGCGTTAAGATTATTGACGCGGATATTTCCTTGAACGGGCTTTTGTCAGGAATGAAGATGCAGTTTGATATGAGCATGGATATGGATATGAGCGGACTTGCCGCCCTTGACGACACGATGCCGGAGGAAATGATGAAAATGTCCTTTGACATTGACGTGCGCGGGGATGTCGAGAGAGGCGTCTTGTTTATGAATTGCGATTTACTTAATGAAATGATCGAAATACCCGCCGGTACTTGGATCAGCATTGATATGGGCGCGATGTTTGCCGAACTCGGCTTGGATTGGAGCGAGTTTGCAGCGATGTCAAATAATCCCGACTTAATGCAGATATACAAGACAGTGTACTCGTCCATCCCCCTTGACAGCCTGCCGGGGGACGCTTACGCGGCTGTCAGGGAGCCGTTGGCCGAGTTTGCGGCGCTGCTCGGAGACGGCGCTTTTGAAAAGACCTCCTCGGGCTACACCGCAACGATCAATGTATCGGGATTGAATATCACTTTAACTTTTACCACCGATGCGGCGGACGAAGTAACGGGATATTCACTGAAGATTGACGGCAATATTTCCGCCGCGGATATGTCAGGCTCGGCCGGCGGCTTTGACGACATGTTCGGGATGTTCGGCTTCGCCGGCGTCAGCGTCAGTATTTCCGCAAGCGAAGCGAATGACAAGCAGACGATGTCTGTGTCGATAGACGCAGGAAGCCTGTTTTCATTGAGTATGGATATGGATTGCACATACAAGGCGAGCAATTCAGCGCCGCAGACGGCGCCTCCCGCGGGAGCCGCTGCTTTTGATCTTTTCGAAATGATGATGTAAAGCAGAGCGGCGTCACGGAAAAAAGAACATCGGACAGCGGTCATCCGCTGTCCGATGTTCTTTTTTCCGTGTTATCCGGCGTACAAAAGACCGACAATGCGGCTTATTATACGCGCCGGCAGGACTCGCGACAAGAAAATGAAGAATTTATACTTCGCGCCGACGGTGTAAAATGGTTTGACCCTTTTTTTCAGAGCAATGCGGCAAACGGACCGGGCGGCTTTTTCCGGAGGCGTACCGTTCGTTTCATCTTTTTCCATCCTGCCCACCGAGCGGTTTATACGGCCGGAGTAAATGTCGTCGCCTGCGCGGGATTTTTTTCTCGCTGCGGTAAAGCCGGAATTGATATCTCCGGGCATAACGGCGCAGACGCTGATGCCGAAAGGGGAAACTTCGCCGATAAGAGCCGCCGTAAATGCGTTTACGGCGGCTTTGGACACGCTGTACCAGCTTTGGAAGGGTATGGGGATCGCGGCTGCGACCGAGCTGACGTTGACGATGCGGCCGGCTCCGTTTTTCCTCATGTAAGGGATGACGGCTTTTGAGGCGTTGACGGTCCCGAACAGATTCACGTCCAAAAGGGCCTTAGCGTCTTCGTTGTTTGTGAATTCGGAGGCGCCGGAGATGCCGAAGCCCGCGTTGTTGATCAAAATGTCGATGCTGCCTTCTTTTTCATATACGAAACGCACTGCTTCCGCGACACGCGCCTCGTCCGAAACATCCGCGCTTATGTGAGTAACGCCGGACAGCCCGATCTCTCTGCGGCTCATTTCATACACGCGGCAGCCCGAATCCCTGAGCGCCCGCGCTGTGCCGCGGCCTATGCCGCCGCTGCCTCCGGTCACGATCGCCACCTTGTTCACGGCGTCATTATGTCTTTTATTATATCCATCGCCTCGTCCAGAAGGGGTTCAGTGTGAGTGGCCATATAGCTTGTTCTGAGGAGGCATTCGTTCGGCGCGGCGGCGGGGGGCAAAACCGTGTTCACATAGACGCCGGCGTCATAGAGCGCTCTTGCCTTGGTGAGAGTGTTCATCGTCTCATAAGTATAAACGGGGATTATTGGGGTTGAGGATTCCCGAATGGCTACGCCTCTTTTTTTAAGACCCTCTCTCGCGTATGAGGACAAATGCGACAGCCTTTGAACGATTTCCGGATGTTCGCGGATATATTTGAGCGCGGCGAGAGCCGCGGCGCAGCTTGCGGGGGGCATGGATGCGGAAAAAATAAAAGGCCGTGAATTGTGCCTGACGTATTCCGCAAGCTCCGCATTGCAGACCATGTATCCTCCGAGGCTTGCGAGGGATTTTGAGAAAGTGCCCATGATGATATCGACCTTGTCCTCAAGACCGAAATAAGAGGCAGTGCCTCGGCCGCCGTCGCCTATGACGCCGAACCCGTGGGCGTCGTCCACCATGACGCGAGCTCCGTATTTTTCGGCGAGCTCCGTTATTTTCGGCAGATCGGCGATATCGCCGCCCATGCTGAAAACGCCGTCAGTAATGATAAGTTTTCCGGCGTCTTCGGGTATTTTTTTGAGGATGTTTTCAAGGTCGTCAGTGTCGTTGTGCCTGTAACGCAGCATTTTGCCGTAGCTGAGTTTACAGCCGTCATATATGCTCGCGTGGTTTTCCCTGTCGCATACGGCGAAATCTCCGTGTTTTACAACGGCGCTTATAATGCCGAGATTTGTCTGGAAGCCCGTGGAAAAGATAACGGCGTCGTCTTTTCGGAGATAATCCGCCAATTCAGCTTCCAATTCGATGTGCAGATCCAAGGTCCCGTTTAAAAAACGCGAACCGCTGCAGCCCGTGCCGTATTTTTCAAGCGCCTTAACAGCGGCCTCGACTACAAGAGGACTGGATGTAAGGCCGAGGTAGTTGTTGGAGCCGAGCATGATGCGGCGGCGCCCCTCCATTATGACCTCGGTGCCGGGCGCGGATTCAAGCGAGTGGAAATACGGATATGTACCGTTCGCTTTTGCTTCATTCACCATAGGCGATACACGGCACTTATCAAAAATATCCATTTTATCGGACCTCCGAGATTTATTGGAAGTTGCTTGCCTGAGAATTCTACAACCGCATCGCCGTTTTGTCAATAAAACCTGTTTGTTCGGGCCGGGCGGCGTGTTTTTTTATTTTACTTGCGGCGCGGCGCAATAAACTGTATAATGCAAAATTACAAATACAGGATGATGCGGGCTTCGGCGCTCCGGCAAATCCGCGTATTGTTAACAGACCGAAAGCGGACGGGAGGGCGAAAACGCAAGGTGAGCCGGATGTTTTACAATTATTTGTGTCGCCTTGCGGTAAGAGCTTGTGTGTTTGCCGCCGCGGTTTATGCGTATATCGCAAACAGAGCGGTATTCGCGGCTTTCTTCTTCGGCGAGCCGGCTGCGGCGAAAACGACGGCATATATCATATGGGCCTTTATGGCGGTCGAAATGATTTTGGGTATCGTTCCCGCGGGTATTAACACAACGGGAAGCGAAAAGCACAGAAAATCATACTTCGCGCCGTCAGACGAAGGTTATGACGCCGGAGCCCTTGGAAAATATGCCGCGGAAAGCAATATAAAAGCCGCTTATGTAGCAGGAGTCTGGCTTGTTATATTCGCGGCGGTTGCAGCGCTGCATATTTCCGGAACGACAGGCGTTGCGGAAACGGCGCTTATTTGCATATTGTTTTATGTCTGCGATATCATATGCGTTGTGTTTTGGTGTCCTTTCCGGAGCATTATGATGAAAAACCGCTGCTGCGTGACTTGCAGAGTATATAATTGGGATTGGTTCATGCTCTGCTCTCCCCTGATTTTGATAAAGAGCTTTTTTTCTTTGAGCCTCGTCGCGCTGTCGCTTGTTTTGCTTGTGAAATGGGAAGTGACTTACAAAAAACATCCGGAGTATTTTTGGGAAGGCTCAAATAAGAATTTAAGATGCGAAAACTGCGCCGAAAGAATATGCGGAGCAAAAAACAACGGGATAACCCTTTAAAAAGGAGCGGGCGTATTATGAAAAAAACATTCGTGACATCGGACCGGGTTAGAGAGATTACCGGAAAATTCCCCACCCCCTATCATCTCTATGACGAAAAGGGCATCAGGGAAAACGCCGCGAGAGTGAACGAGGCGTTTTCATGGAACGCGGGCTTTAAGGAATACTTTGCCGTCAAAGCCACTCCGAATCCGACGATTATGAAGATACTGCATGAAGAGGGCTGCGGCATGGACTGTTCGTCCCTCACGGAATTGATGCTCTGCGAAAGACTGGGTATCACAGGGGATGACATAATGTTTTCTTCAAACGATACGCCGGAAAAAGATTTCAAGTATTGCGCGAAACTGGGCGGGATAATCAATCTCGACGATATAACGCATATAGATTTTATGGAAAGATCAATAGGATACATACCCGAAAAAATATCCTGCCGCTACAATCCGGGCGGCAACTTTGAAATAAGCAATATGATCATGGACACTCCCGGGGAAGCAAAATACGGCCTTACGAAGCCTCAGATGTTCCAGGCATTTCGTCTGCTCAAGGAAAAAGGAGCAAAAGAATTCGGCCTGCACGCTTTTCTCGCCAGTAATACAGTCGCCAACGAATACTATCCGGCTTTGGCGGCTCAGCTTTTTCGGTTGGCCGTCGAGCTGCGTGACGAGATCGGCGTACATATAGGTTTTGTCAATCTGTCCGGCGGAGTCGGCATACCCTACAGGCCGGATCAGAAACCCGTCGATATTTATGAAGTGGGGGAAATGGTGCGCAAGGCCTACGATCAGATATTGGCGCAGGCCGGCATGGGAGACGTCGCGATCTGCACCGAAATGGGAAGGTTTATGTTAGCCCCCTACGGCTGTCTTGTGACCACAGCCATACATAAAAAGCATATACATAAAGACTATATCGGGCTTGACGCTTGCGCCTGCGATCTGATGCGCCCTGCAATATACGGCGCCTATCACCATATATCGGTATCCGGCAAAGAGGAAGCCCCCGCCGATCATTTGTTTGACGTAACGGGAAGCCTGTGCGAAAATAACGACAAATTTGCCGCGGACAGATGGCTTCCGGACATTGATATAGGCGATCATGTCATCATACATGACACAGGCGCTCACGGTCATTCGATGGGTTACAATTACAACGGCAAGCTGAGAAGCGCCGAGATACTCCTTTGCAAAAACGGCGGATTTGAGATGATAAGACGCGCCGAAACCCCCGAGGATTATTTTGCGACCTTGGATTTTTAGATGAGCTTTAAAGGGAACGGTTTTCAGCCGTTGAAAAACATAAAACCCTGCTGTATAATGATTTTCAAGTGATTAAAATGCCGGATGAGCCGGTATTAAAATAAAAAATTATTTGGAGGTTTGTCATGAAAAGAGCGTTAAAACGTTTCCATGCGTTCGTCCTGGCATTGGTATTCATCATCGCAATGCTTCCGGCGGCGGCGATGGCCGGAGACTATGAAACTCATTGGGCAAAAAGCGACATTGATAAAGCCGTAAACATGGGATGGTTTGCCAAAAACCCGGAAGGGAACTACAGACCGGACGACAACATCACGCGGGCTGAATTTGTCACCGCGGTCAACCGCCTGATGGGATATGGAGGCGCTTTGGATCTGTCCGGTATTTCCGATGTCAAGGCGGGGGACTGGTTTTTTGCGGAGTTTGCCAAAGCCCTGAATAACAACCTTCTCTCCGGCAACGGCGGGACGCTCAGGCCGAGAGATCCCATTACCCGCGAGGAGGCGATAGCCGCTCTTACAGGCGTCGTCGAGCGGGAGGCGGACGAGGAGAGCGCCGAAAAACTCATCGCCGCCTTAAACGACAGCTTTACCGAAAGCGAAAATCTGTCGCGCGCCGAAGCCGTTGTTCTGCTCGGACTTTTATACGACGGCGGGATCGCCGGTAAAGCCGAAGGGACGCATTACAGTATCGACGTCTTAGAGGTCGCTTATACCAAGGGTTTCCCGGCTGATTTCGCGTTTGACTTCAAATACATGTTCGGAGAAGTCCTCTATTCGCCTTTCGCGATGACGCTTCTGCGCGGCGAGGGCCTCAACATTTTGGTCGACAGCGGAGTTGAAGTCAGCATCCCCGAAAAACAGCAAATGATCGATGAGGCTTTTGCGGAAAACGCAAAAACCCCGGAAGAAGTCTTAAACACCGTCGGCCTGACCTGCGCTGACATCGACGCTGTAATTTTGACGCATCTGCATTGGGATCACGCGGGCGGCGTCACATCCTATCCGAACGCCATGTTTTATGTGCAAAAAGAGGAGCTGCGCTGCTGGACTGAGGTCATGGCCGATCCGCTTCTCAAAACGCTCGGAGACGGGACCTTCGATCCGGCGGACTTGATAGTGTTGGAAGAGCTTGATAAAGAAGGCCGGCTTACGCTTTTGGACGGCGATAAAAACGATCTTTTCCCGGGGATCCACATCTTAGCCGGAGAATTTGAACACAGCTTCTCGTCGGCCTGCGTTGTTGTCGATACGCAGCAAAACGGTTCGGCGGCGACTTTTGTTATTACGGGAGACGTGGGCAACAGACCTGAAAACTTCTCCGGCGCGCCGGGAAATCCCGGGTTTATACCGAACATCCACTTCGGGGTCGGCTCGCCCATGAATTCCCTGAAGATTTTCCAGCGTATTATGGACAGAGTGGGCGGAAATGTTGATCGCATAGTCCCGACGCATGACGGATCGAGGATAGACAGATACCCGACCGCGGTATCGGATATCGGACTGCATATTTCGACCATCTGCCCGTAAAACGCACCGTCGCCGACGGTATAGGCTAATTTTGCCGGTTCGCAATAAAACATATACGTTTTATTGCGAACCGGTATAAAACAGGGAAGGTACCGTGTATGTGGGTATTGTATGCGCTGCTCTCGGCGTTATTTGCCGCGCTGACGTCGGTATTGGCGAAAATAGGTATAGAGAATGTCAATTCGAATCTGGCGACCGCCGTTCGGACCGTTGTTGTTCTGATAATGGCGTGGGGTATTGTTTTTATTACCGGCAAACAGAGCGAAGTTGCCGGTATAGGACAAAAAAGCTGGATATTCCTTATTCTTTCGGGCTGCGCCACGGGTTTGTCGTGGCTGTTTTATTATAAAGCCCTGCAGACGGGCGAGGTCTCAAAAGTCGTCCCCATAGATAAGTTCAGCGTTGTGATAAGCATGGCGCTCGCGTTCGTTTTGTTGAGAGAAACCATAGACATCAAATCCGTAATAGGCGGGATATTGATCACGATAGGCACTTTTATTTTGGTTTTGTGAACGGCGGCCGGCGCGAAGGAAGCGCGGCGCAGCGCCGGCCAACGCCCGTGAATCCGGTCTTCAAAATCCATTGACAAGGAGCATAATAAGGAGTATATTACAGGGGGGGCGGGAGAAAGAATACATGAAGTGTTCTGAACTCAAAAAGATATTGAGGCAATATGGCTGCTATAAAGACAGTGAAGGCAGTAATCATGAAAACTGGTACAGCCCAAAGACAAACAGAGTATTCCAAGTCGGCAGGCATGATTCGCAGGATGTAAAAAAGGGAACATTGAACAGAATATTCAAAGACGCAGGTTTGAAATAGGAAGGAGCGGTCAGAATGGCAAAGCATGTATACCCGGCTGTTTTTGAACCGGACGAAGAGGCGAGAGGGTATTGCGTGTATTTTCCCGACATTGAGGGTTGCTATACACAGGGCGAAAGCATCACGGATGCAATAGAGATGGCTCAGGACGCGCTGTGTTTAATGCTTTATTATATGGAGAAGAAAGGCGTTGATTTGCCCGCGGCAAGCAAACCGGGCGATATTTCGGTTAGTCCGAGCGATA
>WRJA01000048.1 GCA_009782435.1 Oscillospiraceae bacterium
GTGACCGGACCTCAGCGCCAGCTCCATGAAGGAAACATCCGCGAAGCCCGCCCGGATATCAACTCGATCATAGTAGTGCCTAAGGGCGACACCTATCCCGACAGCGTCACAGCTAAAGTGGTATTGATCTTCATGATTCCCTAAACGAGCAACTCTCAGCACAAACCAAACCAACAGCAAATACAAGGCCCGGGGAATACCCCGGGTCTTGTTTCTTCGAATCGGCCGGAAATTGCGGGACAATGAGGCGGAAAATCCCGGATGATTGATTACCCCGCGCAAATCCGGTATACTGACCGCAAAAAGCAAACAAGGAGCGGAATATCCCATATGATACAATTAAATCCCGCCGGCGTTTTTTGGCAGGACGGCAAGCCCCGGCCCGAAGCGGGGGATTCCCGCGAAGCCGGCCGCGAGAAGACGATATCTTACCCGATACTGAAAGCGCACAACACATCCGCCGGCATGTCCCGGCTCGAATTGAAATTCGACAGCCTTATTTCCCACGACATCACTTACGTCGGGATAATCCAAACGGCCGCGGCTTCCGGGTTGGAGCGCTTTCCCCTTCCCTATGTTCTGACCAACTGCCATAACAGCCTTTGCGCCGTCGGCGGCACGATAAACGAGGACGACCATGTTTTCGGCCTGTCCGCGGCCGTCAAATACGGCGGGATATACGTTCCCGCGAACCTCTGCGTCATACATCAATACGCCCGGGAAATGATGGCCAGCTGCGGCAAAATGATATTGGGCTCCGACAGCCACACCCGCTACGGCCCCTTGGGAACCATGGGCATAGGCGAGGGCGGCCCGGAAATCGTAAAGCAGCTGCTCGGGGAAACTTACGACACGACAGTGCCGGAAGTGGTTTTGGTATATTTGACGGGTTCCCCGAGCCGGGGAGTGGGGCCGCACGACGTCGCTGTCGCTCTGTGCGGGGCAGTATATAAAAACTCATTCGTGAAAAACAAAATATTGGAATTTGCCGGTCCCGGCGTTAAAGCTCTGCCCATCGATTACCGGTTCGGGATCGACGTAATGACAACGGAAACAGCCTGTTTAAGCTCCGTTTGGGAGACGGACGAAAAAGTGCGCGAATGGCTCGCGGCCCACGGCAGAGAAGATGAATACAGAAAAACAGAGCCCAAAAACGGCGCGTATTACGACTGCATGATCACCATTGACCTCTCAAAGATCGAGCCTATGGCCGCCCTGCCTTTCCATCCGTCCGAGGCCTATACCTTGGCGGAGCTGATAAAAAACCCGGGCGACATACTCCGGGAGGCGGAAAAACGCGCTTATGAGCAATCGGAAGGCATAGCTGAGATCGAACTGACAAACAAGATCACAAACGGTAGGCTGCAGACGGATCAAGGTATCATAGCGGGCTGCGCCGGAGGCATGTTTGACAATATTGAGGAGGCGGCGGCCGTTTTAAACGGGCATGATACAGGCAGCGGTTATTTTTCTTTGTCCGTATATCCCTCCGGCGTTCCGGTCTTGAACGAACTCATAAAAAGCGGCGCAATGCAAAAGCTTACAGCCGCGGGCGCCGTTTTTAAACCGTGTTTTTGCGGCCCCTGCTTCGGCGCCGGCGACGTCCCCTCAAACAACGCTCTGTCCCTCCGGCATACCACAAGAAATTTCCCCAACCGCGAAGGCTCCAAACCCGCCGACGGCCAAATCGCCGCCGTAATGTTAGCGGACGCCCGCTCAATTGCCGCGAGCGCCCGAAACCGCGGTATATTGACCTCGGCGGCCGAAATCGAATATAAGACGCCGGAGCGCCGGCCTTATGCTTTTGACAAAGAAATATATGACAAAAGAGTGTACGACGGTTTCGGGAAAGCCGACCCCAAAGCCTCGCTGCGCTTCGGCCCTAACATAACCCTGTGGCCGGATATCCCCGATCTGCCCGAAAATCTGCTGCTCGAACTCGCCTGCGTCATACACGACCCCGTCACGACCACCGACGAGCTGATTCCGTCAGGCGACGCTTCGTCATACCGTTCCAACCCCCGGAAACTGGCTTCGTTCACCCTTTCCCGCAAAGACCCCGAGTACGTCGGCCGCGCGGAGAGGATCCAAACCGAGGAAAAGGAGCGCTCGGCCGGAATTGTTTCCGAAAAGCTGCGATCTATATACGATCTGCCGGAATTGTCCGGAGAAGACATAAAAAGCGCCCGGCTCGGTTCGTGCATCTTCGCCGAAAAGCCGGGAGACGGCTCGGCGCGGGAACAGGCCGCCTCCTGCCAGAGGATACTCGGAGGCTGCGCCAATATCTGCTTCGAGTACGCGACAAAACGCTACCGATCCAACTGTATCAACTGGGGCATACTGCCCTTCACGACGGCAAGAGAAAACGGCTTTGATCATCTGCCCGGCGATCATATCTATATCCCCGGCATACGCTCTGCCGTTTTATCCGGCGCGGCCGAAATCCCCGCAAAAACGATCTCGGGCGGCGCTGTGCGCGATATCGTTTTTTATCTTCCGGAGCTCACGGAGGAGGAGCGGCGTATTTTAGCGGCCGGCTGCCTTATGAATTATTACGCGGCCCGACGCCGCAAATAAAGGAGAACTCGAAATTGGGCGGAATAATAATGCAAAACCCCATAGTCGATATGGACGGAGATGAGATGACAAGGGTCCTCCGACAGGTCATAATAAGCGAACTCATCACGCCTTATGTCGAACTCAAAACGGATTATTACGACTTGGGCCTGCCGAACAGGGACAAGACCGGCGACAAAGTCACAAAAGACGCCGCGGAAGCGATAAAAAAGCACCGGGTGGGGGTCAAGTGCGCGACGATAACCCCGAACGCCGGGCGCGTTGAAGAATATAAGCTGAAGCAAATGTGGAAAAGCCCGAACGCCACGATACGCGGCATATTGGACGGGACCGTGTTCCGCACCCCGATAATAACAAGCCGCATAAGCCCCGCGGTGCGCAGCTGGAAAAAACCCATAACCATAGCCCGCCACGCTTACGGCGACGTATACAAAAACGTTGAGCACAGAGTTACAGGCCCCGGCAGGGCGGAGCTTTTGTATACTTATGAGAATAAAAAGGAATTTCGCCGGACGATATTTGATTTTGACGGGCCGGGCGTTATTCAGGGGCAGTATAACACCGACGGCTCCATCCGGTCTTTCGCGCGGGCTTGTTTCGAATACGCCGCTTCCGTAAAACAGGACCTGTGGTTTTCGGCCAAAGATACCATATCCGAGGAATACGACCAAACTTTCAAATCGATTTTTGAGGAAACATTTGAGACCGGATACAGACCGCTTTTCGAAAAACTCGGCATAAAATACTTTTACACTCTCATCGACGACGCCGTCGCCCGCGTTATCCGCTCGGAAGGCGGCTTTATATGGGCCTGCAAAAACTATGACGGCGACGTTATGAGCGATATGCTCGCCTCCGCTTTCGGTTCGCTTGCCATGATGACCAGCGTTCTTGTGAGTCCCGACGGAAATTTTGAATATGAGGCGGCGCACGGCACCGTCACCCGGCACTATTACAGATATCTTAAAGGCGAAACGACTTCCTCAAACCCCGCGGCGACCCTTTTCGCGTGGTCCGGGGCGCTGAAAAAACGCGGGGAGATCGACGGCGGCGGCGCGCTCGTATCATTTGCCGAAAGACTCGAAAATGCGTGTATAAAAACCATTGACGACGGCGTCATGACCGGCGATCTCGCGGCTTTGTGCGAATCCGGCGGCGTGAGTGCGGTCGATTACATCAGCTTCATATCCGCAGTCCGAAAACGGCTCGAAGGCTGAGCATGAACCGGAAAACACATACGATCGAAGGTGAAAGGCGATGAAGATCGGCATACTGGGCGCAGGGGCCATGGGGTCTTTGATAGGGGCACACTTGAAGAAAGGCGGCGGCGAAGTGTATTTCGTCGACGTCTTTGATGAGCATATGAAAGCGATAAGGGAAACCGGCCTTGTTATGGAATTGGACGATTGCCCGGAAATACAGCGCGTTTTTCCCGACGGCGCTTTCACAAGCGGGAGCGAGGCCGGAGTCTGCGACGCTGTGATCGTTTTGGTCAAATGCTATGACACGGCCGCGGCAGTTGAGGCGAACCCTGAGCTTTTCGGCCCGGACACCTCGGTCTTAACGCTGCAAAACGGCGTGGGCGCGGCGGATATTCTTGAGAAATATTTCAAAGCGGAGCGTTTGGGCACAGGAGTCATAAAATCCAACGCCGCTTTGCTCGGCCCGGGAAGGATAAGCGGCAGGCTCAGTTTTCCGCACAGCGCGGGAGGGATAGATTTTTCGCCCGTAAAACCCGAAACGCCGTACCGGCATGTTTACGGCGAGCTTGAGAGACTCTGGCAAGCGGGCGGAATGCCGGCGAGGTGCGGCGACAGTACCGAAAGATTTATTTGGGACAAACTGTGCCTGAATGTCATGTACAACGGCTTGGGCGCTCTTTTGCAGCTCTCAAATGAAGATATGTCGACCCGCGAGGACGGCTATTTGCTAATGAACGAAGTGGCCCGCGAAACCTGCGAAGTGGCCCGCGCAAAAGGAATCGAGCTGAATATCAACGACTATTTGATCGACAGGACGGGCAAACCGCCTTTTGACCGGAGCAGAGTAAAAACATTCCACTATGTATCGGCTCTGATCGATTCATACAGAAAACGAAAGACCGAGATCGATTTTTTGAACGGCGCCGTCGTCAGGGAAGGGAAAAAACACGGAGTTTCAACACCGTACAACGATGCGATACTCCGTCTCGTCCGGCTGATGCAGGACACTTATGATATACGTTACGATCCCGGATCGTAAAACCGATATGAGGGCCGGGCAAAAGAGGTGAAGATATGGCGGTAAGCGCCCGAACGGATCTGACAGAGGGAAGCGTAAGCGCCCGGCTTATCCGATACGCCGTTCCGATAATGGTCGCAAGCATACTGCAATCGCTTTACGGGGTCGCGGATATGCTGATCGTCAGCCGCTTTTTGGGGAGCGCGGGCGCTTCGGCGGTCAGCAACTCCGGGCAGATAACAAGGATCGTCACGCAAATCGCCATAGGTATAGCTACCGGGGGCGGCATACTCGCGGGACAATACTTCGGGAATAAGGACAAAGAGAACCTCGAGTACGCGATCGGTTCTTTTTTCACGCTTTTCGCCGGCATAGGAACGGTTTCCACGGTCGTTTTTTTCGTTTGCAGCCGCTTCTTTTTATCGGCGCTGAAGGCCCCCGCCCCGGAAGAGTCGCTTGCTTATCTGCAGATCTGCTCCTGCGGTTTTCTTTTTGTTTTCGGTTACAACGCCTTGGCCGCCATACTGCGCGCCGTGGGAAATTCAGGAAAACCCCTTCACTTCATAATTGCTTCGACGGTGACCAACGTCGTTTTGGATATGATCTTTATCGGAGTTTTCAAGTGGGGGACGGCGGGAGCCGCCGCGGCGACAGTCGCGGCGCAGGCGCTGTCCTTCGGGCTTGCGCTTCATTATCTAACGCGGCAAAAAGAAATATTCTCCTTTGAAAAAAAATATTTCAAAATGCAGGCCGGTAAAGTCCTGATCATCTTGAAACTCGGCATTCCCTGCGCCGTACAAATGTCAATTGCGGGCCTCTCGTGGCTTACCGTCACCCGGCTTGTGAACGATTACGGCGTCGCTCTTTCGGCGGCGAACGGCATAAGCACTAAAATCAAAGACTTTTCAATGCAGCTGATCTCGTCTTTGACCACCGGTGCGGCGGCCATGATAGCCCAAAATCTCGGCGCCTCTTTGTATGACAGGGCGAAGAAGACTCTTTATTCCGCAATGAGGATAGCTCTTTTAACGTCTGTTGTCACCGTGATCGTCGTTGAGATCTTCGCGCCGCAGCTCGTGGCTCTATTCATCAGCGACCCCGAAGTTTCAGGCCCCGCCGTTTTGAATCTGCGTATAGAAATAGTCTCCCAGCTTTTCTACGCGATCTTCCTGATATACCACTCGCTTATGATCGGCGCCGGGCATACTTTATGCGTGCTGTTCAGTTCATTTGTAAACTGCGTCCTCGTCCGGATACCTCTTTCGATCTTTATGAACGGCCTTTGGGGGCCGGTCGGGATATTCATCGCCTGCGCGATAGCTCCCGTCTCATCCGTCCCGGTCGGCTTCATATATGAAAAACTCGGCCGCTGGAAAACCTCCATAGCCGCGAAAACATGACCGCCGCCCGCAGCTTTGCCGTCAGGCTGCCTTCGCTTTGCGCAGCGCAAACGCGAGGACAAGGGACACGGCGCTCAGCGCGCCGGCTATGATATAAGCCGCCGAATAAGCGAAAGTCGCGTCATAGATGACGGCTCCGGCCATAGGGCCTATGATGCCGCCTATGCCCCACGCCAAATACAAGGTACCGTAATTCGATCCGAAATTTAAAAGACCGAACAGGTCCGCCGTCAAGGTCGGCATGACGGCGAATACGGTCCCGTAGCAAAAACCCACCGCCGCGATTCCCGCGGCCATCCCGAAAACGGCGCTGTAGGACCCGAACAACGCCATATTCAGAGCCTGAACAGCAAGAATGATCCTGAGCGTCGGCAGCCGTCCGATCTTATCCGAAATCGCGCCGCCCAAAAATCTTCCCGCCATATTAAAGAGATTTAATACGATAACAAGGAGGAAGCCGCCCTCCCAACCGGCCTGCACTTGAGCGATCTTCGCCGCATGGGCTATGATCATAAGTCCCGAAGACGAGGAAAAAGCAAATATTGCGAACATCAGCCAAAAACCGGACGTCTTCAGCATCTCTTTTGAAGATATATCGCGGCCTTCCGTTTGCCGCGCCGGAGTTTCGGCCTTTTCCGCCCGCGCGATCTCCCCGCTTGAGGCAACGCGGCCGATTTCCCTGTCATAGCCGGGCGGAGGATCGTGTATATTAAAAGAAAGCGGAAATATGATCGCGAACGCGAGCGCTCCGAAAACAAGGAATGCATTTGAGACTCCGACGGCGCCCGTAAGAAAATCCGCGAGAGGCGAATACAAAACAGCCGAAAATCCGATGCCCGCGAGGACCGCCCCCGAAACCATGCCTTTTTTTGAGGCCGGGAACCATTTTAAAGGGGGAGCAAGCGACGCGGCGTTGCCCGCGCCCACTCCGACTCCGCAAATAACGCCGAAGCTCAGCATAACAATAACAGGCGTTGTGAAAAGGCCGCACAAAACCAGACTGCCGCCCATCATTACAGCGCAAGCCGTAACGCACACTCTCGGGCCTAACCGGTCCTGAAGCCGCCCCGACGCGAAAAAACCCAACGCCATAAACACGGTATAAACGGTATACGGCACGGACGCCTGTTTGCCGGTCCAGCCCAACTCATTGATAAGCCCCTTGCTGACCACGCTCCACGCATACAGAAAGCCGATCGCAATGCTCACTCCGACGGCTGAGATCAAGACGATCCGTTTGTTCAGCCTTTTCACCGATAACATCCTTTCATATTTGCCGAAAACATACACTTCCGAAGCATATAAGGGTCTCAGCCGAAAACGTCAAAAGCCGGACCGCATAGGGTCCGGCTCCCGGTTGCGCTATGTTTTTCCGTTAACGAACAAATAATACGCAAGAACGAGACTGTCGGTCAAAACAGCGTCGCACTGACCGTTGTTCAGCGCGGTAAAAAGCGCTCCCGAGTCGAAATAGACATTTATTTTTTCCATTCCCGAGATAAAAGCCGCGCCGGTTTCCAAAAGGTAGGTATCCGAATTTCTTATCCCGAGCGTTTTACCGTTCAGATGTCCCGTTTTTTTAATGCCGGACCGGGAGGGAACTATCAGTACGGTCCGATTATCGGTATAAGGCGGAGATAAATCGAATGCGTCCGCATCAGCTCCGCCGAGCCCCCACGCCGCGTCAATGTTTCCGGCCGCCAATTCCACAGCGGCGTTTTCGGGAAGAACGGCCCGGAGTTTGAGTTCCCACCCCAACTTTTCGCATACGGCCGCGGCAAGCTCAGCGTCAAAGCCGCTGTATTTATCCTGCTGTCTGACGTTCATCGGCGGACCTGACGCGCAGAGGCCCGCTATGAATGTCCTCGGTTCTATCGTATATCCGAGTTCCGCCGTCGCGCTGCGGCGCCCCTCTATCATGGTGATATCCCGTCCGAACCAGCGAACCGAGATTTGTGCTGTCACACCTTCGTCGGCTAAGACCTTTAAAGCGGCCGTAACAGTGTCGCGGAGCCTGTCCCCCTTGCGAAAAGCTATCGTCAGCCGGTCTTGGGCCACGGTCTCGATCGTTCGGTACTCTCCGCCGGTTTCATTGTCACACGAGCATAAGCACCCGGCAAAGCAAATAATCAAAACCGGGGCAATATATTTTTGTATTCTCCGCATACGTTCTCTCCCGATCCGGCAATTACCCGGTATATCCGGCAAGAAAATGCCTTGTCCTGTCGTTTTTCGGATTCCCGAAAACCTCATCGGGAGTCCCCTGCTCCGCAATAACGCCGTCATCCATGAATATAACCCCGGTTGAAACCTCTTTCGCAAACTGCATTTCATGCGTCACTATTATCATCGTCGTGTGTTTATCAGCCAAAGCTTTAATAACTCTCAGCACTTCTCCCGTCAATTCGGGGTCAAGCGCGCTTGTCGGCTCGTCAAAGCATAAAATGTCGGGTTCAAGCGCCAAAGCCCGCGCAATGGCAACGCGCTGCTGCTGCCCTCCCGACAGTTGGTGCGGGTAGTGATCAAGCTTGTCCGACAGGCCCATCTGTTTGAGCAGTTCGCGTACGCCCGCGTCTATACCCGCAAGTATCTCTTTTTTTTCGCGCTTGTAATCCGGTCTTTCTTTTGCCAGTAATTCCGAGGCAAGTTTTACGTTTTCGAGGGCGGTATACTGAGGAAACAGGTTAAAATTCTGAAAGACCAAACCGAAATGCAGCCTTTTTTTTCTTATCTCGTTCTCTTTCAGCGTACTCGGGTCCTCGGCGTTAAAAATAACTTCGTCGTTGACGGAAATAATTCCCCCGTCAGGCCTTTCGATAAAATTCAGGCACCGCAGCAAAGTGGTTTTCCCGCTGCCGGAAGAACCGATTATCGAAACGGCCTCGCCTTTTTCCAGAGAAAATCCGATATCCCGAAGCACAGCGTTCTCCCCGAAATTTTTTTGAAGCCCTTTTACTTCAAGCACGGGCATCCCGCCGCATCTCCTCTCCCCCGCTCTTATATCATATACCTTGCGGGTCTTTACACATCCGGTTCCGATTATTTGAAATAACTGAGTTTTCTCTCCGTGTAATCGAGAAGCAGGGTCAAAAGCCCGCAGGCCGCAAGGAAAAAAATCGCCGTGGAAAAAAGCGGCCAAATGAGCGCTTTCGCTACATATTCCTGCGCCATCATGATTATTTCCTTGTTGGCGATGATCCTTGCAAGCGAAGTGTCTTTAACAAGCGTAATGAATTCATTGCCCATCGGCGGCACTATACGCTTTATGACCTGCAGAAGAGTTATTTTAAAGAATATTTGGGACTTTGTCATGCCGAGCACCTGCCCGGCCTCTTTTTGCCCCGCGCTTATGCTCTGTATCCCTCCGCGGAATATCTCGGAGAAGTAGCAGGCGTAATTGACCGCGAACGCAATCATCGCAGCTTCAAGCCTGCCCATGGCGTCGCCGCCCCAAATAAGCCCCGGCCCGTAAAACACCACGATTATCTGCAGCATCAAAGGCGTGCCGCGGATGATCCAGACAAATGTTTTGGTAACAAACCGCAAAGGCTTTATCCGGCTCATTGAGCCGAAAGAAATAACGAGCCCGAAAGGCAGGCCCAAAGCTAATGTAATAAAAAAGATCTCACAGTTTATCAAAAAGCTCTCGAGCAATCTGCCCATGATAACGGAAAAACTCATAATGATCCGCTCCGTCTCAATTGCGACCGGGACAGGCGGAAAACTCCGCCTGTCCCGGGTAAGCGAGCGTTTTTTTACCCGGTCGTCGTGGCATACTTGTGGATGTCGGGCGCAAGTAAAAGCTCATATTTTTTTGCCAGTTGCGTCATAGTGCCGTCCCTCACGAGTTCGATGATTATCTCGTCGACAATGACCGTCACGTCGCTGCCTTTTCTGAAAGCTACGCCGTATTCCTCTTCCGCCAATTCGATCCCCTTCACAATGACAAGATCGGCAAAATCCGTGCCTTCGCCCACCATTGTTTCCGCCAGAGTCCTGTCAAGCACACAGGCGTCGGCGGTGCCGGCTTTTACTTCAACAAGGCAATCCGTCTGTTTTGCCATGGAAATATAGTTGGCTTTGGCAAGATTTTCCTCGGCTTCTTCGTCTTCACTTCCGATTATCTGCATTTCTCCTGCGGAGCCTACTTCGGCCACGACCGTTTTTCCTATGAGATCGGCGGTGGAAGTAACGCTGCCGGGGGCTTTGACCACTATCACCTGCGCGTTTTTAACATAAGGCAGGGTTATGGACATATTGGCGGCGCGCTCGGGAGTTATCGTCATGCCGTTCCAGACGCAGTCTATGCTCTTGGCTTCAAGCTCTATTTCCTTTGTATCCCAGTTTATTTCGACAAAATCGGGGTCAACGCCCAGTTTTCCGCAGACAGCCAAGGCAAACTCCGTGTCAAAACCGGTGAAGTTGCCGCCGTCGTCGGTATAATTCATCGGCTCGAATACGGTGTATCCGATCGTCATTTTCCCTTTGCCCCTGATGTATTCCATGTCGCTCGCTTCGGCGCCGCCCGACACCGTGCCGGGGCCTGTGTTCGGCGCGGCGGCGTTATTGCCGGAGCAGCCGGCAATAAGCGCAAAACACATCGCAAACATCGCAAGTATCGCAGTCAGCTTGATCTTTTTCATCCCGAACCTCCAATGATAATATTAAAAATCATTATACCGGATTAGCGAAGTAAAGCAACAGTTTTGAAGAATTTCATTCAGCCCCGCGCGGATTCGTCGGCTCAGCTTCAATGGCCTTGAGAAATCCTTAAATTACAGTTTCCGATTCTCAGCCAAACAGGTGATACAGTATAAGCCGGTCCGGGCGCCGTTTAAAATTTTCATATTGATTTTCGATGAATCATATGATACATCACTGCCATATACAGATACCTGGAAGAAGACGTCTGCCGGCAGCTGCGATAAATTGCGGAAGCCGAACGTATACATGCCGATAACGGCAAGGGGGATTACGGCGTATGATACAGCTGAAGTCAATCGATTTATTCGCCGGCATCGGCGGTATCCGGCTTGGTTTTGATCAAGCATTCGGCGATTGTTCGGATACTGTTTTTATCAGCGAGTGGGATGAAAAGGCGCAGCAAACATACCGTGCAAATTTCCCGGGTTCGGTTGAAATATCAGGTGATATAACGCAAATCGACGAAAAAGTCATTCCGTCATTCGATATTTGCTTAGCGGGCTTTCCGTGTCAGGCGTTCAGCCTCGCCGGGGCAAAAAAAGGCTTCTCCGATGACTATAAGGGCATGTCGCGCGGCACTCTCTTTTTTGATGTTGCGCGCATATGCGCCCACCATAAACCCAAAGTCATTTTTTGCGAAAACGTTAAAGGTTTGGCCGGTCACGATAAAGGGCGTACTTTCGATATTATAAAAGGCACATTGACTGAGATCGGGTATACAGTTCACACAAGCGTGCTCAACAGCAAGGATTACGGCGTTCCGCAGAACAGAGAGCGCATCTACATCGTTGCGTTCCGAAACGATATCGACAGTTCCGGCTTTAAATTTCCGCTTTCAACCGATTCAAGCAAAAGGATCCGCGACATCATCGAAGAGCAGCCGGTGCCGGCAAAGTATTATCTGAGTGAAGTATACGTTGAAACACTCCGCCGTCATCGTGCAAGGCACGAAGCAAAAGGGCATGGCTTCGGTTATGAAATTCGGGAATGGGATGATGTCGCGGGAGCGATCGTGTGCGGTGGCATGGGCAAAGAGCGCAACTTGCTGATCGATAAAAGGCAGACCGATTTAACGCCGATGACGAAGATCAAAGGCAAAATCAACACAGAAGGTATCCGAAAGATGACTCCGCGGGAATGGGCGCGCCTGCAAGGTTATCCTGACACTTTTTCCTTTGCGGTTGCTGATGTTCATCTGTATAAGCAACTCGGCAATTCCGTTTCCGTGCCGGTAATAAAGGCGATCGCCGAAATCGTAAAAACGGTTCTGATCAACCACGATCAAGGAATAAGCTGATCGCGGCGGCCGTAAAACAGATTTTGCGCCGGTAATGATCAGGTCAATCTCAGACCTTCGGTCCATCCTTTTTGAGGCCCTCGATATATATCATAAGAGCCGTGATATCCGCCGGCGAAACTCCGGATATCCTGCTTGCCCGGCCGAAGTTTTCCGGACGGATCTTCGCAAGTTTTTGTCTCGCCTCCGTACGCAGACCGCCGATCTTTTCATAATCTATATCAAGGGGAAGCCTTTTGTTCTCCATTCCGGCAAATTCTTCGACCTGTTTCAGCTGCCTCTTTATATATCCCTCATACTTCAGGGATATCTCCGCCGAATCTGTCACCGCTTTGGGCAGCTCGGGCCTGTCCGCATCAAAAGGCTTCAGCTTTTCGTAGCTTATCTGCGGACGGCGAAGCAGGTCGGCAAGACTGATTCCCGAAACAGGAGGCGTCGTACCTGTTGACCTTGAAAATTCGCACAGCTCCGGAGTCGGCGCGATAAAGGTCCTTTCCAGTCTTTTTATTTCTTCATCCGCCGTCTTATACTTATTCAAAACGCGGTCATATCGCTCTTGTGAAATAAGCCCGAGTTCGTATCCCGTCGAAATGAGCCTCAAGTCCGCGTTGTCCTGTCTGTGCAAAAGCCTGTATTCGGACCTCGAAGTCATCATTCTGTAAGGCTCGTCCGTGCCTTTTGTAACAAGGTCGTCTATCAGCGTTCCTATATATCCGTCGACGCGTCTCAAAATCAAAGGCTCTGCCCCTTTAACGGATCTCGCGGCGTTCACACCCGCCGTAAAGCCTAAAGCCGCCGCTTCCTCATATCCGGACGTGCCGTTGAACTGCCCCGCGCCGAACAGGCCGGATATTTTTTTGAATTCCAACGCCGGAGAAAGCTCAGTCGGGTCCGCGCAGTCATATTCTATCGCATAGGCCGCACGGGTCATCTCGGCGCGCTCCAGGCCCGCTATCGTCCGCATCATCTCGATCTGCACATCTTCCGGGAGCGACGATGAGAACCCTTGAATATACAATTCCTCGGTATCCGAACCCATCGGCTCGATAAACAGCTGGTGGCGTTTTTTATCCGCAAAGCGAACGACCTTATCTTCGATCGACGGGCAATAACGAGCGCCCGTTCCTTCGATCACTCCCGAGAACAAGGGGCTTCGATGCAGGTTCCTTTTTATTACTTCATGCGTTTTTTCATTCGTATATGTCAGATAACATACGGCCGTGTTTATCGGTATGTTTTCAGTCTCAAAAGAAAACGGCTCCGGATTCTCGTCTCCGGGCTGAATCTCCATCTTGGAAAAATCGACCGTGCGAGCGTTTATCCTCGGAGGCGTGCCTGTCTTAAAGCGCCTGATATTGACGCCGAGATCAAAGAGCCGCCGCCCGAGCGGGCCGGCGGCGGTCAAGCCGTCAGGTCCGGATTCGACCGTGACGTCCCCGATTATAACGCGGCTCCTCAAATAAGTCCCCGTGCAGATAACGACTGCCCGGCAGCCGTATACCGCGCCCGTTCCGGTCGTTACGGACGTGACTTTTCCGTTTTTGACGCCTATATCGACGATCTCGGCCTGCTTTATCCTCAGTCCGTTTTGAATTTCAAGGGCATGTTTCATGACCGACTGATATTTGCGTCTGTCGGCTTGCGCCCTCAGGCTGTGAACGGCCGGCCCCTTGCCCCTGTTCAGCATCCTGTACTGTATGCAAGCGGCGTCGGCGGCTTTGGCCATCTCCCCTCCCAAAGCGTCAAGTTCACGGACAAGGTGGCCTTTGCCGGTGCCTCCCACGGCGGGGTTGCACGGCATGTTCCCGACGCAGTCAAGGTTAAGCGTAAAGCAAACGGTATCCGCGCCGAGGCGCGCCGAGGCCAGCGCGGCCTCTATCCCGGCGTGACCCGCGCCAATGACCGCAACATCGCATTTTCCGGCGTCATACAGCATTGATATCTCTCCGACATAATAAGGGCCGGGCATTTTTTATTTGCCCGGCTCTTCGGTTCCGGTATTAAAGGGCCTTTGCGTCAACCCTTTTTCGCGGCTTGCTCCGCTGTAAATCCCGGGTATTTGGGAGTCGCTTTATATGTTGTGTGGAGCAGTTCATGAGCTTTATGGCCTCCGGGTTCGCCGAGAAATTCAGCATATACCTTTTTCATGAGCGGGCTCTCGTGGCTTTTTCTGAGTTTCATGGTGGCGTCCTTTGAATACAGCGCTCTGGCGCGCTGCACCCTGAGATCCACAAAGTTACGCAATATGCCGGGCTGTATCGGCTGGCCTCCGCCGTTCACGCAGCCGCCGGGGCAGCACATGATCTCAACAAAGTGATAATCCGCCTCGCCGCGTTTGATCTTGTCGAGCAGTTTTGCGGCATTTGCGGTACCTGAGGCCACCGCCACTCTGACATTTGTACCGGCCACGTCATAGCTTGCCTCTTTGACGCCCTCAACGCCGCGGACTTCTCTGAAGTCCAATTCCGCGAGCTCTTTGCCGCTGAGTTTTTCGACGACCGTACGGAGCGCGGCTTCCATAACGCCGCCGGTGGCTCCGAAAATCAAGCCGGCGCCCGTGAAATCGCCGAATTCCGGGTCGAATTTCTCCTCGGGCAAAAGATCCCAGTTTATACCGACTCTGCGAATCATTTTGGCCAATTCCCGCGTTGTGATCGAAACGTCGATATCCCACAATCCGTCTGCCGACGACTGATCGTCGCGTCTTATCTCAAATTTCTTTGCCGTGCAGGGCATTACCGTAACAACGAAAATGTCCTTGGGGTCTATGCCCTTTACCTTGGCGTAATAGCTCTTCATCATCGCCCCGAACATTTGCTGCGGGCTCTTGCAGCTTGAAAGGTTCGGGATGAACTCCGGATAGTACTGTTCGCAAAAACGTATCCAGCCGGGAGAACATGACGTTATCATGGGCAGTACGCCGCCCTCTTTCAAGCGGTGTATGAATTCAGTGCCCTCTTCCATAATGGTGAGGTCAGCCGAGGCGTTCACATCGAAAACGGCGTCAAATCCCAATCGGCGCAGAGCGGCGACCATCGTGCCTTCGGAGTTTGTGCCTATCTCTTTGCCGAATTCCTCGCCTATGGCGGCCCGGACCGCGGGCGCCGTGCCGACAACCACATGCTTTGAAGGGTCCGCCAAGGCTTCCCAGACTTTACCGGTATCGTCAGCCTCGGTCAGCGCTCCGGTTGGGCAAACATAAATGCACTGTCCGCAGTTGATACAGGCGACCTCACCCAGATCGCGGTCAAAGGCCGAGCCGATATGGGTCTTGAAGCCCCGGTCGATAGGCCCTATCACGGACGCCGCCTGCCTGACCTTGCATACCGCGAGGCAGCGGCGGCAGAGTATGCATTTTGAGTTGTCGCGCACAAGATGCGGGGTGGAGTGTTCGATTTTCGGTGTCCTGTCCGCCTGTGTTTCGAAGCGCACTTCCTCTATGCCGTAATCCTCGGCCATAGCCTGCAATTCACAGCTGCGGTTGCGCGCGCAGGTGAGACACTCCTTGCGGTGGTTTGAGAGTATCAGTTCCAAGGTCTTTTTTCTTGCCTCAAGCGCCGCCTGAGAGTTGGTGTTTATTTCCATGCCCTCGGCCACGGGATAAACGCAGGCGGCAACAAGCCCCCGAGCTCCCGTAACTTCCGTAACGCAAACGCGGCAAGCGCCGATCGCGTTGATTTCTTTCATATAGCACAGGGTCGGGATGCTGTAACCGGCGCGACGCGCCGCCTCCAAGACGGTGGTTCCCGCGGGGCATTCGATCTCAGCGCCGTTTACCTTGACCTTAACAACATCGTTGACTTTGATCTTAACTGTATCCATAATCGATCTCCTTCTCCCGCCTTATTCCTTGATTATCGCGTCAAATTTGCATTTTTCCACACAGGCGCCGCATTTGATACATTTCGCGGCGTCAATGACATGCAGCTTTTTGACCTCGCCGGTGATAGCGTCGTTCGGGCATACCCGTGAACACGCCGTGCAGCCCTTGCACTTATCCTCGATTATCTTATAGACCATAAGGTCTTTGCAAATGCCCGCCGGACATTTTTTATCCCGGACATGCGCTTCATACTCGCTGCGGAAATGCTTTATGGTGGAAAGCACAGGGTTGGGAGCGGTCTGTCCGAGAGCGCACAGAGAGTTGGCTTTGAGATGGTGGCACAATTCTTCAAGTATGTCTATGTCCTCCGGAACGCCGGTGCCCGATGTGATCTTATCCAATATCTCGTGCATCCTCTTGGTGCCGATTCGGCACGGCGAACATTTCCCGCAGGACTCGTCCATTGTGAACTCAAGGAAGAATTTCGCAATATCCACCATGCAGTTGTCCTCATCCATAATGATGAGCCCGCCGGAGCCCACAATGGAGCCGATGGCCGCCATGCTCTCGTAGTCAAGCGGGGTGTCGATAAGAGACGCCGGTATGCAGCCTCCCGAAGGCCCTCCTGTCTGCGCGGCTTTGAACGCTTTCCCGTCCGGGACCCCTCCGCCGATATGCTCAACGACTTCCCTGAGGGTCGTTCCCATCGGTATCTCAACAAGCCCGATATTCGTGATCTTGCCTCCCAAGGCAAACACCTTGGTGCCTTTTGATTTTTCCGTGCCCATAGCCGCGAAGGCTTCGGCGCCGTTGTTGATTATCCACGGTATATTCGCGTAGGTCTCAACGTTGTTCAGTACGGTGGGTCTTTGAAAAAGGCCTTTACTGGCGGGGAACGGCGGGCGCGGGCGCGGGTCCCCCCCCCGCCCCCCCCCTGGGTTTCTCAACCCCGGTTTCCCCCCCCCGCCCAAAAAGCCCCCGCCCCCCCCGGGAACCGGGG
>WRJA01000049.1 GCA_009782435.1 Oscillospiraceae bacterium
AGGTGAACAAATTATGCCTGATACACTTTCAAGCGGAATGCACATCAGGGTCAATCCTGAAAAAATGCAAACGTTGAGCCGATACGGGACTGCCAAGCTATACAAAAGTTCCGCAGAGATTTTCGCCGGTTCGGATGCGGAAGAAGATTAAAAATAATGAATTTGAGGTGTTTTACATGACTGAAACAGTGATGAACACAAAGGCTTTTCCGGATATTTTATTTAAGCTGATTCCGACTGAAAGAGTCTGTGTAAAAGAAATGAACGGCGTTATCCAGCTTATACCCGTAATAGAAAGCGCCGACTGCCCTCTTCTTGGCCTTACCGCTGACAGTGGGTTGACGGTGGACAGATTTCTTGCCATGACCCATAACGAAACGGAGATGGGGAAATGAACAGTTATTTTGTCTTGGACGCTTGTGCCTTGGTCGCGGTTCTAAACCGCGAAGATGGTGCGGACAAAGTAATGGATGTATACAAAAAAGCGGAAAACGGGGAAGCCAAGATTATTATAAACAGAGTAAACCTTCTTGAAGTATATTACAGCTTTTACCATGCCAAAGGAAAGGAATACGCAGAAAAAGTGGTGGATGCCGTTACAAGATCCATTATTGAAATAAGTGAATTTGACAGGGACATCTTCCCGATTGCCGGACGGTTAAAAGCGTCATACAGAATCTCTCTTGCGGATTCAATCGCACTTGGACAGGCCATTGTTTCAGGCGGCGAACTCATTACTTGCGATCATCATGAATTTGATTCGGTCACTGATAAAGACGATGCTTGTTTTTATTGGATCAGATAGCCGGAAAGCTGATAATCTGCGGCTTTTACACCGGTGTTTTCGGTATTGTATTTTTGCCCGGATCGGTTATTGCCCGGACCGGTTTGATTGACAGCTATTATTAATTGCCGTATAATATCGCTGAAAGCAAAGCGGGTGTTTTGCCCGCCGAAAGGAGCGTTTTATGGATCCGAACGCCGCCGCCGTGCTTGCGTCTCTCAAAAAACTGAAAGCATATAATATTTCTCCGGTCATTGAAAACAACATGCCGGGCTTCGGCAACAACCCCGGATGCTCAGTGGTCAGCGACGCGAGGACATACGAGAAGCATTTTTACTATTGCCAGACCCTGATAATCGGCGAACATATAGGCGCGCACATAGACGCGCCGGCCCACACCGTTCCCGGCGCCGCGACTATCGAAAAATTCGCGCCGGGATATTTTTTTGCTCCCTACAAACTGTTTGACACAAGGCCGCTCGACCTGAAAGAGGGAGACGTCGTGACGCCCTTGATGTGCGACGAACTCGCGGAAAAAGGCGGGATAAGCTTGGAACCGGACGATGTGGCGCTTTTTTGTTTCGGCTGGGACAAATATTATCTGCCGGACGCGAAAGACGGCCCGGAGAGAAGCTTCTACGGGCTTAACGCCCCCGGGCTTTCGGACGAGTGCTGCCAATATCTCTTGGACAAAAAAATCAAGGCGGTCGGGTCCGATTCGATCTTGGGCACCATACCGAGAAAAGGAGATCACATCGTTTCGCTCAACAGCCACGACGTATATTTCCTGCCGCACGGCGTGCCTATCATAGAGGGGCTCATAAACCTGACGAAAGTGCCGGCGGAAGGGATATTTGCCGCCATGCCGCTCGGCATAAAAAACGGCTCCGGCTCTCCTGTCAGCGCCGTGATCTTCGCTTAAATATCCGGGAGATCAAACCAAAAACAGGCCGGTGCTGAGATATTTTTCGCCCCTGTCGGGGAATATGACCGTTACCGTGCCGCTTTTGAGTTTTTCGATAGTCTTAACGGCGGCCAGCATAGCCGCGCCGGAGGACATGCCGACGAATATGCCCTCTTCGCGCACGATTTGCCTCGCGGTCTCATAGGCCTCTTCGGTGTCGATCAGAATGCTCTCGTCTATCTCGTTGATGTCGTATATCTCTGGAACGATGGCCTCCTGGAGGTTTTTAAGACCCTGAATATAATGCCCCTTGACCGGCTGCGCCTCTATTATTTTTATTTCGGGATTTTTCTCCTTCAGCATCATGCCCACTCCCATAAGCGTGCCGGAGGTGCCTAAAGCGGAAACAAAATGCGTTACGCGGCCCTCGGTCTGCTCCCAGATCTCTTCGGCCGTCGTTTTATAGTGGGCGATCTTGTTGTATTCGTTAGAAAACTGATTGGGATTGAAATATAACTCGGGCGAAGCGGAAACAAGTTCGCGGGTCTTGATTATCGCGCCGTCCGTGCCGAGATCGGATGCGGTCAGTATGACCTCGGCCCCAAAGGCTTTGATCATTTTTTGCCGTTCGACGGACACGGCAGAGCTCATGACGATTTGGACCCTGTACCCCTTGACCGCGCCTATCATGGCAAGTCCTATGCCGGTGTTGCCCGAGGTGGCTTCGATTATTATCTTGTCCTTGCTCAAAACGCCGTCGGCCTCGGCCTGCTCGATCATTTTAAGGGCGATCCTGTCCTTTATGCTGCCGGTCGGATTGAAACCCTCTATTTTGGCGAAAAGCCCGATCGCCGGGTTGGGGTTCATCCTGTTTATTCGCACCAAAGGCGTGCGGCCTATCGTATCGATTATGCTGTCGTATATCATGCCGGTCTCCTTAGTGTAGTTTATTGATTATCCATTATAGCATGATACGGCGAAAATGTTTAGATTTTATGACAAAAAATAATGCCGGCCCGGATGAGGGCGTAAAATTTGCCGAGATAGAATATGAATTCAAAACGCCTGACGCCCCGGATGAAAATGAGACCGGGCGCGTTCCGGAGTCCGGATATTCTTATTTATTGCCCGGCAGGGATGTTCATGACCCGATAAAAAAAAGATTCTTTGAAATGCGCGCTTTGGCCTCGGACAATCCTTTTGCCCGCAACGACGCCGGGGTCTTTTACAAGCAGGCGGTATTCATGGAGGACTTCGAAGACGACTATGCCGGCGACGCGAAGTTTTTTATGTATTTTCCCTATTATCAGCACATGGGATATGAGCAACTGCGCACCTATTTCACATGGCGCTCAAAGGTCCGCCGTGGCGAGATCTCGGCGACGTCTTTGTCCTATGTGTTTTTGTATGTTTATGAGCTTTTGTCCGGCGTGGGAGCAACCGATCCGGAGGACGGCCTTAAAAAGCTGACGGATATCCGGACCGGTTTCGAAAAATACGGCCCCGCGCTCAATAACTATCTTCCGGGGTGGATAAAGGATTATCATGTATACTACGCAGCCGAACTCAAGCTCGGATTTGCGGAATATGCGCAGGCTCAGGGAGCGCTCCTTTATTATCCCGATGAGTTCATGTTTGAGGCGGCGTCCGAAGAAAGCCTCTTGATTTGGAACGCCGTTTCCCGGTATGACATTACAAAATCAGCCTTTTACAACGCGGGAAATGAAGACGCGCTGAGGGATTGTTTTGCCGCCGTTTTGAACAGAGTCGGGGAATTTTTTGCAAAACGCGGGGCTGAGTTCGAACAGCTTTTTATTTACGGGATTTCGGGAAAAACGGTTTGGTATCCCTTCCGGCGGGCGCTGTTTTATGACCGTTCCGGACGGCCGGATATTACATTGCAGACGCCCGGGCGCGAGAGTTACTGCTGCGTGAACGGCAGATGGACGGCGCGTATACCGCTTCGGTATGACGAGAGGAGAGACGTCGCCGGATATTTGTTGAAAAAAACGGAGGCCTGTCTGCGCGGCGCGGTCAAATTTAAATATAAAATAACCCCCGATCAAAAGACCCTGCGCCGGTTTTTGAGAACGATCAAAGCTCCTTCGGTCACGGTCGAGGAACTTGACGCCGTTATCGAAAAAGCCGTCGCGGAATACTACAGGGAAAAAAACCGCGTCGTCGTTACCGTTGACCGAGCTGATTTGACCCGCATACGCCGGGACGCGGCCGAGACTCAAAACAAACTGACGGTGCCGGACGATATGGCGTTCTCTTTTGCGAAACCGAGCGAGGAGTCTCAAGCGCCGGTTTTCAGCGCGGACGCCGCAGACCCTGAGGACGGTTGGGACGCATTGAAAAAAGCGCTGAGTCTGGCGGAGCGCAAGGCGCTGAAAGCGGCGATCGAAGGCGGCGCGGATTTCTTGACTGTTGCCGCCGAAAGCGGGGTCATGCCTGAGATTTTGGCGTCCGGCATAAACGAGAAGGCGGCTGATCTGACGGGCGACAACATTTTGGAATATGAGGACGGCGCCGGCGTTCGAATATTTGACGAATACAAAGAAAAGGCAGCGGAAACGGTGGGATGAGCATGGAGAACCAAATACCTCCCAGAATAGCGAATATACTGATAAACTCGCTGAAGGGCGGCGTTGTGCCGAGGGTGGGGCTTGAGTATATCACCGTCGGGCGCGCCAAAGAGATAGCGGCTGTTTTGCATGATATCGACATGATATCGGACGGCGGCGCGTCGTTTCGGTTCATCGTCGGCAAATACGGCAGCGGAAAGAGTTTTCTGCTGCAGACCGTGCGCAATTACGCCGCGGCGATGGGCTTTGCCGTCGCGGACGCCGACCTTTCCCCCGAGAGGCGTTTCGCGGGAACTAAAGGTCAGGGCGCGGCGACATACAGGGAGCTGATAGCCAACCTGTCAACGAAATCAAAGCCTGACGGCGGCGCTTTACCGCTGATTTTGGAGAAATGGATATCGGGTATACAGACCGAAGTTAAAGCTGTGACCGGTTCGGAGGGGGAGGCTTTCGAGCGGGAAGTTGAGAAACGTATTTTTGAGGTCGCCGGGTCGCTCGAGGGTATGATAAACGGGTTTGAGTTCGCGAAAGCAGTCGCCTCTTATCTGAAGGCCTACCGCGAGGATGATGCGGAGCTGAAGAGCCGCGTGCTCAAATGGTTCAGGGGAGAATACGCCACAAGGAGCGAGGCGAAGGCCGAACTGAATATCAACTTCATCGTGAACGATGAGACCTGGTATGATTTTTTGAAAGTTTTTGCGGTTTTCCTTGTCGGAGCGGGCTACAAAGGGCTTTTGGTGCTGATCGACGAGATGGTGAATATTTACAAGATTCCGAATTCCGTTACAAGGCAAAACAACTATGAAAAACTGCTGATGATGTACAACGATGCTCTGCAGGGGAAAGCAAGGCATATCGGATTTTTGGCGGGCGCCACGCCGCAGTGCGTTGAGGACAGATACAGAGGGCTGTTCAGTTATGAGGCTTTGCGCTCGCGGCTGGATAAGGGGCGTTTTTCCGGCGAGGAATATACGGATATTTCCGCGCCCGTCATCCGGCTGCAAATGCTGACGCGTGAAGAAATGTATGTGCTGACTGAAAAACTGCGGGACATCCATGCCCGGCTTTATCAATACACGCCTTTTTTGACGCATGAAGACCTGCTCGTTTTTTTGACTGAGGAATACAACAGGCCGGGCGCGGACACGCATATCACCCCGCGCGAGATGATACGGGATTTTATCGAGCTTGCCGATATACTGTATCAAAACCCCGGCAAAACCGTTCGCGATATTTTGGGCTGCGGCGAATTCATACACGCGAAAGGCGGTATCGGCGACGAGGAAATAAGCGATGAATTCGCGGAATTTGAGCTGTAGAGGTACGATGTAAATGGACGCTTTTAAGAAGCTTGCTCCTTTCATTCAAGACTATATTTGGCAGAATAAATGGGAAGAGCTGCGCGGCGTTCAAGTCGCGGCCTGTGAAGTGATTTTTGAATCCGACGACAATCTTCTGCTCTCGTCCGGAACCGCTTCGGGGAAGACCGAAGCGGCTTTTCTTCCCGTTTTGACCGAGCTTTATAACAAGCCGTCGAAATCGGTCGGAGTTATGTATATTTCCCCGCTCAAGGCGCTGATAAACGATCAGTTCAAGCGCTTGGACAGGCTGCTTATAGATTCTCACATCCCGGTCTGCAAATGGCACGGGGACGCGTCGGTCTCAAAGAAAAACGAGCTCATGAAAAACCCGGAAGGTATTTTGCAGATCACTCCCGAGTCTTTGGAAAGCTTGGTCACGGAAAAACGCGGCGCGTGTATTAAAATGTTTTCCGACCTGAGATTTGTTATCATCGACGAAGTCCATCATTTTATGCGCGACGTCCGCGGATCGCAACTTTTGTGCGTTTTGGAGCGGCTGCAAAAACTGACGGGAACGGCGGCGCGGCGCATCGGGCTCTCGGCCACGCTCGGCGATCTCTCGCCGGCGAAGCTGTGGCTGAACACCGGGACCGGGCGAGCTTGCGCGGCGCCCGTAGTGAACGAGGGCAAAAAGCGAATGAGGCTGCACGTCGAGCGATTTGTCAATTATGCCGACAAGCGTGACTTCGAGGAAAGAGACGGCTCGGGAAACTTGGTGAAAGTATCGGGAGGCGATACAGGCGAGCGAGCGCATTATGAATACCTGTATAAAATGACACTCGGCAAGAAAACAATTATTTTCGCCAACAGCCGGGAGGAGATCGAGCTTGTAATGGCCAATCTGCGCGAGATCGCGCAAAAAAATAAAACGCCGGACGTTTACCGCGTGCATCACGGCAATGTGTCGGCGCTGCTGCGGGAAGCCGCCGAGGACGAGATGAAGTCGGAAGGCGAAAAGATCGTCACCGGAGCCACGGTGACCTTGGAACTCGGCATAGACATAGGTTCATTGGATCAGGCAGTGCAGATTGGCGCTCCGCTGAGCGTTTCCGCTTTCGCTCAGCGCTTGGGCCGATGCGGGCGCAGAGGACAGACGCCGCAGCTTCTTTTCACGTTCACGGAGGACATTCAAATAAACTCCGCGGATACTCTCGCGCCTGTCAATTGGGAGTTTTTACGCACGATCGCCGTAATTGAGCTGTATACGAAAGACAACCGCATCGAGCCCGTTTACCCGCGAAACCATGCGTATAATCTGCTCTACCATCAAACGATGAACTGTTTAAAGAGCGAAGGGGAGCAATCCCCCGCGGCGCTCGCTCAAGAGGTTTTGACTCTCGGCTGTTTTGCCCGGATTTCCCCGGACGATTACAAGAGGCTGCTTTCCCATCTCATCGATATAAACCAGATCGAGCGCACCGAGCGCGGCGGGCTTATCGTGGGAAGGGAAGGCGAGAGGATGATCAACAGTTATAAGTTCCTCACGGTCTTTGAAACCCCGGAGTATCTGTTGGTCAAAGATGAAAACCGCACCATAGGCACGGTCGATAAAGTCTATCCGATCGGCACGCGTTTCGCGCTGGCGGGGCTGACATGGGAAACGACGGACGTCAACGAAAAGAGCAAAGTCATTTTTGTAAAACGAGTCCCGGGCATATCCCTTGTCGATTGGGACGTTGACTCGGAGGTGGAGCTGCATACGATTCTTGTGCGAAAGATAAGGGATATACTCAGGTCTGAGGAGGAATACCCGTATCTGAGCGAAGGCTGCCTTGCGCGTCTTGCTGAGATGCGATATATCGCCCGGAATACAGGCATTGCGGAAAATCTTGTCACGCCGCTTTCCGACAAAAAATTTGCCGTGTTCCCGTGGGTCGGGACAAGGCAGCTCTTTACTCTGCATTACGCGCTTTCGCAGGCGAAACTCAAAAACAGGCTTCCTTGGATATCCTCCGTATACCTTGAAGTGAATTTCGACAAACCGGCTCGTGAACTTGAAAAGATACTTCGAGATATCGCGGTTTCCGATTTGGACCCTCTTGATTTTCATCTTCCGGAAAATGTTAAGGTGCCCGGCAAGTATAACGAGTTTATCCCTCCCGATCTCCTGCGGAAGCAGTACGCAGAGGATTATCTTGATTTCGCCGGCCTGAAGGAAGCTTTGATCTGACGCAAGAGGAGACGCCGCCCGCGCAGCGGGGAGCGCCTCCTCTTGCGGCCTGCGGATATTACTCCGATCTTGTGTAACTGACGTTCGGTCCGCCGGAAAAATGGATGAAAGGCTTTTTTACCTCTTCAATGATTATCGGGGAATGCGGCATGCCCGCCGGGATGAAAAATACAACACTCTTGGTAAAGGTATACCATTCGTCCTCGAGCAGGAATTTAACGGTGGCGTTGAGATCCTCCGGGTGATCGGGATCGCCGCCGATGAACCCTATATACTCGTCGAAGGTATGAGTGTGTGTCGGGGGACGCGGTTCTCTGGGTGAGCAGAACCACATTATTTCAAAATACGGCGCTCCCTTCATAAAACTGTCTTCCATCCACGCGATCTTTCTCATGACATTCGGATCGACCTTTTCATCCGGTCTGTCCGGTCGCGGTACATAGGAAATCAAATGATCGTGTTTACCCACAGCTCTTCTCCTTTCCGTATGCGGCTTTTGTCCCGAAACGCCCTGCGGGCGCCTTTGGCGGACCTTTGCCTCTTGAAATGATTATAAACCAAAGATCGCATACTTACAATCAATAAAAAAGGACGGCGGTAATATGATTTACAGACAGCTCGGCAAAACCGGCCGGCAGGTCAGCGTGATCGGCCTCGGCTGCGAACATCTTGACGGTGAACCGTTTGCCCGGGTCAAAGAGACCGTTGACGCCGCTCTGGAACACAAAGTCAATATTTTTGACGTGTTTATGCCGGGGAAACGGATACGCGAAGATATAGCGGCGGCGTTGGGGGCAAGGCGCGACAAGGTAATGATACAGGGGCATATCTGCTCCACGGACGTTAATCAACAATATGACATCAGCCGGGATATGCCGACGGTGCGGCGTTATTTTGACGACATGCTCCGTATTTTCGGCGGGTACATCGACTTCGGAATGCTGTTTTTTATTGATTCGGAGGAAGATTTTAAAAATGTATTTGAGACGGATATTGCCGACTATGCGGATAAGCTGAGACATCGCGGCTATATAAAACACATAGGTTTCAGTTCGCATAACCCGCAAACGGCGATCAAGGCGATAAATACGGGGCTGCCGGAAATGATGATGTTCAGCGTCAATCCGGCCTTTGATATGCTGCCCGCGGGAGAATACACGCTTAAACACTTTGACGAGGGGATTGATCCGAAAATGCTTCGGGGACTTGACCCGAAACGCGCGGAGCTGTACAGGCTGTGCGCCGCGAAACAGATCGGCGTAACGGTCATGAAGCCGCTGTGCGCCGGGAAATTGCTCTCAAAGGAGCATACGCCGTTTTCACAGCCGCTTACCGCGCCCCAATGCATAAGTTACGCGCTGTCGAGACCGGCTGTTTCCTGCGTGCTGCCGGGCTGTAAAACGCCCGCTGAAATATCGGACGTAATGCGGTATTTTGAGCTTGACGATAAAGAGCCGGATTATGCCGAGATTCTCGGCGCGGTCAAAAACGATTTCAGGGGCAGCTGCGTATACTGCAGCCATTGCCTGCCTTGTCCCGCGGGAATCGACATTGCGGCCGTGAACAGGCATTTGGATACGGCCCGGTTGGACAAGTCTGATATACCTTCAGGCGTTCGCTTAAGTTATTCGGAACTTCCACGCCGGGGAGGCGATTGTACCGGCTGCAAAAATTGCGAAAAACGCTGCCCCTTCGGCGTTTCGGTCTCGGCAAACATGTCAGAGGCGGAAAGCCTGTTCGGGGCATAAAAAACGGAAAAGGACAGGTCCGCATGAAATTTGAGAAGCTGTATTCGCCTTTAGACTTGGCGGGGACAAGGTTTCGAAACAGGATATTCGCAGCTCCGATAGGGCTTGAGTATTACCCGAACGAGCGCCTGCATCCCGGCGATGATTTCATTGCCTTTTACGAGCGAAAAGCTCAGGGCGGCGCGGCGACGGTAAGCGTCGGTTCCGTTATGGCGGATAATTCGAGAGGCGCGATCGGCCCGACGGCCCGGCTCGACGACCCCACGGCGCTGTCTCCTTTTTTTCGTCTTGCCCGCTGTATCGCCATGCACGGCGCTGTGCCCGACGTTGAGCTGCAGCATTGCGGTGCAAACGCCTATCACAGCAAAACGGTCCTCGGCAATGAGATCTACGGAGCTTATCCGATCACCAACGGTCTCGGGATGCCTGTCGGTGAGATGCCGGAGGAAGTCATTTTTGAGACGATAGAAAAATTCGGCGACGCGGCGCAGACCGCAAAGCACTGCGGGTTCGGGATGGTGACCGTGCACGCCGGCCACGGGTGGCTTTTAAACCAATTTTTGGGGCCGGGAAACAACAGAAAAGATATCTGGGGCGGCAGCCTTGAAAATCGCGCCCGCATAGTGAACGCGATAGCCGCAGATATCAAGAAAAAGTGCGGACGGTCTTTTCCGGTATGCGTTCGAATAAGCGGCTCGGAAATATTTGAAGGCGGATACGATATCGATTACGGAGTTGAGATCGCAAAACAGCTCGACGGGAATTTCGACCTTATAAATGTTTCGGTCGGCGCGCATGAGGCGCCCTCGGTATTCACGGTCACTCATCCGAGCATGTTCCTTGAGGACGGAGCGAACATCAAATACTCGGCGGAAGTCAAAAAGGCGCTGAAATCCTCGAAGGTCGCGGCGGTCGGCGCTTTAGCCGAGCCGGAGCTGCTTGAGGAGATCATAGCTTCCGGCCGGGCCGATGCGGTCATGCTCTGCAGGGAACTGATGGCCGATCCGGATATGCCGGTAAAGGCCCGTTGCGGCAGAGAGGACGAGGTGCGCAAGTGCATCCGATGTTTTGAGTGCTTCTCGGCCCATTTCAATAAATTGTCCTCATGCTGCGCCGTAAATCCCGAAATCGGTATCGAGCGTGAAATAAAATATGCCGCCCCGACGGTTAAACACAAAAAAAGAGTGCTTGTGGCCGGAGGCGGTATTGCGGGGATGCAGGCGGCGCTGACGGCAAGCGACCGCGGCCATGAAGTCATACTCTGCGAAAAATCGGATATTACGGGAGGCGTTTTGCGCTGCGAGCAAAAGGTCCCTTTCAAACGGAATTTGCATAAATATCTTGATCTTCAAAGCGAGCTTATCAGAAGATCCTCCGTAAAACTGCGCCTGAACACCGCTCTTGATACCCGGTTGGCCGGGGAGATCGCGCCGGACGTTATCATAGCGGCGATAGGAGCGAGGCCGATCATTCCGGCGATACCGGGAGCAGACGGCAAAAACGTGATCTCTGCCGAGTATGCGTATATGCATGCCGAAGAGACAGGAAACAGAGTTGTTATACTCGGGGGAGGATTATCGGGGATCGAGCTTTCGATATACCTTGCGGGACTCGGGAAAAAGGTCGTAATACTGGAGATGTCGAATGCTCTTAATTTTTCCGGCAATGTGATACATTCCATGGCTGTATACCCTGAGCTGGAACGGTACGGCATAAGCGTTGCAACGTCCGTCAAAGCGACAGCCGTGACCCCGGAAGGGGTGTCGGGCGAATTTGTCGGCAATGATTTTTCGCTTCCCGGTCCCTGCGATACGCTCAGAAAAGGCATGTTGGCTTCGGCTGTGTCGGAGGTTTCGCGCGGCAGGGAAAATGCGGCGGGAGAGAAAAAACTGTATGAGGCGGATACAGTGATATACGCTCTGGGCAGGGCGCCTTTGAGAGATGAGGCGGACGCGTTTCGAGAATATGCCCCGCTTTTTTACGAGGCCGGAGACTGTGTTGAGCCGAAAAACATATACGCGGCCAATTCAGCCGCGTTTGCGATCGCGAGAGATATCGGGATGTACTGATCGAAAAGCGGGAGCCGCGTCAGTCATCGACCAGCCGGCACAGTTTGGCTACAGGCACGATAAAAGTTCCCTGGATGATTACCGACAGCATGCAAACGAAAAAGACCACGCTGAAAACATATTCGGCGTAGGGAAGCCCCGCTGTCAACAGGTATGTTGAGAAAACGATGGAGGACGCGCCCCGGAAACCCGCCCACGATACTAAGGCGATCTCATTCAAAGGCCGCCGGAACGGTTTCATCAGCGCGAAAATAATGACGGGCCTTGCGATAAAAAACAGGAAAAAGGCAAACAGCAGCCCGCTTCCCACAACAGCCGCTATAGACAGCGGTATGCACAGTATGCCCAAAACAATGAACAGCATTATTTGCATCAGCATTGATACGGCGCTGAAAAGTCTGGTAAGAAAGCCTTTATACATCAGCTTGCCGTTCCCTAAAATGATACCTCCGATGTAGACCGCGAGGAAACCGTTGCCGCCGAATTGCGCGGCGGCGCCGTATATGAGGAAAGCCGTTCCGCAGAGCAGCGCCCCGTAGAGGCCGTCTATATCCACATTCAGCCGATTGATGAGAAATTGCCCGAGTTTGGAAAAAATAAAACCTGCCGCAATGCCGACAATGATTTGCAGCAGCATAAGCAAGACTATGTTTTGACAGCTGCCGGAGGCGAGCGTCATAAACATGACGGTCAGCATATAGGCAAACGGGTCGTTGGAGCCGCTTTCTATCTCCAACATGTAATTTAAATTATTTTTCAACTCCATTTGTTTGGAACGCAAAACGGAAAAAACCGAGGCGGCGTCCGTTGACGAAATAACGGCGCCGAGCAGCATTGCCTGATAAAACTCAAGACGCAGCACAAAATAGGCGAAAGCGCCCGCCAAACCGGCTGTCAAAACCGTTCCCGCCATTGACAACACAGAAGAAACAGCCAAAACAGACCCGGCTTCGGTAAAATTGGTCTGAAATCCGCCGGTGAAAATAATCAGCAGCAGGGCAAAATTACAGATTTGATTCACACCGGCCGTGTTTTCGAATTTAAACCAATTTCCTATCAAAACGCCGATCAAAATGAAGCCGACCAAAACGGGCAGCCCGATTTTGTCTGTTGTCTTGCAGGATAACGCGCTTATTGTCAGTATTATTCCGATTATCAATATCAGATCCATAAAATCTCCGGTCCTTTGCCGTGTTATTTATTTACGGGAATATCAAGAATATCGTTTGTGATTTCGAGTATGAGTCTTGCTTCGACGTCGGCGTCGGCCAAGCATTGCTTTATTCTTTCGATATCGTCCGATTTTGCGGCGTTTTCTATCAAATTGATGATGGCGTTGATAGGGGCTCTGATATTATGGCCGGTCTTTGTTAAGACCTCAACTTTACTCAGCAGTTCCCTAATCGTTTCATTTCCGGCGTCCGCCGGCGATATGTCGGCGTTTGTTTTCCGGGTTAATAATTCCTCAATGGACCTGTTAAGTTCGAGCAGCTCTTTTTTTCCGTCGAGTACCGCGATATGCGTTTCGATGCGCTTTAAAAGCAGTGCGCTGACGAAAGGTTTGTGGATATAGTCCACAGCGCCCAACTCCAACCCCTCCATTTCGCTTTGCGCGTCGTCCATCGCGGACAGGAAAATGACGGGTATGTTTTCATATTCATCGAATCTTTTCAGCATGCGCATGGCTTCATAACCGTTCATGACCGGCATTTCCACGTCGAGCAGTATAAGATCGGGGATCACATGCTTGAGCGTTTCGAACATTTTCTCGGCGTTCGGCGCGGGATATACGTCATATATGTCCTTGAGTGTTTTCTTACACGCCGTCAGGTTAGCGGGACTATCGTCAACCAATATGATTTTTTTCTTTGTCACGGTAATAAACCTCCCGTTTAAAGCTCTTCTTCCGAAAGCCGGGCGACGACCTCGTCAAGCTCCGCCATGTCGATTTTTTCTCTGAGCCATAGGACCAGTTCGCTGCCTGTCTCATAGCTTTTGCTCTCCAAGAGATCCAACGCCTCGTCAATACCTGTCATGTCATAGATTTTGCAGCTTTCTTTCAATCTTGTCAATACATCGCGATCCGGAGCGTTTTGCCGGGGCAGTACATTCAATTCGTCAAATGCTTTCAGCCGGGCGATCAGGTTTTCCGTAAGCAATTCCGCTTCTGCCGCAACCGAATCCGACAGGGACGAATACTTTTCCAAGTCGCCGCCGCGGGCGGCGGCTTCCAATTCCGCCGCCTTTGCCCGCAAATCCTCGGCGCATATATTGGCGGCGGTCCCTTTCAGGCCGTGGGCGTTGACAAGACATTCAGACAGGGTCTCCGGGGTCGCGTCACGCAGCATGGCTGTGATTTTGTGCGTATTGGCGGCGAAAGAACGCAGAACGGAAAGGTAAATATCACTGTTGCCTCCGTAAAGGGCAAGCCCTTTGGCCGTGTCAACACCCGGTATGTCAGTCGGTATCCCGGCTTCATTTTCGGAGATTTCCTGCGCTTCGGAGGCTTCGGGGATGATTTGAAAGGGCTCAGACGAGCGAGAGCGAAGCCATTTTTTAAGCACGGCGTCCAAGCGCATGATATCGATGGGTTTGGACAAAAAATCCTGAAAACCGTTTTCGAAAAACTGCTGCTGCGTCCCCGCCACGGCATTGGCGGTTAGAGCGATGATCGGCAGATCGAGCGCGTATTCCGTCCCCAAAGCGCGTATGGCGACCGCCGTTTCTATCCCGTCCATGCCGGGCATCATATGGTCCATAAACACGGCGTTGTAGACCGGAGTCTTGTCCCTGATGCGGTCAATAGCCGCCGGACCGTTTGTCACGCAGTCCACATGCATTTTGTATTTACGCATCAATCCGGCCGCGACGTCAAGGTTGTTTTGCATGTCGTCGACCACCAAAACTCTTTTTCCCGTTAAATCCACTCTGACAAGCTTGTCGGATTTTTGGCGTTTGGTGTCGATATAGCTGAAATCACGGAGATTGGCGGCGACAACGACGCCTATGGGCTCGGCGTCGACGAAACCCTGTCTCAGCCGCGTGCGGAACGTACTGCCTTTTCCGTATTCGCTCTCAACGGTTACAGCGCCGTCCATCAGTTCAGATAATTTCCGGGTAATGGAGAGCCCGAGCCCCGTGCCTTCCGTTTTGCGGTTTGTTTGGGCGTCGGCCTGATAATAGTCGGAAAAAAGGCTCTCCAGATCCTCTTTGCGTATGCCGATGCCCGTATCTTTCACGATAATATCCAGCCAAGCGTCATTCTTGTCGCGCTCACAGGTAACGGCGAGGTCGACCGTTCCCTCCGGCGTGTACTTTACGGCGTTGCTCAGAAGGTTTGTCAGTATTTGTTTTACGCGCAGTTCGTCGCCGAACAGCATGCTCGGCAGCTCTTCACTGATGTGCAGTTTAAAATCGATGGGTTTTTCACCTACGTATGTATTAAAAAGTGTGATAGTGTCGTTGAGCAGACTGGACATGTGGTATTCCTCCGGGATGAGCGACAGCTTGCCGGACTCGATTTTTGATATGTCCAAAATGTCGTTAACAATGCTGAGGAGCGTCCTGCCGGCGTTGCTGACATTGATGAGATTGGTTGTTACGGACGACGTCAGCCCCTCTTCCTCAAGCGTCAGATCGGTAAGACCTATGATAACGTTCAGCGGCGTTCTCAGTTCATGGCTCATATTGGCGAGGAAGGTGGATTTTGAGAGCGAGGCGGCTTTGGCCTCTTCTTCCATTGCCTTGCGTCTTGTTATGTCGCGCGCTATGCCCAACAGCCCGAAAACTTGGCCGTTCAAACGGAGCGGGACTTTTGTTGTTTCAAAGATGACCTCTTTGCCGTCAAAAGTCGGCACTATCTCCTCGAAAGTCATGGGTTTTTTATCTTCCAGGACTTTTTTATTCATCTCATCAAGCGATCTCTTGACGCTTTCGGGTATGTTGAGCAGATCTTTGTCAGTTTTACCTATCATATCGTTCAGCTGCAAATTGAAGTGTTTTTCCATACTGGCGTTCACCCGAACATATCTCAGGTCCGAATCCATATGGAAAATAAGGTCGGGTATGGAGTTGAAGATCGCCATGAGGGTGGACGTCTCCCTCTGCAGCTCATATGTCCGGTCTTCGACAAGGATTTTCAGCTTTTTCTCGGCGCCGTGTTTG
>WRJA01000050.1 GCA_009782435.1 Oscillospiraceae bacterium
TAAAGCGCTGCGTTGACTGTGCCGCTCTTGTCGGAGCTTCGTACATACGTGTCGGCGCCAAAGGGAACGGCGGCAAGGAGGCGGAAGACGGCGCTGTAATTGAGTGCTTAAAACAGTGTCTGCCTTATGCCGATGAGAAAAGAATCGTCATACTCATTGAAACATGCGGAATCTATTCGGACACCTCCCGACTGCGAGACGTTTTGAATGTTTTCGCCCGCGATAACCCGGCTGCTTTGTGGGATACTCACTCGCCTTACCGCCAATGCTCTGAGGATCCGGAGACCACAATACAAAATCTCGGCGCTTATATTAAGCACGTTCATATCAGGGATTCTGAAATAACAGAGGGCGAAACGCGTTTTTGTCTGCCCGGAGAGGGCAGCCTCCCACTTTCGGAAATGACGGACGCTCTGCGGTCAGTCAACTACAACGGTTTTATTTCTTTGGAATGGAACCCCTCTTGGAACGAAAGCTTCGGCCCGGATATAGTATTTCCTCACTTTATCAATACTGCGGGTCATTTCATACGCGAAACGGCGCAGAGCCGGCAAAGGCTGTTCGACAGCAACGCGGGTACGGGAAAATATGTTTGGAAAAAAGACATTTTGATCGAATACACTCTCCCTCAGGTGCTTGACCGTATGGTCACTGAATTTCCGGACCAATGCGCTTATAAATACACGACCTTGGATTACACACGCACTTATTCCGAATTCCGCGACGACGTCGACTTTTTTGCCCGCGCGCTTATTGCTTTGGGCGTGAAATCCGGTGATAAAGTCGCCGTTTGGGCCACCAACATCCCTCAATGGTACATTGCATTTCACGCCGCCGTAAAGATCGGCGCCGTCTTGGTCACGGTCAACACCGCGTATAAGATACGAGAAGCGGATTATCTGCTCCGTCAATCCGACACCCACACTCTGATAATGATAGAAGGCTACCGTGATTCCGATTATGCCGGAATAATACGCGAGCTTTGTCCCGAGCTTGAAGACGCGAGAGCCGGAGAGCCTTTGCATTGCCGCAGGCTGCCTTTTTTAAGGAACATCATAACAATCGGCTTCAAGCAAAACGGCTGTCTGACATGGGACGGCGCATTGGCTTTCGCAGTAAAAATACCTGTTGAGGAAGTACGCAGAAGAGCGTCAGCCGTTAAAACCGGCGATGTATGCAACATGCAATACACCTCAGGGACCACAGGCTTCCCGAAAGGAGTGATGCTGACCCATTATAATATCGTCAATAACGGCAAATGCATTGGAGACGGCATGGATTTTTCAACCTCTGACCGCCTTTTGGTATATGTTCCCATGTTCCACTGTTTCGGCATGGTACTCGCAATGACGGCCGCCATGACGCATGGCTCCACCCTCTTGCCTTTGCCTTATTTTTCTCCGAAGCCTGCATTGGCTTGTATAAATTCAGAACGCATAACTGCGCTTCACGGAGTACCCACCATGTTCATTGCGCTCTTGGAACATCCGGATTTCACGAAAACGGACTTTTCATTTATGCGCACCGGCATCATGGCCGGCTCCCCATGTCCCACAGCCGTTATGAGAGATGTCGTCGATAAGATGAACATGTCGGAGATCGTAATAGTCTACGGGCAGACGGAAAGTTCTCCCGGCTGCACCATGAGCCGAGCCGACGACCCGCTTGATGTGCGCGTCTCTACCGTAGGCCGCGCAATGCCGGAGATCGAATGTAAGATCGTCAGCCCCGAAACCGGAGAAGAACTTTCCGACGGCGTGACGGGAGAGTTTGTTGCCCGGGGGTATAACATCATGAAAGGTTATTACAAAATGCCCCGCGCTACCAAAAGCGCGATAGACGAAGACGGTTGGCTGCATACGGGCGACTTGGCCTGCCGCACGCCCGAGGGTAACTATAAAATAACCGGCCGGCTGAAGGATATGATAATAAGAGGCGGGGAAAATATCTATCCGAAAGAGATCGAGGAATTCTTATATACTCATCCCGACGTTTCCGACGTTCAGGTGATAGGCGTTCCGGATGAACAATACGGCGAGGAGATTATGGCATGCGTTATACTTAAGGAAGGGAAAAAAATAACGCCGGATGAAATACGCGAATATGTCAAAAACCATATGGCAAAGCATAAAACACCGAAATACGTTGAATTCACTGACGCGTTCCCCATGAACGCCGCGGGAAAAATATTGAAATATAAAATGCGTGATGACGCCGTAACGAAACTCGGTCTCGAAAAAGCTGCGCGAACCGAAACCGCTTAACAGCACGGCTGATCCCGCCATTAAATATATTCGACGCACGCTCATAAATATATTCGACGCACGCTTCTTTCCGCTTGTATATTATTTCAGCGTTTGGTATAATTTCCCGCAGGGAACAAAAAGAAAAAAAGGAAGAGTGAAAATGAGAAAAACAAAAATCATTTGTACCCTCGGTCCCGCCGTTGACAACGAGGAAAAGCTCAAGGAACTTATGCGTAACGGCATGGATTGCGCTCGATTCAATTTCTCACACGGCACGCATGAAGAACACAAAGTGCGTATGGACACTCTCAAACGTATACGCGCGGAGCTGAACCTGCCCATAGCGATACTCTTGGACACAAAGGGTCCCGAAATAAGGGTCGGCAAATTCAGAAACGGCTCCGCAGATCTTGAACAGGGTCAAAACTTTACCTTGGACACAGACAGTTCCAAACCGGGAGACAACACACGCGCCTCCCTTACATACGCCATGCTCTCGGAGTATGTCAAACCCGGCACGAGAATACTCGTTGACGACGGCAAAATAGCTTTGGAGGTCTCGGATGTCACTTCAGGCGTTATCAATTGCAAGGTACTCAACAGAGGCAAAATAAGCGACAGAAAAAGCATCAACGTTCCCGGCATCTCGATACCGATGCCGTATCTCAGCGACACAGACCGTTCCGATATAATTTTCGGCATTGAACAGGAAGTCGATTTTGTCGCCGCTTCTTTCATACGCAGCGCTGAAGACGTCAGAGCCGTCCGTGAGCTTCTCAACGAGAACAGAGGCAACGCCATTAAGATAATAAGCAAAATCGAAAACACTCAAGGCCTTAAAAACTTGGACGAAATAATTGAGTATTCCGACGGCATCATGGTGGCAAGAGGCGATCTCGGCGTTGAGCTTCCGTTCAAGGAAATCCCTCCGATCCAGAAAAAAATGATCTCAAAATGCACAGACGCGGGAAAAATAGTTGTTACCGCGACCCAAATGCTCGAATCCATGACAAAATCCCCGCGGCCGACAAGAGCGGAAGTATCCGACGTTGCCAACGCCATATACGACGGCACAACGGCGATAATGCTCTCGGGCGAATCCGCTTCGGGAGATTATCCGGCCGAGGCAGTGCTCACAATGGCAGAAATAGCCGAAAGCACTGAGAATTCCATGGATTACACCTCATATTCAATGCCGAACGCTTTTTCACTCGGAAAAACAATAATCAGTACAACGTGCCAGTCAGCATGCTGCGCGGCTGACTTTATCAAAGCAAAAGCTCTCGTTGTTGTTACAAGAAGCGCGCGTACAGCGTCTGCCCTTTCCGCTTTTCGTCCGAACTGCCCTATAATAGCGGCTACAATAGACGAGCGCGGCAGACATCAGCTGAATCTGTGTTGGGGAGTTCGCCCGATAAGCGCAGTCGTTCAGCCCTCGATCGAAGACCTCATAAAATACGCAAAAACAAGAGCGCTTGAGACAAGACTTGTCGGCAGCGGAGATATTATAGTCATCGCCATCGGTTCTTCAGTTGATGAAGCCGGTGTTTCCGACACCATCAGGATAGTCCAACTGACTTGAGAAAAAACAAAAAGATCCGCCGCGGGAGCATTTTGCTCCGGCGGCGGTCTTCATTTTTCACTTAACGGCTTTATTCTATTCTCTCATATGTATATGGTCGTTGATATGCTCCTCGCAGTAGCAGTGATATCCCGAACAACGCGAACAATAGCGAAATTCCGTATTGGGGCTGTTCATGTCGGTCCGTCCGCAAACTTCACATTTGCGGTGATATTCTTTTTTAGACTGCTCCCGCGCGGCGCGGCGCGCCCTGCTTTTAAAATTAACTGTCCTTTGTGTTTGTTGAATATTCCGATTTATCCGTGACGGGCGGATGAAATCGAACAGCCAATCTCCGCAGAACAGGAGATAGTTGAATATCGCGATGATCGGAAGCAGATTGTAAGGAAAGGGATTTGTAACGATCGCTATCACAAAATAAGCCGCATTCAGTAAGGCCAGCCATTTTATCTTGACAGGTATTACAAAAAAGAGCATGACGCGCGTTTCGGGATAGATAGTGGCGAAGGTAAAAAACATCGAAAGATTGATATAAGACGCATTCAGGTAGACGTTTTGCCCTGTGACGCCCCAAATAATAAAACCGTAAATAATATTAAAAAGCATTCCGGATAAATAGTAGATCGTAAATTTCGCCGACCCCCACAAGCCTTCCAATGTGCTGCCGATAAAATAATAAAAATACAATGATATAAGCAGCCATATACCGCCGGTATTGGGCACAACAATAAATGTTACCAAGCACCATATCCGGCCTTTGAATATTTGTTCGGGGCTGAAATATAATATCGCCGGAAAAAGTCCGGTCGTATCCATCATTGATAAAAGCCAAACAAGAGCGTTCCCGGCTACAATGATGATCATGAGCTTCGGAATACCGAAGCCGGGATGGCTGTAACAGAACCTATCTATTCTCCGCATGACGCTTTTCACCGTTAACTCTCCTTTCGCAGTTTTAAACAGTATAGCATAAAAACGTTATTTTGACCATGTAAAACTTTTTCCGAACGCCGTTTTGTTGAAAAGTGTTTTAAAATACGTTTAAAAAGCTCTTTCCGATTATTGTTCTGCCGGCGCTTTTGTGTTATGCTCTATCGGGGTGACTCAGCAGATGGGCAGACCTTTCTCTTTGATATCAAAAGAACGTGAATACATTCCCGTATTATTACTGTTACTTCTCGGTTTTGCGCTTCGTTCGATATATACGGTTTCCTTGCCCTTCGGCCTTAATCAGGACGAAGCCTCCGCAGGCTACGACGCTTGGGCGCTTCTTAATTACGGTACAGACCGCTGCGGAAACGAACTGCCCGTATTGCTCGAATCCTGGGGCAGCGGGCAAAACGCGCTGATGAGCTATATCGCCGTTCCTTTCACAGCTGTTTTCGGCCTTTGTGAATTCTCCGTCCGCCTTGTAAACGTCATTTTCGGCTGCTTAACGCTGATCGTGTTTTGGCTGACTGCAAGGCTTGCCAAAGGGCGCGGTTTCGGCATATGCGCGCTTTTTATACTGACTGTTTGCCCTTGGCATATAATGGCCTGCAGGTGGGCGCTTGAGGCAAATCTCCTCCCCTTTTTCCTTTTACTCGGAATTTTCTTTACCATGAGAGCAAGAGAAAACAAGTTTTTTTTATTCGGCGCCGCCGTCAGCTTCGGTTTGTCTTTGTATGCCTACGGGACCGCTTTCTTTTTTCTTCCCGTTTTTCTTTTATTCTCAGTATTCCGTCTTCGCAAAACACTCGATCCGGTCATTTTTTGCTCGTCCCAGCTTTTATTCTCAGTGATCGCTGTGCCGATATCTCTTTGTCACTTGCTCAATGCAACAGGCGACGCCGGCATCAAGATTTTCGGTTTTTCGATACCCGAGCTCACGCAGGGCCGTCAGTTTGCAACTTCTGTTTTCAGCGGCGGCGGCGTTTCCGAAGCGATTGCGAATTTTTCCGAGTTTCTTCGTATCTTTGTGACTCAAAGCGATTCTCTCCCCTTCAATTCCATACCCGAGGGCGGTCTGTTTTACTTTTGGGGCCCCACTCTTGCCGTTTTCGGGCTGATTATGAGCTTATGCACACGGAGAGACTGCCCCGTTGAAGCTCCTATGCGCGACGCTTTTTTTGCGGGTCTGATCTGCGCTTTTCTGATCGCACCCAATATTAATCGCATGAACATGATTTGGCTGCCGGTCGCTTATTTCATATCGATACCTCTGTATTTTTTGCTGATCAGAATAAGGATTTGGTCCCTTATTCCCCTCGCCGGCATGATAGCCTGTTTGGGAATCTTTCTGAACTCATACAAAACGCAATTTCGCTCTTCCGAATATTTTTATCCCGGACTCGGCGCGGCTGTATCATACGTTGAAGCATTTGACCCGGATCGCGTTTATATGTCCGATTACATAAATCAACCGTACATTTTCGCCTTGTTTTATTCCGAAACACCCCCCTCGGAATTTATTGCCACTGTCGATTACGTCGATCCGGACGGCGCTTTCAGACAAGTTCGAAGCTTCGGCAGGTATAAATTCGGCCCGGCATATAAGGCGAACGGCGATTTTATAATAGTTCACCGTTCGGAAATATCAAATTATAACGTTATACGGGAATTCGGCAGTTTCGCTGTTTGCACCGCCGATAGTTCCGGAAATTGAGGAAGTGATTTTATGTCTGCTCCGCAAAACCTGAAAATGGCAGTATTGATCGATGCTGACAATGTACCCCGCGACTGTCTGAAAAGCGTTATGGAAGAGATCGCCATATACGGCAGTCCGACCATAAAGCGCATTTACGGTGATTGGACTTCTCCGAACATAGCCGGTTGGAAAGCCTCGCTTTTGGAAAACGCCGTGACACCGATTCAGCAATACAGCTATACCACCGGTAAAAATTCCACCGACAGCGCTATGATTATAGACGCAATGGACATTTTATACGCAGGAAAAACCGACGGCTTTATCCTTATTTCGAGTGATTCGGATTTTACCCGCCTGGCTATACGACTCCGTGAGGCGGGAATGTATGTAATAGGAATCGGCGAGAGAAAAACTCCCGCCCCGTTTATAGTCGCCTGCGATAAATTCATATACATCGAAGTAATAACTTCGGCGTCAAAAACCGACGCCCCCGGCGAAAAAAAGAAACCGGAAACATCAAAGAGCACCCGTGAAAAAGAAAAACCGGTCGAAAAGACCGCAGACAACCGCAAAGTAACCGACGGCATGATCAAGCTCATCGCAGATTCTGTCGCGGATCTCGCCGACGACGACGGCTATACCGATCTGAGCAACCTCGGCAACCTGATCATTAAAAAACAACCGGATTTTGACCCGCGAAATTTCGGTTTCGGGAAACTCAGCAATATGCTGAAGCATCTGCCGAGATTTGAAGTGGATATCAGAACGACTCCCGATCCGCATGTCAGACCGATTTACATAAAAGATTTGGAAGCGTAAAAAACACGGCGGGGGCTTCACTCCCCGCCGTTATATCTGCTCATCGCTGCTTCCGCGCCGTCGCGTATGTATGCTTCCGTAGCCTCAACGGCTTTTTTTATTATTTCCGATATCACGGCCGAATCCCGGTCGTCAAAAGACCCGAGTACCCAATCGGCAAGGTCATATTCAGGCAGACCGGGACTCCCGACCCCGATCTTAACGCGCGGAAAATCTTCGCTTTTAAGAACGGAAATAATGCTTTTCAGTCCTTTGTGCCCGCCGGAGGACCCTTTTGTCCTGATACGGAGCTTTCCGACCGGAAGCGCTGTGTCATCCGAAACTGCAATGATGCGATCGGCCGGAAGCTTATAGTAACAGAGGGCGGCGGCTACAGACCGGCCCGAGAGGTTCATATAGGTCTGCGGTTTTAACAACAACACCTTTTCCCCGCCAAACTCACACATTGCGGTCAGAGCCCTGAAGCGAAGCTTATTGATACGCAGATCAAGCTTTTTCCCTATTTCATCCGCAACCGCAAACCCGACGTTGTGACGTGTCCCTGCGTATTTCGGGCCGGGATTACCCAAAAAAACAATGATGCGCGAGACGCCCGCAGCTTTTCCCGAAAAAAACATCGCTCTGCCTTTCAGTCAGCCGAACAAAGAAGAAATCGAGACTTCCTGATATATTCTTTGTATGGCCTCGGCAATAAAAGGGGCGATCGACAGATATTTGATTTTTTCCGACACGGGTTTCCCCTGCGGGTAGGGTATCGTATCAAGCAAGACCAGTTCTTTTATACAGCTTTCTTCCAGCCTTTCTATCGCAGGGCCGGACAGAACGCCGTGGCTCGCGCACGCGTATATCTCTTTCGCTCCGCCCTCGTCTGCGAGCGCTTTTGCCGCTCCGCACAGGCTCCCTGCGGTATCCACCATATCGTCCAGAAGAATGACCGATTTACCGGTCACGTCACCTATGAGGTTCATTACCTCCGATGAGTTTTCTTTTTCCCTTCTTTTATCAACGATAGCAAGCGCGATATCCATCCGTTGCGCGAATGCCCTGGCACGCGCAACGCTCCCGACATCCGGTGAAGCCACTTTTACATCGCTGTTGTTTTTGCCGAATTTATTGATAAAATAGTTCGCGAAAAGCGGAACGCCCAAGAGGTTATCCACAGGTATGTCAAAAAAACCTTGTATTTGGCTCGCGTGAAGGTCCATTGTCAGCACTCTGTCCGCTCCGGCCTTGGCAATCAGGTTAGCCACTAATTTCGCCGAAATCGGATCTCTCGATTTTGCCTTTCTGTCCTGTCTGGCATATCCGAAATACGGTATTACCGCCGTAATTCGGCCCGCTGACGCGCGTTTCATCGCGTCAATCATAATCAGCAGCTCCATGAGGTTGTCGTTGACCGGATTACAGGTGGACTGAACAATAAAAACGTCCGCGCCGCGAACCGGTTCATAGATCGAAACCGACGTCTCACCGTCCGAGAAGGCTTTTACCACGGCGTTTCCCGGCATCTTGCTCAGACTTTTGCATATTTTCTCGACTAAAAGAGGATTCGAATTGCCGGTGAACACCTTGACTTCTTTGCCATGTGAAATCACATAAACCAACCTTTCACCGTTTTCTTTACATTCAGCTGATATCTTATCGGTAAATTTCATTATAGCAACTTTACAGCAAAAATAAAAGCTTTGCGGACAATAATTTTCAGACAAATCCGGCCGATCAATTTTTCATCCGCAAGCCGGCTTTTAATTATTTACATTTCTCTGCGTCTTATATATAATATTTGTTATTCGTAATAAGCAAAGGAAAGAATAAATGCCTGAATTTGAAGAATATAAAGTAAAACTCGGTGAACTTAAACCTCTGCTTGACATTTTGGCTGACGCGCTGAAACCGCAAGAATCGCAGGCCGAAATCAAAACGCTTGAAGAAGAGAGCTCAGCAGAAGGTTTTTGGACCGACACGGACAGAGTCAAGATAAATCAAAAACGCATCAAATATCTGCAAAACAAATGTAAAAAATTCGGCGACCTTTCAGATCGTTTTCAGGACTTATGTGCCATATGCGACATGGCTGTTGAGGAAAATGACGACAGCATGCTCGAAGAGCTGAAAACCGAGTTTGCCGCTTTTGCAAAATCACTTGAGGAAGCCCGCCTGTCAACGCTTTTATCCGGAGAATACGACTCCTCGGGCGCTGTTTTATCCTTTCACGCCGGCGCCGGCGGAACCGAAGCGCAGGATTGGGCCGGAATGCTTTACCGCATGTATACACGCTGGGCGGAACGTCACGGCTTTTCATATAAAATCCTCGATTATTTGGACGGTGAGGAAGCCGGGCTGAAGAGCGCCGCCATTGAAATAGACGGCGAAAACGCTTATGGCTTTCTGAAAAGCGAAAACGGCATCCACCGGCTTGTTCGCATTTCGCCGTTTGACGCTTCAGGCCGCAGGCATACCAGTTTTGCCGCCATCGAGGTAATGCCTCAAATAACCGACGACACGGAAATAGAAATACGCGACGAAGACATCAGAACAGACACCTACCGCTCCTCAGGCGCCGGCGGTCAGCATGTCAACAAAACAGAGAGCGCGGTAAGAATAACACATATACCGACCGGCATCGCGGTCTCTTGCCAAACAGAACGCAGCCAGCACCAAAACCGCGATAACGCGATGCGTATGCTGCGCTCGCGTCTCGCCGAGATAAAAGAACGCGAGCATTTGGTCAGGATAGAGGATATCAAAGGAGTCCAAATGAAGATCGAATGGGGAAGCCAAATAAGGTCGTATACCTTTATGCCGTATACCTTGGCAAAGGATCACCGCACAGGACATGAGATCGGAAATATAAACGCCGTCATGGACGGCGACATCGACGGTTTCATCTACGCTTACTTAACGGAAAAAGCAGGCCGGTAAGCGGCATTTTGTTTTCGGAGTTCTGAGATATGAAAAACAGACCGTTAATAAAATTATTGATATCCGTTTCATCAGCAGCGCTGATGATTTGTTTTGCTTTGATTTTGCTCAGTCCGAGCTTTACTACGTCGCCGCTTCCCGAACCGCCCCCGGAGCCGGTAGTGATCACTCCGTCGCCTGCGCCCTCCCCTAAGCCGACACCGACGCCGACGCCTGAGCCCTCTCCGACGCCCGAACCCGAACCCACTCCTGAATTTTTCACACTGACCATGATAGGCGATATAACTCCGTCAGCCACGCTGAACAACAAAGGCATTTCCGCGGCTTACGGAAATGTCGTAGGCGAGGATTATGCTTATCCTTTTTCCGAAACTCTCGAATACTTCAAAAATTCCGATTTCACTATCGCCAATTTCGAGTGCGTACTCACAGAACATGACATTCCGCAAAGTAAAAACTTCGTATTCAAAGCGCCGCCGAAGTATGTGTACATCCTGACCGAGGGCGGAGTCGATTTTGTTACACTCGGAAACAACCATGTGCTCGATTACGGAGAACGCGGCTATGCCGATACAAAAAAAATCCTTGACATTGCCGGCATAGGTTATGCCGGCCGTGATGAATGGGCGCTTTATGAAACGGAAAACGGTCTTCTGATCGGGGTTTACGCTCTGAGTTTCGGCTATACCGAACAAATAAAAGCGGGAATAACGGCCCTGAAAGAAGCGGGAGCCGAATTCATAATCGCCGCCATCCATTGGGGCGACGAAGGCTCCTATAAAGCAAACGACCTGCAGCGCACACAAGGCCGTGCGGCTGTGGACGCGGGCGCCGATATTGTTTACGGCACACATCCTCACACTCTTCAACCCATTGAGGAATATAACGGCAAATACATATACTACAGCATGGGCAACTGGAGTTTCGGCGGAAACACGAACCCGCGCGACAAGGATACTTTTATCTTGCGCCTTACCGTCATGCGGGATATCGACGGCACGATCAGTATCACGGACCGCGAACATATCCCCTGCGCTTCAAGCGGCGATAAAAACCGCAATGATTACCGGCCGGTCGTATATGAAGAAGGCTCGGAAGAGTGGCTGCGCACTCTTTCAAAACTTGACGGGACCTACGGCGGCTCGGACCTGTTCATTTCTTACGAATACGACTTCAGCGAGTTTTAATATCCCGGTCTCCGGCATCCCGGCAGATAGATATCGATTATAAAAAACAGCAGAACGAACGCGGTGTTTTCCCGCTTTTGTTCTGCTGTTTCTGTGTTTGTTTTGCCGTTTTTTATTTCAATTCCACTTCCGCTCCGGCAGCAACCAGCTTTGTTTTAACGTCTTCAGCCTCGTCTTTATTGACTCCCTCTTTGATTTTGGCGGGAACTCCTTCAACAAGCGCTTTTGCTTCAGCCAAGCCGAGTCCGGTAAGGGCTCGAACTTCTTTTATAACCTTTATCTTCTCAGCTCCGAAACTTGTCATAACAACGTCAAATTCCGTTTTTTCCTCAACAACAGGAGCGGCTGCTGCCCCGCCCGCGGCGGGAGCGGCGGCGACGGCGGCGGAAACGCCGAATTCTTCCTCAAGCGCATGAACAAGTTCCGCGAGTTCAAGCACGGTCAGGGTCTTGATTTCTTCCATCAAATCTTTTACTTTATCTTTTGCCATTTTATTTTCCTCCTAAACTGTCGGTTTTCGCCTTATTCCGAAACAGGTTCTTCTGTTGCGGCAGGCTCTTCCGCGGCGGCGGTTTTTTTCGCTGCGGCGGTTTTTTTCGCTGCGGCAGGCTTTTTCGCCGGTGCGGCCTCTTTCTCGGCGGCAACGTCGGCGGGTCCGGCTTGCGTCGCGGTCTTTTCCTTTTTCGGGGTTTCCGGCTCCTCCGGGGCCTTTACGGGCTCCGGTACTTCCGGCTCGGCTTCGGCCTTTACGGGTTCCGGCACTTCCGGTTCCGCTGCGGCCTTTTCGGGTTCCGGCACTTCCGGCTCCGCTGCGGCCTTTTCGGGTTCCGGCACTTCCGGCTCCGCTGCGGCCTTTTCGGGTTCAGGTTTTTCCGGCCCGGCTTCGGCTTTTGCGGGTTCCGGTACTTCCGGCTCGGCTTCGGCCTTTACGGGTTCCGGTACTTCCGGCTCCGCTGCGGCCTTTTCGGGTTCCGCGGTCGGGGGGGCAGTCATTTCTTTATCTGTTTTCGTCATTGACTCAGCATGGATTTCGGAGCCGTCTTGTTTCATTTCAAGTATTCGAGACAAACAAACGGCCAAACCGGTAATCGGCGCTATCAACGTTCCGAGTACCTTTGCATAGAGTTCTTCCTTTGAACGAAGGGCTGAAATACCCGCGATCTCCTCAGCAGACAGGACTCTGCCGTCCATAAAAGCCGCTTTTACAGTGAATGGACCGTTCAGCTTTTTTGAATAGTCGCCGATGATTCGAAACGGCGCTATTGGGTCGCCGGTCGTGGTTGCGAGAGAAGTCGTTCCGTTGAGTATGGGATCGATCTCTTCCAAATCCGCTTTTTTTATCGCGAACCGGGTAAGAGTATTTTTTATGACGCTGTATTCAACGTCATTTGCGCTGAACTCCCGTCTGATCTCCATATCCTGCGCTACGTTTACGCCTTTGTAATCAACAAAAACACCGGCGCCGGCGTTTTTGAGCCGCAACGCGAGTTTTTCCACGACGGCCTGCTTCTCACTTAAGATTTTTGCGCTCGGCATTAGGTTTCACCTCCCGGAAACAGAGTAATACGCGTACAAAAAACAATCCCCGCGCAAAGACGCGGGGAAGAAAGCATTCTGATATGTTTATCAGTATCTTCCTCGGCAGGGCTTACGCATTGAGCCGCCTGCTGTCTTTGGACGCTTTTTGCATGTTACCAAATATTCGATCGGTTGTCAACCGGTTTTTTTGCCGTGAACGAATATCACTCACTCAATGACCTGCATCGTCATGCCGCCGTCGACCGGAACGGAATGTCCGGTTATAAAGGACGAAGCGTCCGAGCAGAGCCAAACCACAGTTTCAGCCATTTCGATCGGTTTTCCCATGCGCCTCATCGGCACCGCCCTGCTGAACATGTCGCCGGCATTCGGTTCCGTGGCGGTCAGATTATCGAACAAAAGCGTGTCCATCGTGGGTCCCGGCATGATGCAATTCACTCTTATCCCCAAGGTCGCGCATTCCGACGCCGCTATCTGAGTCAGCTTGCAGAGGCCGGCTTTGCTTGCGCCGTAAGCCGCGAAACCGGGATTGGCGACAAGGTTCGATACGGACGAGGTATTGACTATAGAACCGTATTTTTGCTTTTGCATTTGCCTTATCTCATGTTTCATGCAAAACATGGCGCCCTTAACATTGGTATCCATAATGGCGTCCCAAAGCTCTTCTGTATATTCCGAAATGGGAGCGATGGGAAGCCGTTTGCCGTCCGGCCCCACGCCGGCGTTGTTTGCCGCATAATCCAACCGCCCGTATTTGTCGACGATTTTTTTTATCGTATCTTCAACTTCATTTTCTTTTGAAACATCGCAGCGAATAAATATCGCTTCTCCTCCGGCTTTGCAGATTTCATTCGCCACCGCTTCCCCGTCGGTAACATTTTTTCTGGTCGTGACGACGACCTTCGCGCCTTTTTCGGAAAAAAGCTTTGCTATCGATTTCCCCATGCCTGTAGCCGCTCCTGTCACAAGCGCCACTCTTCCTTCAAATATCCTGTCCATACGATTTCCTTTCTTTATTTAAAAGTTTGTCCGCAGTTTTACATTACATCATACCCGGCAGCCAAAGCGACAGCTGCGGCACTGCGATAAGCAGCGCTATATGGACGACATCGGCGGCCAAAAACGGTATGACGCCTCGGTAAACCGTTCCCATCGGCGCCTTGGTGGTTTTTGCTATTGCAAAAAGGTTCAATCCGAAAGGAGGCGTGACCATTCCTATTTCCATCAGTCTTACAACTATGACTCCAAACCATATCGGACTGTATCCCAAGTTTAAGACCACGGGATACAGGATGCTGATGGTCAAAAGTATCGCCGCCATAACGTCGATGAAGCAGCCTAAGACTATGTACATTACCACGATCGCAGTCATTATAACAAATCCGGGCACATTATGCTCGGTATTGAGCCGAGTCACAAACCGGCTGAACGCGGCCGGAAGCTCGCTGAGCGCCATAAAACGCAGAAACACATAACAGCTGACGATCAGAAAATATATCATAGCTGTGTTCAAAGCCGCTTCTTTCAAGGTCTCATACCAAGTTTTCGGCGTCAGCCGTCTGTTGATGAAGCTGATGACAATAGCCACAAAAGCCCCGAAAGCGCCGCCTTCCGTGGGAGTGAACCAGCCTCCGTACATGCCGTACATAATAAGCACAAATATTACAAGCACTGGCCAAACGGTTTTTGCCGATCTGACCTTTTCTTTTATCGGCACCGGCATTCCCGCCGGAGCGGTGTTCGGTTTTGTCTTGCACACGATAAAAATCGTCAGAATATAAAAAACCGCCTGAAGTATGCCCGGGATCATTCCGGCCATAAACAGAGCGCCGATGGACTGCTGAGTTATAAGGCCGTAAATAATAAAACATATGCTCGGAGGTATCAATACTCCTATTGTTCCTCCCGCCACGATACAGCCCGTCGCTATCCTTTCGGAATAGTTATGCCTCTTCATCTCAGGATAAGAAACCTTGCCCATAGTGACGGCAGTTGTAACGCTGTCTCCGCAAACCGCCGCAAAAAAAGCGCAGGCCAAAACGGTGGCCATGGCCAAACCGCCCTGTATCCTGCCCAATATTTTCGAAGCAAAATTATAAAGATCCCCGCCCAAGCCGGACTTGGCAAGCACTACTCCCATCAGCACAAACAGCGGCAGACAGGCCATTGTATAGTTCATGCTCTGGCTGTAAGGCACTGTTCCTATCACAGAGAGGGCTGTATTGAATCCGCTCAATATCCAACAACCCGCAAACCCAATGACAAACATGGTCATGGCTACCCACATTCGGGTAAACAAGAGTATTACGAGAAGCACGACTCCTATGATGCCGATAAGCTGAGAACTCATTCGAGGCGCCCCTTTTTCGGATGCCGGAGCTTTATTCCGCTCCGGTCAATTCTTCTTCGGTCAAGGCTTGAGGGTCTTGTTTTTTTCTGCGAGCATAAAGAATGAGAACGGAAACAGCTAAAATGACAGTGAAAAATCCGAACGCCGTAACCCACATAAAGGGGTATTTGGGTATTTTCAGAATACTGCTGCCTGTCCCGAGCCGCATGGCGATCAGCCCTTCTTTAACTGCTCCTATCGTCGCCAATGCACAAAGCAAAACGGAGATAAGCTTGTTTATGAGTTCAACGACGGGTCCCACCTTAAATATGTTCACCTGTATCATTTCCTCTTTAAGGGCGCATCTGCCGCCCGCGAACCATACGACGCA
>WRJA01000051.1 GCA_009782435.1 Oscillospiraceae bacterium
CATAACACCTTTCTGGAATACTGCGACGCTTTTGCCGAAACCGAGTTTGAAGAAGTGATACTGCTTTGCCAGAGTACGACGGGCGCGTTCGGCGTTTATACCAACCGCGCGATCAATACAGTGGCAGACCTTTCGGGTTTGCAATGCCGGGTCACCGCAAACTATATTCCCTTTTTCGAGAAACTCAATATAAGCGGGATTATGATGCCTTCAGCGGAAGTATATGAGGGGATACGTCTCGGCGTTATCGATTCCAATCTGACCAATATATCTTCCTGCACCGCTTTTAAACTCCATGAAGTCACAAATTATTTTACCGGTCTGCCCATGACCTTCGGCGAAATGGTCATCGTCATGAGCCGGCAAACATATAACGCCCTCCCGCAGGACCTTCAAGCCGTTATCGACGAAACAAAAGCTTTTATCTGCGAAACTTGGCTGAACTATCTGCTTACCGTCGAATCCACCGCGAAAACTGTCGTGGCGGGTGAAAACCCGGATTTCAAATGGGTGGATTTACCCGCTTCCGAATTGGCAAAAATCAGTGAGCTGACGATTCCCATGCTTCAAGAAAAAGCCGCCGCAATGGACGCCGCCGGTCTTGACGGTTCGGGCGCCATGGCTTGGCTGCTTGCTCACTCGGTATAAATGATCCGGATCATCAAGTAACGAAATGTTCTGTTTGCCGGACAAAGCTGTTATTTTATTGCAATCATACGGCTTGTCCGGCAAATACTGTATCGGCTGAGGAGGTATAAGTTAAGATATGCTGAACAGGTTTTTCGACAAACTCTCATTGATATGCGTCAGAGCGGCTTCGGTCATACTGTGCATCGTCGCGGCGACGGTGATCGTCAACATAATAGGCAGATTGTTTAACCGGCCTGTCAAGGGGACCTATGAGATCGTGCAATACGGTATACTGACAACTATGTGTTTAGCCATTTGCAGGACCGGTTTTGTTAAGAAACACGTGCGGGTGGAAATGATATCGGACCTTCTGCCGGCAAAACCGAGAGCCGTTGCGGAATGTTTGCAAATGCTTGTTTCCGTGGCCGCGTTCGGGGTGGTTCTGATTTTATTGTGTACTAAATTGATCCCGGAAATGCTGGCGAGCGGCAGACTCACCGACATTTTCAGGTTCCCGTATTATATAGTTTACATAATTCTCGCGGTAGGTATGTTCTTGGCGGCGCTGACGTTTTTATATCAGGCCATACTGTCCGTTTCGCTTTTGTTCGCCAAAGGCCGCGGCAATGACCCGAAAAACAAAATCGACGCCGACGTTCTCGGCTGAGCCGCTACGGAAATTTGAAAGGATAATATGCAATGATGGTATCAAGCGTTACGATCGGCATTATTTCAATGGCAGCGTTTATTGTCTTGATCGTATTCGGTATCCCGGTCAGCGTCTGTATGATGGTTGCTGGTATCGGCGGCTGTATGTTTCTGCTGACAGTTCCGAGTTCAGCGTATAATTTTTTGAGCGACAATTTTATACACACTTTTACCGGCTACATAACATCTGTAATACCCATGTTCATGCTGATGGGAGAAATAGCGTCGGAATCGGGAATCGGCTCAAATCTTTTTAAATCGACGCAAATAATCGCCGGCAGGATGAAGGGCTCTTTGGCAAGTGCGGTACAGGTAGCTTGCGCGATCTTCGGCGCCATCTGCGGTTCCGGAGCGGCAACGGCGGCGCTGATGTCCCGCGCGGCCTATCCGGAAATGAAACGCTATCACTACTCCGACGAATTGGCGACAGGCTGTATTTCCTCCGGCGCCTCTTTGGCGACGCTTATACCGCCGAGTCTCGTACTTATAGCGTTCGGCATCGCGGCCGAGGAATCCATAGGCAAGCTTTTTATGGGAGGAGTATTCACGGGCATAGTCCTTATGGTCCTTTTTATTATCGTCATACAGATATGGTGTGTCGTCAAACCTGACGCCGCGCCCAAGACAGAGGCTACAAGCATGAAAGAAAAACTCAAAGCATTCAGGGAAGGATGCTTCATTGAGATTTTCTTGGTTTTCGGACTGTCAATGGGAGGTATGTTCGCCGGTTGGTTCACCCCCACTGAATCGGGCGCTGTCGGTATTTTCGGAATGATTCTCGTTGCGCTTTTCACGCGCAGATTTACGTTCAAGGGATTTCTTAAAGCATTGGAAAACACGCTGATCTCAAGCGGCATGATCTATTGCCTTATTGCCGGCGCCGGTGTTTTGGGCAAAATGCTCACACTGAGCCGGATACCGATGATGCTCGGAGATTATGTCATGTCCCTTAATATACCGGTCGCCGTCGTTATTTTTGTGATCACAATAATTTACCTCATATTGGGCTGTTTTATCGACGCAACGCCCATGGTCCTCCTGACCACGCCCATATTCCTGCCTGTGGTCCAGTCACTCGGCTACAGCGCCGTCTGGTTCGGCTGTTACGCGGTCGTATTATGCGGACTCGGCGCAATTACGCCCCCCGTCGGTATGTCTTGCTTTGTTGTTGCGGGCACCTGCGACGGAGTACAGCTCCAAAAGGTATTTAAAGGAAGCATGCCGTTTTTGCTCACATTCGTAATAATGACCGTGCTCATGTCATTTTTCCCCGCGATCGCGACTTGGCTCCCGAACGTTGTGTTCGGCTGAGAATATTATGATAATCGGAGTGAATGTGTTATGATCGACGTTTCCAAAATCTCTGTCAGGGACAAAATGATGCCTGAAGACGAATTCATGAAGTACCACAGGGAAGCGCTTGCGCTTTGGCCGACCGGCAAGGAAGTGGACCTTGAGGAGGCCGTGGCGTACAACAAAAGCTTGCCTGATGACAAAAACATGAACAAAATGCTGAAAAAATACAAGGCCGAAGGGAAAACAAGCCTCTATCCCCGCTCCGGTACTCCCGTACTGGAAGAGGAGATCAAGCTGCTCCGGTCCCTGAACGAGGTCGACGTATTCATGTTCCCTTTTACCACGGACTCATACAGCCGGAACCTGAAATTTGACATGGCGCAAAAGGGCCTTGAAGAGAGCGTTAAGACCGGCAAGGCAAAACTCAACGGGTTTCCGATCGTTAACCACGGCGTAAAAAATACGCGCCGTGTCGTCGAGTCCTGCAAGGGAGCCTTTGACGCCCGAAGCTCACGCGAAGGCCAGCTGATCATTTCCGAAATCGCTTTCGCGTCCGGTATGAGCGCGATCCCGCAGAGCATGTTCGGATGGCTTTCCGGCTACGACAAACGCGCCACCTCGGAAGAATGCATAAGGACCTGTCAACTCAGCGCAAGACTGTCGGGTTACTACGCCGAGCGCGGCCATATCATCAACCACGCTTGCCACGGCTGGTTGGCCAACGGTATAATACCGACTTACGTGGGCATAGCCTGCATGCTTCTGGAAGCTTTGGTTTCGGCCGGACAGGGCGCGAAGAGCTTTTCGCCCATGGTCAATTTCAACGGGAATATGGCTCAAGACCTCGGCGAATTCCGGGCGACCGAAAAGCTGTTCCGCAAGTATATGGACAAATACGGACACCCGGACTGCGAGATACCCGGCTCTATCGGCAATCAGTCTTTCCTTTATCCTTTCCCGAGGGATGTTGGAATGGCTTTCGGCTATATCAGCTACACCGCCATGCTCGGCGCCATTGCGAAACTCCCCGCCTGCTCGGTCAAGACAGTGGACGAAGCGCTCGGCGTCCCGAGTATCGAGGCCCACCAACAGACTTACAGGGCCGCGAACTGGATATACAATGTGGTCCGTCAGCAGGACCCGGAACTGAGTTCCAAGGAGATCGAGACCGAAGAGCGCATGACGGAACTCGCCGTCGGCGCTATAATCGAACGCGTTATGGAACTCGGCGACGGGGACGTCTGCGTGGGTATCGTTAAAGCTTTGGACGAGGGAGTTTTGGATTCCCCGTTTGCAATATGCATGTATCTTCAGGACAACACTCTCGGCGTTCGCGACCTTCAGGGAGCCATGCGCTATTTGGAGTACGGCAATGTGCCGATCCCGGAAGAAGTCCGTGAGTTCAGCCGTGAAAAAATCAGAGAGCGCGAAGAATACGAAGGGCGCAAAATGACCTATAAGGTCTCCGTTTCGGATATGTGGACTTTGGGCGAGGGCATGCTCATTCCCCCGAAAGAGATGATAGTTTACGAGGACGACGCGCAAAACCCCTATATCGAGGACGTAAAAAAAGCAAAACCCACCATCGTCACCGGCACCGTCGGAGTGGATTCTCATGTTATCGGCACAAAACTGATCTCAAGAGTATTGCGCGACTGCGGTTTCACAGTTGCCGCCTTGGGCGCTCAAACCCCGACCGAGGAATTCATTAAAGCCGCCCGGGAGACGGCCGCGGACGCCATTATGGTCTCATCTCTCTACGGCATGGCGGAACAGGACCTTACGGGTTTCCGTGAAAAATGCAACGAGGCCGGCTTGGACGGCGTGCTTTTGATGCTCGGCGGAAATCTCGGCGTCGGAAAACACGATTTTAAGGACGACGAGGAAAAATTCAGGAAACTCGGTTTTGATCTTGTTTATCCGCCCGACGCTTCCATTGAAACCTCGGTGCTGGACTTATGCAAAGAACTGAAATCAAGAGGCAGGATATAAACAACTCTGCCCCCACGAGGTTTGTCTATGAGCAAAATCAGGCTTTTTATTGATTTCGGAAGCACATTTACAAAAGCGGTGGCCTTCGATCTTGATAAAGAAGAGCTGCTTGCCCGAACTCAAGCCCCCTCCACGGTCGATCACGACGTCGCCGCGGGCCTCGATTCGGCACTCGCGGAGATGAAAAAGATCATTCCGCTGAGTGAAACTGAAATCAGCCGAGCCGTCGCCACCAGCAGCGCGGCCGGAGGGCTGAGCATGCTGTGCATAGGATTGGTTCCGGAATATACGACCGAGGCCGGCCGTTTGGCCGCCCTCGGCGCCGGAGCAAAAGTCACCGGGACTTATTCCTATGAGCTGTCTGTATCCGAAACTGAGGAAATAAAAAAAGCAAAGCCCGATATCATACTTCTGACCGGCGGCACGGACGGGGGAAATAAAGACGTCATTACGCATAACGCGGAGATTTTGGCCAAAACCGGCGCGGCTGCCGGTCATATTATTGTCGCCGGCAATAAGTCGGCAAGTTTTCGTATAAGCGAAATATTTGAAAACGCAGGCATTTCGGCGCATTTAACGGAAAATGTGATGCCCGAACTCGGTAAAATCAATTTCGAACCCGTTAACAAGCTTATTCGCGAGATCTTTCTCGGTCACATCATACACGCAAAGGGCATCGCCCGCATAGACAGCATTATTGACGGGGTCCTGATGCCGACTCCGTCAGCCGTGCTTGAAGCCGCCAAACTCATAGCGCTCGGCATTCCGGGCGAAATGAACGGAATGGGAGAACTGCTGCTCACGGACGTCGGAGGGGCGACTACCGACGTTTATTCGATTGCCGCCGGTTACCCCATGCAGGAGGGCACGGTCATGGTCGGTCTTCCGGAACCCTATGAAAAGAGAACAGTGGAGGGGGACTTGGGGCTGTATCACAATCTCGATGTGCTGACAGACATCGCCCGCGCAGACGGCGCCGCGGTCGGAGGCGAACCGGAACCGGATGAAGAAACTCTCATGTCATTACGCTCGGCGCGCAGCGTGCCCGGCACGCCGAAGCAGGAAAAACTTCAAATGATGCTTACGCGATTGGCTGTTAAAGCAGCAGTTGAGCGTCACGCCGGCAGCATCGAAAGACTGGTGACGCCCGGCGGCATGATACGCAGACAGAGGGGCAAGGATTTGACGGGCTTGAAACTGGTGATAGGCGCCGGAGGTCCCGTGTCGTTTTCCCCGGATCCGCGCCGGGTATTGGAGGGCGCCGCGGGGGGCTCTGAAAACTCTGTCGCGCTGAAACCGGAAGCTCCGAATTTTTTTATCGACTCAAAGTATATTCTTTTCGCGATCGGCCTTTTGTCGCGGGATGAACCGCAAAAAGCGCTGAATATAGCAAAAAAATATCTTAAGCAAGTATAAATCTAAAGGCTGTCGAAGGGTAATGACATGGCGAAAAAACAAATCGACAAAACATATCTGTTTGAGCGCGCGCCCGTACGGCGCGCAGTGATCGAGCTTGCCGTACCCACCATCATAAGCCAAATCATATCGCTCGTATACAACATGGCGGACACTTTTTTCGTCGGAAGGCTCGGCGACCCCAATCAGGTCGCCGCCGTATCGCTCGCGGCGCCCATGATGCTCTCGCTTACGGCGCTTGCAAATCTCTTCGGAATAGGAGCGGCAAGCCTCGCCTCCCGTTCTCTCGGGGCAAAGGATACGGAAACCGCGAAACGCGCCACGGCATTCGGATTTTACGCGGCTCTTATCGTCGCCGCGCTCCTCTCGCTTTCGGCTTTGTCTTTTAAAGGCTTTTTCCTTGACATATTGGGGGCCTCGGGAGATATGAGAGTTTTCACCGGCGATTACATGTTTTGGGTGTTCACCGTCGGCGCGATACCGTCTCTCTTGTCCATGATATCAGCGCACTTTATCCGAGCCGACGGAGCGCCGCGCGTCGCCGGACTCGGCCTTTCGGCCGGCGGACTCATTAACCTTGTTCTCGACCCCATTTTTATCTTCGATTTCGGATTGGGCATGGGGGTCAAAGGGGCGGCGTTCGCGACATTCATTTCCAATATGATAACTTTTATCTACTTCATGCGCTACTTTTACATCAACCGTAAAACAACATGCGCGGGTCTTAGTCCGAGCATGTTTTCACTCAAAGCGGATATATCGCGACCGGTATTGACCATAGGTCTTCCTTCAATGCTTCAAACGCTGCTCGCTTCCGTATCAAACGCCATGCTTAACCGATTGGCGGCCCCGTTTGAGGGGGCAGCCGTCGCCGGTCTCGGTATAGTCAAAAAAGTCGACACCATCCCGATGAGCATAACCATTGGGATTTCGCAGGGCGTTATGCCGATGCTCGGTTTTAACCACAGCGCGGGAACCGCGGCTCGCATGAAGGAAGCGGCAAAGATGGCGCTTGTTCTTTCGGTCGGATTCTCGCTTATATGCGTCGCCGTGTTCGAAATATTCCCCGCCTCTGTCGTCAAACTCTTTATAAACGACGCGCAAACCGTGACATACGGCGCGTTTTTCCTGAGAATCATGTGCGTATCAACACCCATGATGGCGGTCGGCTTCCTGATGATAACACTTTTTCAGGCCGTCGGGGAAAGCAAACCGGCTCTTATACTGTCGGTGCTTCGAAAAGGCGTGGTGGATATACCGCTCATGCTGCTTATAAATCTGCTGATACCTTTATACGGTCTGGCTTTCGTACAGCCCGCGACGGAGTTAACGGCGATGGTCGCGGCTGTCGTTTTGTATCTGCGGTTTTTGAGAAAAAAAGCCGGACCCGACGTCAATACAAAAATATGATACGAGAGGAGAAACAGCAATGATACGAAAATACCCGCATCTTTGCAGCCCCATCACGATAGGCAATGTCACCTTCCGCAACCGCATGTTCGGCGCGCCTTTGGGCGGCACCGACATTACGCACGACTGCTGCGTCGGGCGCAGCTCGGTCGGCTTTTATGAGATGCGCGCCAAGGGAGGCGCGGCGGCGGTGACTATCAGTGAATGCGTCGTTCACCCCGAGACCGACCGCTCTCATATGTTCCGCTTGGACGACAACCTCCCCGGCTCTCTGGCGAGCTTCACTTTCACCGCCGACGCCATAAGGCGGCACGGAGCCGTACCGAGTATAGAACTGTCACACGGCGGCATGTACGCCGGCTCTTACATCCTTGAGCGCAAACCCGGTGAAAATCCGGTGAAATACAGTTCAAGTCCCGGCGTTACAGACGACGGCTTTGTGATCAAAGAGCTGACCAAAGAGCAAATATCCGATATCGTAAAGAGCTACGGCCGCGTTGCCGGTCTCGCAAAACGCGCGGGCTTTGAGATGGTCATGATACACGGCGGACACAGCTGGCTGATTAACCAATTCCTCTCCGACGCCTTCAACCGCCGCACGGACAAATACGGCGGCAGTTTTGAAAACCGCTGCCGCTTTATGCTCGAAGTCACGGACAGCGTGCGGGCGGCGGTGGGCCCGGGGTTCCCGATCGAATTCCGTATGAGCGGAGCTGAGGGCATCGCCGGCGGATACGGGCTCGAAACCGGCATTGAGATCGCGAAAGTCATTGACGGCAAAGTCGATCTCATCCACGTTTCCGCAGGTTCGCATCACTCCGGTTTCGCAATGACGCATCCTCCCATGTTCTCCCCGCGCGGCGTGAACGTTAAACTTGCCGCCGAAATCAAAAAACACGTAAAAACTCCGGTGGCAACAATAGGCGGGCTTATCGATCCCGCCATGATGGAAGATATTATAGCGACCGGAAAAGCCGATGTGGTATATATGGGACGCGCCCTCTTAGCGGATCCCGAGATACCGTGGAAGATCATGGAGGGCAGAGAAGACGAGACAGTAAAATGCCTGCGCTGTTTTACCTGCATGGCCGAGCGCGTGCAGACGCAGACAAGGCGCTGCACATTAAACCCCTTTATCGGCCGGGAAACCGAAGGCTTTGAGATCCAAGCGGCAAGAAATCCGAAGAAGGTGCTTATCGCGGGAGGCGGTCCCGGAGGACTGCGGGCGGCGCTCACCGCGGCGATGAGGGGGCACGAGGTAATACTCTGTGAAAAAGAAGCCCGGCTCGGAGGCATATTGAACTGTGAAAGAGACGTTCCTTTTAAAAGGGAGATGTATGACTATACGTCCGTAATGGAAAAGCTTCTGCGAAAAGAAGGCGTCGACATACGTTTGAATACCGAGGTCACAAAGGACTACGCGGAAAAACAAAACGCGGACGTTCTTATTTGCGCGATAGGTTCGACGCCGATAGTGCCGCCGCTTCCCGGTATAAACGGCGCTGACGTCGTGCTTGTTAACGACCTGCCCGAACGGCGAAACGACGTCAAAGACAGCGTCGTCGTGCTCGGGGGCGGACTTGCCGGCTGCGAAGCCGCCGTGCATTTCGCGGACGAGGGCAAGACCGTCACGGTAGTGGAGATGCGAGACACTCTCGCTCCCGACGCCAATGTACGCCACCGCCCCATCCTGATAAAAAAGCTTGAAGACAGCGTTAAGATCGAACTCGGGCTGACCGGCCTGCGCGTCGAGGCGGAAGGGCTCGTCTGCGCGAAAAAGGACGGCAGCGAAGCGCTTATCCCCGGCAAGACCGTGGTGTGCGCCGTCGGCCAGCGCCCGCGCGCCGCAGAGGCAAAAGCGCTTTGCGACGCCGCTCCGCGCGTTTACTATATCGGCGACTGCTCGAAGGTGCAAAACATGACCGCCGCCATCTATCAGGGCCACCACGCGGCTAAGGATATATAGATTTGGTTATGGACAGCTATACGATACATCCGCTTCGGGTGGGATCGGCTTTACGGCCGAAAGAACAAACCCCGATCGGCGCTGAGCCGGAGTTGGAGGAGGGCCCGATAATAGCCTATTATGTCGAAGGCCGCGGGCATAAGATAATGGTGGACACGGGCGGCGCCGCACCGGACGGGGTCAGGTGGATGCCGTACATGAGGAAAGAGGGAGAGACGCCGGACGAGGCGCTCGCCAAATTGGGAATAAAGCCTGAGGAGATAGACACTGTTATCATTACTCATATGCACTGGGATCACTCGGGCAACAACGCTCTTTTCCCAAACGCCGTGTTTTACGTGCAAAAGAGGGAATTTGAACATTGGTCGAAGCCGGAAAACCAAGTCCCGCGGGACTTTGACCTCGAGACTGCGTTTGTGAAGGAGTATACACTCGCAGACGGCGACTGCGAGATACTGCCCGGCATATCGGTGATTTTGGCAACGGGGCACACCCCGGGAATGCAGTGCGTGGTCGTGGATACAGACGAGTGCAAGTACACCATAATGAGCGACCTTATCCTCAAGTTTCGCTTTTGGGAAGAAAAGCCGCGGCTGTTAAAGGACGCGGGATATGACTCCGATACATACGCCCGCTTTGTGAAGAAAGCGGACGCTTTAAACGGCAAAGTATTGCCCGGACACGACCCGGAGGTGTTTTCCCGGCAGAAGAGCTATCCCGAAAGGTAAGGAGCCGGAAGCTCTCAGGCGGCGGGAATGTGCGTAAAACAATGTTTCGATGAAACCGGAGCGCGATGCATCCGCTTTAATATATCAGGGACACCACGCGGCAAAGGATATATAAGGCGCAAACGGAAAAAGCCCCAAATTGCTTATAACAAGACGGGGAACGGAAAGCCCTGTGTGCTTTTCGTTCCCCGTCTTGTTATCGCGATTATGCAGATACTTTTCTCGACTCGTCTGTTTGAGCTTTCACTATAGTGCGTATGCCGAACTTATCGTGGATAAACGCAGTCTGTGCCTTAATTAACACAACTCTTTAATTAGGCAACATATCCTTTGTTTTCTCATAAAAGTCGGAGCGGATGGCGTTTAGCTCTGTTTCTGACGGATTATTCCTCATTTACGGATTCATCGATCAGTTAAGCGACTCACCGCAGTATTCGCATATATTTTTACCGCCTGCACTAACTGTATTATTTGCTCCGCAGCCGGAACATCTGATACTTCTTACGTTTTCGGACAGCTCTTTGTCTTTGTCTTTTTGACCTTGGGTTTTATTGACCATATCGGAAGTAATGAAAGACAGTTTCGAGTATGGGAAAAAGCTTTATACCACAGACATTACACTTCAAGTGGTGGAGGGGCTTAAAGTTTTTTACGGACTCCGGTTTATAAGGCTGAAGGAAAAATATACAAAAAATATTTATGCAAATTGTATTGGCAAAATAGCCGAATTTAGTTATAATATTGTTATAAAGGCAATATAGAAATTACCTTTGGATAAAGGAGGAACATTCAAATGCCGAATATTCGATCGAGCGCGTATCTTCGCAACAATTATAATGAAGTTTCAAAATTTTGTCATTCAAAAATGGAACCCGTTTTCATCACCAAGAACGGTCACGGAGACTTGGCAGTTCTTAGCGTTGAGGCTTACGAAAGATTCTGCGGACGTTATGAACTCTACCATTTGCTCGATGAAGCCATCGAAACTGAAAAAGCCGGTGATTTCATGGATTATGACGACTTCATCTCCGATTTGCGGAAAGAAATGGTATGATGTACAAAGTCCGAATTACCAGACCTGCGCAAACGGAAATGCGCGGAATCTACCGGCACATTGCGGAGGAACTCTCTAATCCGATTGCGGCGGAGCGACGTATAGCACTGATTGACGAAGCCATTCAATCCCTGAAGAAGAATCCGGCTCGCTTTGCTCTTGTGCGAGACGATTATTTAGCGTCTAAAGGTTTCAGACTGATCACTGTAAAAAACCATCTTGTGCTTTATATAATCCGTGAAAATGTGCATACCGTTTCGGTCATGCGTGTACTGTACGGGCGCAGGGATTGGAAGCGTTTGCTGAAGGTGGAAACCGAAGAGGATTAACTATCCCACAAATTGAGCGCAACTTTGTCAAATCAGCAAATTTATGCGAGCGGTATTCCCGTAACTATGACGACTTATGTTTGACAACCCTACACCGAAATCTCGATCAATATGCTTGTTGTGTTAACAACAGGCATATAAAATGATATATTATATCCACTAAAAAGCACGAGGTGATCAGTCATGTCAAACACAAGTATGAATATCCGCATGGATAGTGAGGTCAAAAGACAGGCACAGGAATTATTCGCTCAATTTGGCCTCGATATGACAACTGCTGTGAATATGTTTCTGCGGCAGTCTATCAGGCAGCGAGGTATCCCTTTTGTGCTTCAATTAGATCCGTTTTACAGTAAAGCAAATCAAGAACGCTTGCTGAGAGCAGCTGCGCGTATGGAGCAATTCGGCGGAACTGTTCATGAGCTGATCGAGGCGGCAGATGATTAAATCATGGGACGACGAAGCGTGGGATGATTATTTATGCGGCTTTCCAATATAGCGAATGTCATTAAAGATTTAAGAGAATAAAACCGTTTTAGCGCGAAATGATTTAAATAATTCAACAAACCAACCGAGAACAAAGTCATTGACGTTTACCGATTTTCGACTTTCAAGACAGGCTAAACGATATAACAGACGGCAAAAACTGAATATCGTAAAGCGGAAAACGGCTTGTTCATAAAGAAAGGCAAGCCGTTTTTTCGCATCCGATATTCGAGATAACACTTGTACCCTGTTGATGTTCGTCTGACTAAATCTCTTTAGCTGCAAATCGAAATGTCTTAAAACCAAAAAGGCAATTATACCGATAACAACAGCGGAAGAAGCTGATACCGCCCAAAATAAGGGCCTATGTGCTTTCTCCGGAAAGGCAGGACGCGCCGCTTATGTGAGCGCATGCCCGAAACTTCAAATATGCTGTAATCATTTTACTTTAATACCGGATAAAAAAATAATTTGAAATAACGCAACGAACTTGATTTTTTGTTGTCTTTACAGGTGAAGCTTCAAAGAAGCCTAAAGGGGTGAGTAAAAGAATGGACGATGATATGATACTCGATTTGTACCGGGCGCGCGCCGAATCAGCTATCAATGAAACCGCTAAAAAATACGGTAACTATTGCTTTGCAATAGCGAATAATATTCTGCAAAACAACGAGGACGCAGAGGAATGTGTAAACGACACATACCTAAAAGCATGGGACAGCATACCGCCGCAGCGACCCTGCATTTTCAGTTCCTTTTTAGGGAAAATAACTCGCAATCTTTCACTCAATAAATATAAAGAGAGAAAGACAAAAAAACGCGGCGGCGGCGAGATTGCCTTGCTGTTCAGTGAATTGGAAGATTGTATTCCGTCAAACAGTAATGTTGAATCGGAGTACGAGTCAACCCAAGTCATTGAAATAATCAATTCCTGTTTGATGTCAACGGACGGTGAGAGCCGAATTATATTCGTAAGGCGTTATTGGTATGCCGATACTGTTAAAACAATAGCGGCGCGTTTCCGTATGAGCGAAAGTAAAGTTAAGTCAATGCTCTTCCGAACACGCAAAACACTAAAAACTTTTCTCGAAAAAGAAGGGGTGATACTGTGAAATCCGAAATACTGATGGACTGCATCGGACAAATAGATGACAGCATAATCGCAGAAGCCGCCGGGAGTTTTGCTGAAATCAAACCCGCAAAACGCGCTTGGATAAAATGGGCGGCGGCAGCCGCAGCCGCCGCGTGTTTGATTATCGCCGTTCCGATCATGCTGAATCAGAAACAACCTCTTGATAATGATTATCCCGGCTTGCCTAAACTTACCGTAAACACCGGGTTTGACGGTCAAAGCTTCGGCTTTGAAGGTCATTTGGCTTTCCGGATCGACGAATTGCGCGACAATAACCCGTGGACGATGAATAGTGATCTCACAACTCTGCCCGTATTTAACAATCCTATGGAGTATGACAGTGCAGGGTTGCCGAAAAACGGATTATCCGCCGAAGAAATGCTTGCAAAAGCGGAGGAAGTCGCAAGCATACTCGGACTTGAAATCACATCGCTTTACACGTCACCCACGCAGGAACAAATCGAACAAATTCGGCAAAAATTACAAGGCGAGGACGAGGAAACGATACGAGCGGAAACAACAGCATACAGGGCAACGGCGGAATGCAACGGCGCAAGTATAGCCGTTACAAGCAACAGCGGACACATTGTGTTGTCGCTGACACCCGAAACGGCAGATTTGGCAAAAGAAATCGGGAAACTCAGCGTGTATGACAGCTTCACGATATCTTTTGAATACGGTTATGAAACAACAGGCGATACTTCATACAGCGTCGGGTTTCCGTTGCCGAACGGGTACAGCTTTGCCTACGACAACACTTCCTATGAGCAAGCTATGGAAATCACGGAATATCTGTTTTCGGAGTACGGTTCTTTTACCGGAATAACAGAGCCCGGTTATAACCTTTTCGCTGATTACACATACAGCGGCGTTCTCACTCGACTGTATACTGCAGTATTTGAAAATGCGGGAAGTCTTACAGAAAGGGTACTCAATTTTAATTTCAGCAATATACGTTTTCGTGCTTCCGACATGGGGGGATTGGGCGGAATCAGCTATACCAAAACCGACCTGTCGCAAAAAGTCGGTGATTACCCCATCATCACAGCAGATGAGGCCCGTCAGCTGCTGCTTGATAAACACTATATTACAACTGTTCCCGAAGAATTGCCGGATGAGGAATATATCGCCCATGTCGAACTCATCTACCGCACAAGCCCGCGAGACACGGTTTTTATGCCCTATTACAAGTTTTTTGTTGAAATGCCAACAATGCAAGCAGAAAACGGCTTAAAGACTTTCGGCGTATTCTATGTTCCCGCAGTCAGAGGAGAGTTCCTGGAAAAAATGCCGTTATGGGACGGCAGTTTTAATTAGAGCGAGCAAGTTTCGTCTCCGATATTAGCCTTGAGCAGATATTCGTAACCTTTTCTTGAATGCTGCTTCATCGTTTTGAATTCATCATCGCTCAATTTGGCCTCGAAATGATTTAAATAATTCATCAATTGTGTAATTTTAAACGTGAAAACATAGCAATATGATGAAATACCCGGTATACTGACCGAAGAACGGTCAATGTACCGGGTATTAACCATTAAAATTAGAAAATCTGTATGTAACCGGAGGAATAAGAATAATGAAAAGAGCTTTCTGTTCATTTGCAGCCGGCGCGCTTATTTTCGCTTTTCTTGCGGCCTCTGAGCCGGCATACGCCGCCGCCGACATCGGGCCGCAATATACCGCCACGCTTCAATATTATGACGATATCCAAATCACATATACTCTCAATTATCCCGCCGGCGGAGTATGGAACGGAGCCGGAGACATCCCCATAGGCGGGACAGGCGTTTCCTCTCAAATCTACTGCGTCGATCCTTTTGTGCATTTCCATTCCGTCG
>WRJA01000052.1 GCA_009782435.1 Oscillospiraceae bacterium
GCTGTGTACCGCATTGGGTGTGAGCGTCAAAAAAATGTTTACCTGTGATACCGGCATGAAGCTTTCAGGCAAAACCATACGCCACCACCACGGGCTTATATCGTCCATATTGTCAACCGCTGTTAAATGGGGATTACTGCTTAATAATCCCGCCGAGCGGGTAGACCTCGGCAAAATGACAAAATACAGGCCGACATATTACGATGATGAACAAATCACCGTAATGCTTGGAGCTTTGGACAGCGAACCGCTGAGATATAAAGCTATGATATATCTGACTATCGACACCGGAATGAGAACAGGGGAGATCACAGGCTTGCTCTGGTCAGACATCGATCTTGACAACGGAACGGTCACGGTATGCAAACAACGGCAATATGTAGCGGGACACGGAACCTTTGTTAAAAATCCGAAAACCGAAAGCGGCAACCGGATAATCACACTTTCGGAAACAGTCACGGCCATGCTCAGACAATACAGGAACCAACAAATTGAAGACGCTTTTAAGATCGGGGACGTGTGGAAAGTCGATAATCTTGTATTTGTCTACGAGGACGGCGCACCTATGCACCCGCACAGGCCGTATAAGTGGTTTACTGAGTTCTTGGGGCGTCACGATCTGCCAAAGATAACTTATCACCAATTAAGGCATACAAACGCCTCTTTGCTGATCTCGGCCGGCGTGGATATTGTAACGCTCTCCGGGCGGCTCGGTCACGCCGACAAAAATATAACCCTCGGCACATACAGCCATATCATAAAATCAAAAGAGGAACAGGCGGCAAATCGCATGGATATGTTCTACAATCGGGCAACGCCGCAGGTAGCAAAATAAGTTTACATAATACAGTTTTCGGCTTGTCAGTCCCCCAATAGTCCCCACAGCGGCAAAAATAAGCATAATAATGACCCTGTAACCGTTGAGATTACAGGGTTTCTTGTTGGTGGAGCCGAGGGGAATTGAACCCCTGTCCGAAAGCGCTTCAACAAAAACTTCTCCGGGCGCAGACGGTTATTTGAATTTCCTCGCCGCGGCGTGAGCCGTCACACTCTGCGGTCCGGTAGCTTCATTATTCACGGCGCGCTCAAAGCTTTGCGCACTCGCGTTCACCGCAAAAGTCACGCCCGATTCCGGCTCGCGGTCCTTCCGGGTCGGACGGCCGCCGATCAAGCGGCGGCAAGAACAGGTCTGTCGTTCTTTAATTTATAATTTACCCGTTTTTCGGATGCCGGGCGCATCCGCCCGCTTTTTTTGCCTCTTCACCCCCGTCGAAACCGTTACGGCCCCGTATATATAATATCGGAACTTTTCGCTTTGGCTTAAGACAGGGCGCAATAATTCAGATCTTCTCCGGCTCGGGATAATCGACGCCGAGGGTGTCGACCGTGACTCTTTTCATGATCTGCGGCGAGGCCGGTCTGTCACTTCTGTCTGTCTGCGTTTCGGCTATCGAATCCACGACTTCCATACCTTCCGTAACTTTCCCGAAGGCCGCGTATTGCCCGTCCAAATGCGGCGCTTTTTCATGTACGATGAAAAACTGGCTCCCGGCGGAATCCGGTATGCTTGTACGCGCCATGGACAAAACGCCCTTATCATGCCTGAGGTCGTTTTTAAACCCGTTATCCGCGAATTCTCCCTTAACGGAATAACCGGGACCGCCCGCGCCCGTGCCCTCGGGACAGCCCCCCTGTATCATAAAACCCCTTATGACACGGTGAAAAATTATCCCGTCATAGTATCCTTTCTTTATAAGCGATATAAAATTATTCACGCTGTTCGGAGCGATCTCGGGATAAAGCTCCGCGCGGATAACGCCGCCGTTTTCGAGCTCTATTGTAACAATCGGATTAGGCATTAACTTCACCTTTCTTTAAGTGTTCTTTCGATATCCCGCAATGCGTTGCGCTGTGCGTCGGATTCCCGCTTGTCGTGCTGTTTTTTCCCCTTGCAGAGCGCCAGCTCGACTTTTACCAAGCTGTCTTTAAGATACAGCGAGAGCGGAATAAGCGCCGCTCCCTCCCTGACTGCGCGAGAGTTCAGCTTAACGATCTCGCGCTTGTGCATCAGGAGTTTTCTCGGCCTGACGGGGTCCTTGTTAAAAACATTGCCCTTTTCGTAAGGGCTTATGTGCATGCCGCGCACGAATAACTCGCCGTTTTTAACGATACAGTATGAATCTTTCAGATTTACCATGCCGAGCCGTACGGATTTGACCTCGGTCCCGTATAGCTCGATACCGGCTTCAAACCGCTCCGAAACGAAGTAATCGTGAAACGCCTTGCGGTTGGCGGCAACCTGCTTGACTCCCCGGGATTTCACGGCGCGCTCTCTCCTCCCCCGCCGCGGCCTTTGCAAAAAAACTTGCGCGCGCGCCGCCGGAACGGCGCAAGCGCGATGTGATAACCGCTTGCGGGTATTATATCACTCGTGTCAACATGCGGAAATAATGATTTGAATATTGGCGCTTTATATGTTATATGTTATATAAATCAGTTGTCGTGTTGATCGGAATAATCAACATTTGACCGACAAACTCCCGGAGGAATGCCGATGTCAAGAACCGTATTGATAGTTGACGATGAAAAATCCATAGTGGATATCCTGAAATTCAATCTCGAACAGGCCGGATACACCGTCATATGCGCTTATGACGGGAATGACGGCCTTTTATCGGCTCGCGAACAAAACCCGGACCTTATTCTGCTTGATGTGATGCTGCCCGGCTCGGACGGCTTTGCTGTATGCAGCGCTTTGCGCGAGGAAGGGAACAACGTACCCATAATCATGATCACCGCGCGCGAGGAGGAAACGGACAAAGTATTCGGCTTGGAACTCGGAGCCGATGATTACATTACGAAACCCTTCTCCGTCCGCGAACTGCTTGCGAGGGTCAAGACGAACATGCGTCACTCCGCCGCTGAAGCTCCGCCCACCGAAAGCAGCGAAAATGTTATGAGAATCAAGAATCTCATTATTGATTTTGAGCGCTACGGCGTCTATAAAGACGGAAAAAGCCTTGATCTCACTCAAAGAGAATACGATCTGATCAAATATCTTGCCGCCCGTCCGGGGAAAGTCGTATCGCGCGGAGAGCTGATGACGGACGTTTGGCAATACGATTATTTCGGCGACCTCAGGACCGTTGACGTAGCGGTTCGCCGATTGAGGGAAAAACTTGAGGATAACCCCGCAGAGCCTGTTTACATAATGACAAAACGCGGCGTCGGATACTATTTCGCCGGATGATCGCACCGGATAAGGAGCCGAGTCCATGAACCGCAGTCTGTACTCAAAATTAGTCCTGGTGATCATACTGCTTATTGTTTCTTTGATGACCGTTGTGGGCGCTTTTCTCATGCGCGGCATACAGGTTTTCTACCTCAACGAATTCTATAAGCAAATGCAGTCGGTATTTTCAAACGTTGAGCTCGTAAACAGCCTGCGTTCCGCCGCTGACGACGATAATCCGGAATTGATTATGACAGACATTTTAAGAGCTTATTCGGGGCAGCTCGGAATAGATTCGGGAAGCAGAAACTACTACATTCTGTCCGGCTCCGCCGGCAGTTTTATAACCGGCTCCGACCCCGAGGGCGGAGCCTCTCTTCAAATAACGGCCAACATACTGTCGGCCGTTACCGGCAAAGAGGGCTACAGCGGCGCGGTTAACGAGGATCACATGGACGTTGCCCTGCCCGTATCCGGCGAGAAGGGAAGCTTCATAATATACATCAAAGACAATAAGGAAACCATAAGGCAGCTCAGCCGCGAGTTATTTAAGATCATAACGGATTCTCTGGCCGTCGGCCTTACTATATCCGTCTTGCTCAGCTTATTGCTCGCAAAAACTATGGTCACTCCGCTGCAAAGCCTGAAAAAAGCGGTCGAAAGAGTTGCCGCCGGAGATTTTTCGGACAAACCTGATATACACTCTGCGGACGAGATAGGCGTGCTGTCAAACAGTTTCAACAATATGGCGGACAGGCTTGAGCGCATTTTGGACGACCTGACAAAATCCGAAACCATGCGCCGTGAGTTTGTCGCCAATGTGTCGCACGAATTGAGAACGCCGCTGACAAACATACGAAGTTATGCCGAAACGCTTGAGACATCCCCTATGCCGCGTGAAACGGAAAGCAAATTCCTGAGCGTCATAGTCAGCGAATCGGACCGCATGACAAAGATAGTTCAAGATCTTCTCACTCTTTCCAGGTTTGACGCGGGCAGTGATGAACTGATATGCGAGGAATTTTCTTTTGAAAAATCGGTTCGGGACGTTTTCAGCGCCATGCAGCTTGAAGCCCGACGAAGAAACCAGGAATTCACTCTTGAATTTAAAGGTTCCGTACCCGAGATCACGGGCGATAAGGCCCGTATCGAACAGGTACTTATGAATATGGTGTCAAACGCGATGAAATACACTCCCGAAGGCGGCAGCATCAGGATAAACGTTAAAAAAACCGGCGGCGCCGTTCAGGCGCAAGTCCGGGACAACGGCGTCGGAATACCGAAAGAGGATATCGACAAGGTTTTTGACCGCTTTTACAGAGTCGATAAAGCGCGGTCGCGTGAATCCGGAGGTACCGGTCTGGGCCTTTCCATAGCCAAAGAAATAGTCGGCAGACACAATGGGAAAATAGATATTCAAAGCCGCCTCGGGCACGGAACCACTATAACGGTGACGCTGCCCGTCAGCGGACCGGGTCATTATCATGAAGAACAAAGAAACGGCAGTTGAACGCACAAAAAACATTTTGATCACCTTGCTTGTTCTCTGCGCGATAGTACTCGCGGGGCAGACAAGGCTTATTCCCGGATTTGTGCCGTCGGATATGGCGGGAAATCTGTTTATTGCTCTTTCCGGCGCCGGAAAAGTAATGCCGCCAGGCGCTTCGCCCGATGAAAGTCAAACATTTCCGCCGGCCGCGTATCCGCTGTTTTCCGCCGTCACGTCGAAAAACTCCGGCCGCTGCGGGGTCAAATATGACGGTAGGATCCTGAGCGAGATCTACGGACGTTTTTCAGGGTCGCTTGCCGAGGCGCTGGGCTCGGCCGGGGAGCCTGAACAGGTTTCCGAAACCGAATGGAAAAACGCTTTGGCAGAGACCGGTATTTTTTTTGATTATCTTTATGAGCAGAGGCTCTCAGTATTAGCCGGCTGGCTCGGAGCAGATATGAGCAGCGGCGCGGGCGAACACTTCGCGCGAAGGATCTGTCTCGCCGAACATGCAGACGGAGTCAGCCTGTATTATATCCGCTCAGGTGACGGCGAGGTTAACAGATGCGCGACAGCTCTCGCCTTGTCATCCTTTCGGACAAGAACGGAAGAAAGCTTGTCTGTTTCCGGCGGCGCTTATTTCGCGTTTGAGCTCGGAGAGCTTTTTTCCCTGACGGATCCGTACACGCTGATACCGGACTTTATCCCCGATGTTTATGAACTCTCCTCCGGTAATCCGCTGACTTCACACGTCAGTGATGAAAAACTCTTGAGTTTGTTTGAACTGAACAGTTTTATCGCCTCCCCGTATGTCGAGGCCGGCGGCGCCGTGGTTTACGTCGAACCGGGCGCCGTCCTCAGAGTCTATCCTAACGGGAGAGCTGTTTTCAGGCGGAACACCGTTTCGGCCGCATCCGAGGCTCTTTCCGCATCCGAAGCCGTTGAAGCGGCGCGCGCCTTTATCGCCGCGGGCATCGGCGCCTACTGCGGCGCGGCGGAACCGATCTTGTCCGGTTTAAGTTACAGTGTCGAAAATAAGACGTATACTCTGACTTTCGAATATGTCGTCAACGGGATCCCGGTCAGCGTCGCGGGCGCTGAAGCGGCTGCTGAGATAATTATTACAAACGGGACATTAACTTCCGCGACAGTTTTTTTCAGGGAATACCGTCCCGGCGAAAAAGCCGATATACTGCCTTATAAACAAGTTGCCGCGATCGTGCGGGAATTCGGCGGCGGCGAACCGCTGCTAATATATGAAGACTACGGCGAATCCGTCGCCGTCAACCGGGTGATAAACTGATGGAAAGCAAGAAAATAAAAAGCTTAATAATAGCCGTCCTTCTGATGCTCAATATTTTTCTCACCGGCATCGTTATTACGGATAAAACCGCCGCCGTCGCCGCCGTTCGCGCGATGAAAAACGATTTATTCGAAATCATGTCTCAAAACGGCGTCAGACTGTCGGCGGACGCCGATATCGAGAGTCCGTCGCTTCCCAAGTACATCATGTTCAGAGATTTGGCGGAGGAAAAACAGACGGCGGAAAAAGTTATCGGAAAAAGCTCCGCCGCGGACTTGGGCGGAAACGTTTTGTACTACAGCTCGGATACAGGCAAGGCGACCTTCCGGGGAACCGGAGAATTTGACGTCTCCTTTGAACCCGGCAAGTTTCCGATAGAAGACAATGCTGAGCAAACAGCAAAAAACGTTCTCGGTAAAATGGGACTCACAGCGCTCGATATGCTGACGGAAAGCAGCAGAGAGATCACGACGGTGACGGTCTTTTATGCTTTTAACCGGATACCCGTCTGTAATGCAGGCATTGTCTTTACCTTTTCCGAAAGCAGCCTTATCTTTATATCGGGACAAAGACCTCCGGGCAAGCCGAGAATTGCCGAAGAGCCTGCGTTTGGCGCTGTAACCATACTCATGCGCTTTATTGACCTAATAAATACCGAAGGATATGTTTGCAGCGAAATAAGCTCCCTGACAACATGTTTCACGATAAACGACACCGCTCCCGGCGGCGTGGTCCTTGTTCCGATCTGGAAAATAGAAACCGATTCCGGAGATTATTATATCAACGGGCTGACGGGCGGTCCCGAGGCGATATAGGGTTTCATAAATCGCCGCAAGGAAAAACTTTTGCATTTTCTGCGGTATTGTGTTATTATTATAAAAATGCGGACAAATACCACGGGGAAGGTGTTGTTGTTTGGATAAATATGTTGTCAGGGGCGGGAACCCGCTCTTCGGCGAGGTGGAGATTGGCGGGGCGAAAAACGCGGCCGTCGCAATAATCCCCGCCGCACTCATGGCAAACGGTGTTTGCCGGATCGAGAATATGCCGAGGATCAGCGACGTCGACTTGCTCCTGTCCATACTTAAGCAAATGGGCGCCAAAGTGCGTATGGTCGGTAAAACGATATTCGAAATCGACTGCACGGGCGTTAAACACTCAAAAGCGCCGTTCGACAAAATGCGCAGAATAAGAGCTTCATACTACCTGATCGGTTCCATGCTCGGGCGCTTCGGCAACGCGAAGACCGCGATGCCGGGCGGATGCAACTTCGGAGTGCGTCCCATCGATCAGCACATCAGAGGCATATCCGCAATGGGCGCGGGCGTCGAGGTAAAGGGCGGGTTCGTGTACGCGGAGGCAAATCACGGGCGATTGGACGGCGCCCGTATCTATATGGATAAAGTCTCGGTCGGAGCGACCATGAATATAATGATAGCTGCGACGACGGCAAACGGAAGGACGGTCATTGAAAACGCCGCCAAAGAACCGCATATTGTCGACGTCGCCAACTTTTTAAACTCCATGGGCGCCGATGTGCGCGGAGCCGGCACCGACACCGTTAAAATAAACGGAGTTGCCGACCTCCACGGCGGCGCTCACTGCATTATACCCGACCAAATAGAAGCCGGAACATACATGGCGGCAGTTGCAGCCGCCGGCGGTGAAGTCCTCATAAAAAACGTTATACCGAAACATTTGGACTGCATTGCGGCAAAGCTGCGCGAGATGGGCGTTGAAATCAAAGAATATGAAGATTCTATACTCGTCAAAAGAACGCGTCCCTTACGCCGGGCAAACATCAAAACGCTTCCTTACCCGGGCTTTCCCACGGACATGCAGCCGCAGTTTTGCGCCGTTCTCTGTATGGCGTCCGGAACGAGCGTGATCACGGAAGGCGTTTGGGATAACAGATACAGATATGTCAACGAACTGAAAAAAATGGGAGCGCAGATACAGGCAGACGGAAAAACCGCCGTTATTGAAGGCATTGAAAGCTTAACGGGCGCTCCGGTCGCCGCCTGCGATCTTCGCGCGGGCGCCGCTATGGTCATTGCCGGCTTGTGCGCCCGCGGCACGACCGAAGTGGAAGACGTCAGTTACATAGAACGGGGATATGAAGATTTTGTCGGTAAACTCAAGTGCATCGGCGCCGATATCGCCGTTATAACAGAGCCCGACGAACCCAAAAGCACAGACAAAGAAGCCATAGCAGGCTGAATACCGGGAGGGACTGCCATGCGGCGCCGCTCACGCGCTGAAAACCCCGGCGAAACGGATAACCGCCCGGCGTACGACCGGACAAAATCGATTGCCGGCGGCGCAGAGACGGCTTTCTCATTTCCGGGAATCCTCCTGAAAAAATGGCCGGTCGATGATAAAGGCGACCCGGAACCGCCGGTATTCCTCACGCATCGATCAGGCTCAAATCTTGACGACGAAACCCTTGTCGCCATGTTCGACGCTTACGGCATTCCGTGTCTCAGGCGTTATCCGTCAGACGGCGACTTCGGGCGTTTGGTGTTTGGAGTTCCTGCTTCGGGAGTGGATATTTTTGTACCCGCGAGCATGCACAACGACGCGACGGCTCTTTTGGAAGGAGAATCCGACGATGAAAACTCAACTCACAGGCCCTGAAAAATACAGGGAGATATTTCAGCATTGGCTTAACAGCCCCTCGCTGAGCGAATCCGAATGGCAGGAATTATCTTCCGTCTCCGGAGACGATAAAGAGATAGAAAGCAGATTTTTCGCTCCGTTGGAGTTCGGAACAGCCGGTTTGCGCGGGATCATGGGGATAGGCCTGAACAGGATGAATATCCACGTCATACGTCACGCGACGCAGGCATTTGCTTCGGTGATCGTATCCGAGGGTAAACAGGCATGCAAAAAAGGCGTCGTCATTTGTTATGACTGCAGGCATAACAGCGAATTATTCGCGCGGGAAGCAGCCTGCGTAATGGCCGCGAACGGCGTCGGCGTCAAAATCTTCGATGCATTGCGCCCGACGCCTGAATTGAGTTTCGCCATCCGGCTTTATGAGGCGACAGCCGGCCTGAATATAACAGCAAGCCATAACCCGAAAGAATACAACGGATATAAAGTATATTGGTCAGACGGCGCTCAGCTGCCTCCGAACCATGCGAAGTCGATCGCCGACGCCATGGACGTTATCGATATATTCAACGACATAAAAAGAACGGATTTCGACGATGCCGTGAAAAAAGGACTTATTGAATTCATAGGTGCGGAGACAGACGAAAAATTCATGACAAAAGTGATGTCGCAGGCCATAGATCCCGGAGTTGTCAGCGCGGTGGCCGATAAGTTTAAAGTGGTGTTTACGCCCTTCCACGGCACGGGACACAAATTGGTCCCTGAGGCGCTTTCCCGTCTCGGACTTAAAAAGCTCTGCCCTGTCGCCGAGCAAATGATCATCGACGGCGCTTTCCCGACAGTGGTCAGTCCTAATCCCGAAAATCCGGAAGGCTTTGCGCTCGCTGTCGAAACTGCGGAAAAAATCGGCGCCGACCTTATCATCGGCACCGATCCCGACGCGGACAGAGTGGGCATCATGGTAAGAGACGGCGACAAATTCGTGACCGTCAGCGGCAATCAAACCGGAGTACTGCTTCTCGATTACATCATCACCGCCCGTAAGGCGAAAGGAAGTCTCCCCGCGAACGCCGCCGCGATAAAAACCATTGTGACTACCGAAATGGCCCGAGACATAGCCGAAAAAAACGGAGTGCATATAGCCGATACTTTTACCGGTTTTAAATTCATGGCGGAAAAAATCGCCCGGTTCGAGTCGGAGAAAAGCCACGAATACATTATGGCTTTTGAGGAGAGCTACGGATATATGGTCGGCGACTATGTCAGAGACAAAGACGCCGTCACCGCCTCGATGCTTATAGCGGAAATGGCCGCGTATCATTTCGGCAACGGTATGACCTTACTCGAGGCGCTCAACGCGCTTTACTCCAAATACGGATATTATAAGGAATTGACCCTCAATCTTGTTATGCCCGGAGTGGACGGCCTTCAAAAAATGCGGTCGCTGATGGCCGATTTACGCGAGAATCCGCCGAAAGAGATCGCCGGCGTAAGCGTTCTCAAACAGCGAGACTATCAAAACGGCGCCGTTTCCGTCGCGGGGCTGGGCGTCGTCGGCGAAACGGAAATAAAGGGTTCCGACGTTCTGTATTTTGAACTCGCCGACAAGACGAATTTTATTGTGCGGCCTTCGGGAACCGAACCTAAAGTGAAAGTCTATGTTTTGGCTCACGGGGAGAATAAAACCGTCTGCGACGAAAAAGCCGATAAATACGCCGAATATGCCATGAGCCTGAAAAGGTAGAAAATAAAAGAGCCGCGCAACGCGATAAAATGAGCTGCAGCAAAATGAAAAAGCTGCAGCCTCTTTTTATTTGAAAACAGTATTGCTTTGTACCTGTCATATTCAGACAGTTTTGCTTTAGCCGGCGGCGACGGGCGCAAAACTCACCGTCACTTCTTTTATCATTTCGTTTTCGGGCGAATCACTCGTCAAAGCGGCGAAGCCGGCTGATGCTTCATAATTGAATTCCGCATCGGCTAATATGGTAGCGGGCGCGTCGCCTATCGTTATAACACCTGAGTATATGACATGGTTCTTCCATCGTAATGTTCCCTCGATGAAGACCTTGTATTCGCCGGGAGAAACGGTATCGCCGTTTACATCTTTCAAGTTCCATGTGTAAGACAAACTGCCGGACACTCTCGGCGTCGCGCCGCTGACGGCGTCCGCATAATAATCGGGCAAGGAGCTGATGCCGGACTTCTCGACCCACAGGGCTACAGAATCGGGACGGCTTTTGTAGCCTCCGTTCGCAGTCCATTTTGTCGCGCAGATCGTGTTTATGTAGTTGCCGTCCGTATCTTCAACCCATATCGCAAATTGGTTGCTCGCCGAGCCGGTTTGCCTTTTATAGTCAAATGTGACGGTGACCTCGCCCGAGAGAGCGAACGGCGCTGCTAAATCACCGTTATTACCCGGTTGCCCTGCCGGTGATGACGAATCATTCGGTAAAGCGGACGCGGGTGCATTATGTGTCGTAGGAAGGGACGTCGCCGCGGGAGGGGTCGATCGACCTCTGCCGCTCGCGCATGCACTCAACGGCACAAGTAAAAAAAGCAATGCGACAGCCGGAACAAAACCGTATTTTCTTCTCATAATAATCACCTTTGCCGTAAATTATTGCGGCTCAATTTCCTCCCCGGCTGCCGTATCGTGATCTTACTGCCTCAACTTGTCTTATATATGCGCCCGCAATTACAGTATATTCATAAAAAGCAGGCAAATCAAGCTAAAATTAAACCTTTCTTTGTATACTGATCTTATGCGGGCGTAAATCCGACATTTATGAAAACATTCATTGCCTCGGCGCCGGTCAGGTAGTCGAGAAAAGCCTTGGCCGCCTCGGGCTGCCTGCTGACATTCAAAACGGCAGCCGGATATATGACCTGCCCGCACATATCCCGGGTCGCGTGATCGACCGCGTCGAGCCCCGCGCTGAAGGCGTCGGTGCTGTATACCACGCCGCAATCCACGCTTGCCTCGATGACCTGTGTTGTGACCTCTTTGACATTGGAGCCGTAACTGATCACGCCGGAGGCCGCGAGGGCGTCCTCATCCAAGGAATAGAATTTCAGAATATTCTGCGTGTACTGCCCGACGGGGACGTCGCTGTTGCCCATTGCCATCAGTATGCCGCCGCTTTGAAGCGCCTCCGCCAGTCCGTCAAAGCTTGTTATTCCCTTCGGGTTGCCGGAGGGGACCACCAGCGCGATCTTGTTTTCCAAAAGGTTGCGCCGGGTTCCTTGCAGTATAAAGTCCAAACCGTCGGTGTTCACTTCCTCGGATGCTGTAATATCCAACTGATCAACCTGTCTTATACCGGCGGAGATGAACACATCGCATTCAGCGCCTTCCTGGATTTGTGTTTTTAATGTGCCGGAAGAATCAAAATTGCAGGTCAGCGTCACATTCGGAGCGACATTTGCATACAGGCCGACTATTTCTCCGATGGTTTCAGTCATTGAAGCCGCCGCGAAAACGATAAGCTCGACGGGGGGGAGTTCGGGCGTCGGAGCGGTCGCGGACGCCGGAGCAACGGCGGCCGGGGCGGGCGTCCCGACCGGAGGAGTGGCGTCGGTTTCCGCGGGTCCGGATCCGGCGCATGCGCCGGCGCTCAAAATCATGATCAATGCAAGAGTAAGGGAAAAAAATTTTTTCATCCGGATGTACTCTCCTTCATATTAAGTAAATAAAAAATATATCGGCGCGTTCCGTTTCATATTATTCCGGGGCAAGTTCAACAAAATGTATCACCGGGTTGCGAGGAACCCCTAACCTTTAACTGTTGCGTCCGCCAGCATGGCTTCCATGTCTTGGCGGGAAACGTTCGCATGATACATCACTTTATAGTAATCGAGTGCGACGCTCACAATGTCGATGTCGTACAGCTCGGGATACAGCAGGTTGGCCATCCAGTGCAGACCGATGAAGCGGTTGACTGACGGAGGCCGGTCGGCCCAACTGTAGGGTTGGGCGGGCATTTTGTAAACGCGCCCGTTTCTTACGGCGTCGATCGTCGCCCAGTTCGGATCGCTCATTATGGTGTCATAGGCGTTGGAGGTGCCTTGGGTAATGATGATTTGCGGATTCCATCCAAGCACCTGTTCCATGGATACGGCGGACTGCCCGAAGCCGCCCAACGCCTCCACAGTCGCTATATTCAGCGCGCCGGCGGTGTTGAACACCCATGAACGGTTGGAATTTGCCGGCTCTGTAGCGAGTCCGTCGTCTCCTTGGGCATAGTAAAGTGTTATTCGCCGGTCCGCCGGCACCTTCGCGGCGACCGCCTCAACCGTTTTAACAATATCCGCCGTATACGCGATGATGCGTTCCGCGTCGTCCTCGCGTCCGATCAGCTTGCCGAGCAGGCGATAGGCTTCTGCATAATCCTCCATTTCGCCGCTGAAAAGCAAGACCGGGATATCAAGCTGCTCCTGCAGCTCGTCGGCCTGTGAGATGTCATTTTCATTGACGCTTGCCACTCCCATACTCAGGATCACCTGTACGTCGGCTCTTTTTATCTCTTCCAAGCTCAGGACCCCGTTTTGGCCGGAGCGTGTGCCGTAGCTTGGCAGGTCATGTACCTCGGGGGCGACGAATTTTTTCTGTTCATCACTGAAAGCGCTGCCGCCGGAGCTTGGCGCCGCCGTCAGCTTGTCAGGCGCGAGCGTATAAAACAGCATCAGCGATGTAGCGCCGTCCGGATATATGCGCTCAAGTTTATCCGGCGCGGGTACCGTAACGGCGCGCCCGCCCATATCAACAAGTTCAACTGTGTCCGGGATTTCCAAAACCCGGGGCGCTGCGGCTGCCGCCGGCTGCGGCGTTTGGGCGGACGTCGCGCTCGGCGCCTCGATCGTTTGAGCCGGCTGCCGGGCGCAAGCCGACAGCATCAGGCTCAGCGCCGATATGAACATAAGTGCAACAGCCTTGCGATTCTTTCTCATGTGTATGCTTCTCCTTTGTTTTAATTCAGATTGTATTTTCTTCCGGCGCGCGGCGGTTAGAACTCATTCGTTGCACGCCGGTAAATCTGTTACGTCGGGTACGGGAATGCAGACAGTCGCGCTTGTGTGACGGTCAAGGCTGACGTCACGCACCTTGACGGTCATGTTATAGACAGAGCGCATGGCAGTTTCGGTGATCACTTCACACGTTTTACCGACGGTCAGTATACGGCCGCCTTTCATAGCGATAATACGGTCGGCGCAATAAATCGCGTGATCCGGGTTATGGGTGACCATCAGAACGCCCATGCCCTCTTCGGAGAGGCTGAGCATCTGCGCCAACACGAGGTATTGGTTGCCGAAATCCAAGCTTGCCGTCGGCTCGTCCATAATCAGCATTTCCGGCTGTTGTGCCAAGGCGCGCGCGATGATGACCATTTGCCTTTGGCCTCCGGAAATCTCGGTATACCGTTTTTCGGCCAGAACGCCTATCCCTAATCTGTCCATTGCGTCTGCGGCAATGCGCTCGTCCTGTGTCCTGTGACGGCATGTGCAATTCAGATGCGGCGTGCGCCCCAGTAGGACGACGTCCTTTACTTTAAACGGGAAGGGCGGAGTGTGAGCCTGCGGAATATAGGCAATCTTTTTAGCCAGTTCCTTTTCCTCAATTTCCTGCACATTCTGCCCATTAAGCATAACGGAACCCTGCTGCGGTTTCAGAAACGCAAGAATGGTTTTTAAAAGCGTGGTTTTCCCGCTGCCGTTTGCTCCGAGAATGCACACAAACTCGCCCTTTTTCATTTCAAATGAAACATCGGTCAATACCTTGTGTTTTCCGTAACTGAAGTGTACGCCGCTCACATTAATCATTCCGGTCACCGGCTTTCGAATTGTTTTTGAATATGAAGAAAAAGAACGGGACGCCTATAAACGAAGTGAGTATGCCGATAGGCAATTCAACGGAAAACGCCATTCGAGCCACATTATCCACCATCAGTAAAAACGTGGAACCGAGGATAACGCAGACGGGGATAAGACGTTTATAGTTCGGGCCCGCGATTGACCGTCCGAGATGAGGAATCACTAATCCGACCCAACCAACCATTCCGCACACAGATACGCATGAGGCTGTGATAAGCGTAGACGCCATAATAACTGAAAATCGAACGCGCCGCGTTTTAATTCCCAAGCTCCGCGCCTCTTCCTCACCGAAAGACAGCACATTCAGCCGCCAGCGCATTAGGAAAAGCGTTATGAATCCAATTCCCATCGGGATAAGTATGCTGTACAGCCGCGTCTTGTTCATGGTGTTGAAGCTGCCCATGAGCCAAAACGTGATTTGCGGCAGCTTGTTG
>WRJA01000053.1 GCA_009782435.1 Oscillospiraceae bacterium
CCCGGAGCCACCAGAATTACGCTTTTTCGGAAGTTTTTCAGAAATATTTCAGAAGCTCACATTATCCGGCGGTTCCGGTGTTGACTATTAGTACCGTATATGATACTATTAACGCAGGATGTGATAAGTCATGCCGCCGATAAATAAAGATAATCGAAAAAATGAAAAACCGGCCTCATGGAATACGGATGGAAGAAGCTGAAAAAGTGCTTGCCGCCTATGGGTACGATTTCAAACGGCAAAAAGGCTCACACAGGCACTATCTCAATAAGCAAGGCGATTTGATAACATTGAAAGACCCTCTGAAAATATCCTGTATTGACGAATTACTTAAGCGTATCGGTGAAAAATAATCGGGAGGTGTAATACATGTCCGTGAAAGAATATATGGAATTGCCCTATAATATCGTCTTTCGGCATGTGAAAGATGAAAGCGGTAAATACTATTTTGCCACTGTCCGAGAGCTTGACGGTTGCATGAGCGACGGCGAAACGCTTGAAGAAGCTCATATCAACATCAAAGAGGCCATGGAGGGGTGGATAGAGACGAGGATTGAGGCAGGTCTGCCTGTCCCCGTGCCGTTGGACACAGGAAATTACAGCGGTAAATTTGTAGTGAGACTTCCCAAAACACTTCACCGCCGCCTTGCCGTCGAAGCCGAAAAAGAGGGCGTTTCGCTCAATCAGTATACACTTTATAAGCTAAGTATGTAAACCTGTTTTAAGGTGTGCATTTATCCTGATGGTCGGGTTGAAGTTCAACGGAAACATCACGCCTTTAAGGATGCCGCTGTCAGCTGAATAAAAACAGGATGTCAAGCACGAGACTGATAATTCGTGAAATTATCAGTCTCGTGCTTGACATCCTCGTGGTGGAGACGAAGAGACTTGAACTCTCGACCTTACGGATGCGAACCGTACGCTCTCCCAACTGAGCTACGCCCCCGCGATTGCATTATTATAGCACAGAATTCAAAATTGTAAATACACTAAAATCCGAAAATGTCAAAGCTTCGGCAGTTTGTGCATATAAGTGTCTTTTGTTCCCGGAACACCCGAAAGGGATGTTAAATGCGATCCTTCGGTTATTGCTTAAGAGGTCGTTAAAATAAAAACACGAGTGAACGCGGTCTTGCCAAAAGCTTGCGTGTATAGTAAAATATCTTAAAACGACCTTTGACAAGGCTGCGCTAACCGGGGAGCCGGCGGTGCCCTGTACCCGCAATCCGCCACAGCGGGGGTGAATTCCCGCCCCAGGGGCTGCGATGTGTTGTCTGACCGCAGTAAGTGGCGATGACGGTTCGGTCTCGCGCAACGGAAGCCCGCGAACCATGTCAGGCGGGGAACCGAGCAGCATTAAACGGGTTTCTCCGTGTGCCGTGAGAGTTCCGAGCCTGAGTTAACTGCCGCGGTAACGGGTGTAGCGCAGTTTCAAAGGCGGGTGCGCGGTCTTGCCGAGGGTCGTGATTCGGTTTTTCTGCTTTTGCGGAGAGTAACGCGGCAAAAAAATCTGCCGGCATTTTTTGAAAAATGCCGGCAGCAACGGAGTGGCACGATGTACCAAGCGCTGTACCGTAAGTGGCGGCCGAAAACCTTTGACGACGTTATCGGCCAAGACCACATAACAAAGACCCTCAAAAATCAAATAAAAACGGATAAGCTCTCTCACGCTTATCTTTTTACGGGCACCCGCGGCACCGGCAAGACCACTTGCGCGAAAATATTGGCAAAAGCCGTCAACTGCGAGAATCTCTCCGACGGCAATCCCTGCTGCGAGTGCAAATCCTGCACAGGTATAGATTCCGGCGCCGTTACGGACGTTGTCGAGCTCGACGCGGCTTCCAACAACGGAGTGGATAATGTGCGGGCTCTGCGTGAAGAGGCGGTCTTTTCGCCCGCGCAAGTAAAAAAACGCGTGTATATCGTTGATGAAGTCCATATGCTTTCGACTTCCGCTTTTAACGCGCTTTTAAAAATACTGGAGGAGCCGCCGTCGCATCTGATGTTCATATTGGCGACAACAGAGATGAGCAAGGTACCCGTTACCGTTTTGTCGCGCTGCCAGCGTCACGGTTTTAAGCGGATCGACTCCGGCGTTATTGCGGATAGGCTGATGTATATCGCGGATCGCGAAGCCGTCGATCTTAAACCGGAAGCGTCTGTGCTTTTGGCTCGGCTCGCGGAAGGGTCAATGCGCGACGCCTTGTCTTTGCTTGACCGCTGTCCGATGAGCGAAACCGTTGATACTGAAGCCGTTTATTCGGCTGTCGGGCTTGCGGGGAGCGAAAAAACAGAAAACCTTTTTTATGCCGTTTCGAACGGAAGTACGGAAGCGGCGCTTACCGTATTTTCTCAATTATGGCGCGAGGGGAAGGACCCGTCTTCTCTTTTGAGCGAGCTTTGCGTTCTTGCGCGCGACGCGCTGATACTCAAAACGGCGCCGAAAAGCGGACCGGAGCTTGTGTCCGGCTCATATGACATTAAAAAACTCATATCCGCGGGGGCGAATGCAAGCCGCGGCGCGCTTATCTCCCTGATCGAGGTCATACAAACGGCGCTCTTTGATATGAAAGCAAGCCGCAGCCCGAAAATTACGGCTGAGATGTGTTTAATCTCCCTGTGCGAGCGGGAAGCGCCTGCCTGTTCTTCGGAGCATAGCGCGAGTATAAAAGTGTCCGAAGCGGCCGCCGCGGAAGGCGAGTTGCTGCGGGCGCTTTCGGCAGAGCCGGAGGAGGCCCCCGGTCGTTTATGCGAAAAACACACAGAACCGGAACCGGTTTTAACCGGTCCGGATACGAAATATGAGTCGGAAAACGAAAAAGACGATCTGTCTTCTCCTGAAAAAAGCGAAGAAGAACCGATCGAAGAGTCCCGAGAATTGGCGGCGGATACATCCGACGCGTGGCAGGCCATTGTAAAGGAGCTCGACGGCAAGCTGCCGTTCGGCATATATAACCTCTTATCCGACTCCTCTCAGATCACCGGAACGCTCGACGGGGAAGCGCTTTCGATTGCCGCAGCGCCGGGTTTCGCTTTGAATATGCTGAACATGCCCGACATTTTATCGCAACTTGAAAAAGCGGCTTCGGTCACTGTCGGAAAATCGGTGCGTATACGGTTCATCGAATCGACGCCCGCGGAATTCACGGGAACGAAGAGTCTTGACGAACTCAGCAGGTTTGAAATCGTAACTTTTAAATAAGCCTCAGTATATATCGAAAGGACCGGTGGCGGTTATGGCAAAGAGCGGTTTCCGAGGGGGCGTGCCCGGAGGCGGAATGAACATGAATATGAATATGATGCGACGGGCGCAGCAAATGCAGCAGGACCTTATAAAAATGCAGGAAGAGCTGGAGAATCAGGAATATAAAGCCACGGCGGGCGGCGGGGCGGTTACTGCGACGGCGTCCGGTAAAAGGGAAATTGTTTCTGTTGAAATAGATCCCGACGCCGTGGACCCGGGTGACGTCGAAATGCTTCAGGATTTGATTACGGCGGCAGTCAACGAGGCTTTGAGAACTGCGGCCGGCGCCGCGGCGGAGAATATGTCAAAGCTGACGGGAGGACAGATACCGGGATTTTAGCGATCGCGCGGACACGGGCGCTCGTCACGGGATGTTTGCCTTTCCGTCCGTCGTTTGAAAAAACAGAATCGAAAACCGGTAAACAAGCAAAAGGAGGGCGGAAGCCTAATGAAGGTCACTGTTATCGGCTGCGGCAGATGGGGGTCATGTATTGCCTGGTACCTTGACAAAATCGGACATGAGATAACTCTTTACGGGCGTGAGAATTCCGCCAATATGCGCAGACTGACGGAAACACGGCAAAACGATTACCTGACCATGCCGGAAAGCGTAAGGCTGACGACCGCGCCCGGCGAGATATTAAAGGCGGAAACCATTGTTATTTCAATAAACTCACAGGATCTTTCCGGCTTAGCGGATATGCTCGCGGCGCTCGGGATGCGCGGCAAGACCGTCATTCTCTGCATGAAAGGCATTGAGATCGGTACGACCCGCCGACTCTCGCAGGTGATTGCCGAAACTGTCGATCCCACAAATCACACAGCCGTTTGGCTCGGCCCGGGGCATGTGCAGGAGCTCTATGCCGGGATCCCGAACTGTATGGTAATAGACAGCGCGTCAGAAGAAATAAAACGCCGGTTGGCGGATGAATTCTCCGGCGGGCTGATCAGATTTTATTACGGCAACGACATGATAGGCAACGAGGTCGGAGCCGCCGCTAAAAATGTTATCGGCATTGCGGCCGGCATGCTCGACGGCTTGAGCCTGACCACTGTTAAGGGGGCTTTGATGTCACGCGGCACGAGAGAAGTCGCAAGGCTCATTTACGCGATGGGAGGCGACGGCCTTTGCGCTTACGGTCTGTGCCATCTCGGCGACTACGAAGCCACGGTTTTTTCCCGGTTCAGCCGCAACAGGAGCTTCGGCGAAAAGTTTATTAAAGGCGACCGGGCCGAACCGGCCGAAGGGTTTTATACGGCAAAAGCCATGATGCAATTGGCGGAAAAATATGACGTTCGAATGCCGATTTCCCGCGCGGTATACAGGATGCTGTATGAACAAGGCGATGCGAAAGAGGAATTTGAGATCCTTTTTTCCGGAGGGGCCAAGACTGAATTCGATAACTGTTGAAAGCAGGGAACAAATCATATGCAATCATCCGCAGAAGTTGCAAAATACTATGTTTCTGCAGGGGCGGCAAAGGCAGCTTTGCCTTTTTACAAAAAAATCATTTTGAGCATATCGGCCGGCATATTCATAGCCTTGGCCGGGGTCGGCGCGACTATGGGAGGGCTGTCCGTTTCCGCGCCGTCCGTCGCCAAGCTCATAAGCGCCTGCATATTCCCGACGGGCTTGGCCGCGACGCTTTTGACCGGCAGTGAATTGTTTACCGGCAACATGCTCATTATCATCAGCGCGAATGAGAAAGCAGTTAAAGTTTCGGGAATGCTGAAAACTTGGGCTGTTATATATGCCGGGAATTTCATCGGCGCCGTTTTGATTGCCGCGGCCGTTGTGTACGGAAACACTTTTTCCGCGTTGGGCAACGCCCTTGCGGGCGCCGCGATAAATATCGCCGCAGCCAAAACAGGGCTTTCTTTTTCGGCGGCTTTGATAAGCGGTATTTTGTGCAACATATTGGTATGCGCCGCCGTTTGGATCGCCTGCGCCGCCGAAACGGTATCCGGCAAGATAATCGGACTGTATTTTCCCGTAATGCTTTTTGTATTGTGCGGATTTGAACACAGCGTCGCCAATATGTACTACATATCATCAGCGCTTTTCGCACTCAACGTGCCTGATTACGCCGCCGCGGCGACGGCGGGCGTTTCGGGGCTGACTTGGTCCGCTTTCTTCCTTAAAAACCTGCTGCCGGTCACCATAGGCAACATTATCGGCGGCTCTTTTATTATCGGCGCCGCTCAATGGGCCGTCCATCTGCGCTTACCTAAAACCGGGCGCAAATGATTTATTAAAAACGCGCATCGGGAAAAAGTGATTGAAACTAAAATAAAAGCTTTCCCGTAATTTCGGAGCCTGACTGTTTATAAGACCCGGTAAAAGCGCAGCAGCACTTTATCCGGCAGCCGCGCGGCGCGGCAAATGAAGACAGATTCTTCCAGCCACTTCAGCGTTTCGTCATATACTTCGAATTTCGGGACCGAGGCAAAGTATACAAATTCCGGATCGATTATCTTACCGGCAGCGGCTTGCGCGGCGTAGGCGGGTTCAACACGCCTTATGCCGTTGTTTTCTATGTACACCGTCTTTCCGTCGTCCAGTTGTATCGCATAGCGCGCGCTGAGCTCCGCGAGACCGTTCGGACGTATGATCTGGGCATCGATCCCGCCCGGAAGTATGCGTCCGTTCAGCTTCCCTTTCACGATCCCTTCCGTCATAATGATAATCTGCCTTCGCCCGTGCAAGCCGTCTTGTCCGACGACAACGGGAGCTTCGACCTTGACTTCGACTTGGAAACACTCTTCCAACACCGGATGTTTTATGTCGTTGGCGTCCATTTGTTTTTCTCCTTATTATTTATTCGCTTTTGAAGTGTATGCCGTATCTTTCAGAGGCAGGGCTTGACGGAATTTTCCGTCGTATTTGTAATATGCGTGGGAGCAGGCGGGAGCGGTCGGTATGAGGCAGAGCTCCCCCACTCCTTTTGCTCCGTGCGCATAAGGCAAAGGCTCGCCCTTTGCTTTGACGAATATTACTTCCGTTTCCGGAACGTCGGTTGAGCGCATAAGACCCAAAGTCCCGAATTTAACTTTCGGCCGTCCGCCCTCAATCGGAAAATCTTCCGTGAGCGCGTATCCGAGACCCATTACGATCCCGCCCTCTATCTGGCCTTCGGCGGCCCTTATATTTACAGGTGTGCCGATGTCATAAGCCGCTGTCACTTTTGAGAGTTTCCCGGCGTCGTCCAAAACTGCGACCTGCGCCGCGTAGCTGTAGCTTATATGGCTCACGGGATTTTCCTTCGCAGTCCCCATGGGGTCTGTCACGGCGGAAAATTCGCCGTAAAACTCACAGCCTTCCAACTCCTCGAGGGTCTTGCCCGCCCCAAGCTCCGCCATCAGCTTTTTGCCCGCCCTTATTACGGCCTCTCCCGTCAAAACGGTTTGCCTGGAAGCGGTGGAGGTGCCGGAATCCGGCGTTCTTTCCGTATCCGGGCGCTCGATGACGATAGAAGCGGGATCGAGACCCGTTTCCCGGCACAGCATGTGCAGGCACATGGTCGCGATCCCCTGTCCCATACAGGCCGCCGACGTGCGAAGCCGGATTTTTGAGTTTTCCACCGATAAGAGACAGCGGCCGGTATCCTTCGTTCCGACGCCGGTGCCGCTGTTTTTGAACGCGCAGGCGATTCCGGAGTAAGGATTTTTTTCATAGACCTCCTTAACGGCCTCAAGACACTCGGCCATGGCGCAGTTCGGGTCGACGATTTGACCGTTGGGCAAAACTTGGCCGGGCCGCACGGCGTTTTTATACCGAAACTCCCACGGCGATATACCGACCGCTTCGGCGAGCAGGTTAATGTTATTTTCAGTTGCGAAACAGCTTTGGGTCACGCCGAAACCGCGAAAGGCGCCGCCGACGACATTGTTCGTATATACTGCAATTCCGAGTATATCGATATTCCGGCAGTTATAGGGACCCGCGGCATGGGTGCAGGCGCGCTGCAGCACGGGGCCGCCGAGCGAGGCGTACGCGCCGGTGTCGGCGATTATCACCGCTTTCATCGCGGTCAGATTACCGTGTTCGTCGCAGGCTGTTGTGAATTCCGTTTCCGTCGCGTGGCGTTTGGTGTGGCAAACAAGGCTTTCCCCGCGGGAGAATTTCACTTTCACCGGTTTTTTCGTATGCCATGCCATGAGCGCCGCGTGATGCTGCACGCTCATATCCTCCTTGCCCCCGAAGCCGCCGCCGACAAGCATGGAAGTACTGCGTACCTTTTCCTCCGGTATCATCAGCATTTTCGCGATCTCGCGCCGTTCGTCGTACACCGACTGACCTCCGGTATAAAGCCGCAATCCGTCGTTTTCCTCGGGCACGGCAACGCAGCATTCCGGTTCCGAAAAAGCGTGATCGGTAAAAGGCGTTTTATATTTTCTCGTGACGGAGTATTTGGAGTTTTTGATCGCCTCATCCGCGTTTCCGCGCCTTAACACTTCTTTTTTCAGTATATTGCCGCCGGGATGGATAAGCGGCGCGTCCGCTTTTAAAGCGTCGAGAGGGTTAGTAACAGGCTCGTATTCGGTATAGTCCGTCTCAATGAGAGAGAGTATTTCGTCCAATGTTTCGCTTTTTACGGAGGCGACCAGCGCCAAAGCGTCGCCTACATACCGGGTCGTCTCCCCCGCGCGGATCATGACGTCCCAATCGTCGATCACATGGCCCGTTTTGTTGTAAGGAACGTCCTCGGCTGTCAGTATTTTAACGCAGTCCGGATGTTTTTCGGCTTTACTTATATCTATTGAATTGACCCGGGCGCGCGGATACTTTGAGCGCAGCGCCTTCGCGTATATCATACCCGGGATCTCGAGGTCGTCGGCATATTTGCCGAAGCCGAGCACCTTCTCTTCGGTATCCGTCCGCGGATAATACATGTTCACCGTAACCCTTTCGGGTTTCGGAGGAACAGGCCGGTTTTCCCTGAAATAAGCGGCGGCCGAGAGTATGGCTTCCTCGATTTTTTTATATCCCGTGCAGCGGCACAGATTCCCTCTTATCGCGGCTTTGACTTCTCTGCGCGTCGGATCCGGGTTATTGTCCAAGAGTCCCTTGGCGCAGATGACCATTCCGGGTATACAAAAGCCGCACTGCACGGCTCCCGCATCCCCGAAACACCGGACAAAAATCTCTCTCTCTCGTTTTGAGAGGCCCTCGACCGTAAGCACATGTTTTCCGCCGAGACTGCTGATCGGCGGAATGCATGCGTTTACTTTTTTTCCGTCGACAAGCACCGAACAAGTACCGCAAGCCCCTTCGGAACAGCCGTCTTTACAGGAAGTAAGACCCAAGTCTTCGCGCAGGAAATAAAGCAGCTTTTTATCGCCGCAGGTTTCGACTTGCTTGCCGTTGACCGTAAAAACAGCCATAACGCCGCCTCCAGTATGTTGACAAAAATATGCCGGAAGTACATAATATTTTGTGTGCCGGTTTTACTGACAGAATAGCGTAAAAGTTTCCGGTTTGCAATAAAAATGAAACGCGAAAGGAGTAAAGCCATGAAAGCAGTCAGCCGATCCGTGACAAAAACGGATCACGCCCCGAAAATCTCGGGAAAAGCGGCCTATGTCGCGGACTGCGGCGCCGACGGAATGCTTGTCGGCAAGCTGCTGCGCTCCTCAAAGGCGAGGGCGAAGATAAGAAATATAACCATCCCGGAGCTTCCGGACGGATATTATATCATCGACAAAAACGACGTGCCGGGTGAGAACAGAGTGCATATCGTAAAAGACGACACGCCGGTTTTTGCGGACTGTGAGGTCGAGTTTGTCGGAGACCCGATACTAATGACAGCCGGCCCGGATGAAAAAACCGTTATCCGGATACGGGATTCGATCGACGTCGAATATGAAGAACTGACGCCTGTCTTTGACGTCGGCGAATCCGATACGGTTTTTTTTGAGTATAATTACGGCAAGGGCGACGTTGAGAAAGCATTTTCAGAGGCCGATACCGTGCTTGAGGAAACATTTCGGACCGGATATCAGGAACAGGCGTATTTGGAGACTCAGGGGATGATGGCAGAGCCGGGGCAAAACGGAGATATTCTCGTTCACGGCTCGCTCCAGTGCCCGTATTACATTCACGGCGCTCTCACCCGCGTCATGGGGCGGGACAATGTTAGAGTTGTAACCGACTGTACCGGCGGTGGCTTCGGAGGCAAGGAGGATTTCCCTTCGATACTCGGCTGCCAGGTCGCGGTGGCGGCAAACAAAACGCAAAGACCGGTGCGCGTTGTGTTTGACAGAAGGGAAGACATGGAATTCACCGGCAAGCGCCATCCTTCGCTGTGTACATACAAAGCGGCGGTAAAAAACGGCAAAGTGACCGCTTTAGATGCTGATATAATATATAACGCGGGGGCATATACCACCTTGTCCGCCGTCGTGCTGCAGCGCGGCATTATTGCGGCGACCGGCGTGTATGACGTCGAAAACCTCAGAGTGCGCGGCAGAGCGGTGAAAACAAACACGGTGCCGTGCGGAGCTTTCCGCGGTTTCGGCGCTCCGCAGGTTTTTTTCGCCGTTGAAATGATCATGGATCATCTGGCGATAGTCACGGGGGAGGATCCGTTGGAATTCAAACTCCGCAATACGGCAAAACAGGGGTCGTCCACCTCAACGGGCGGGATATACCACTTTCCGGTGCCCATACCCGAAATGGTTGAAAAGACGGATAAAGCCTCCGGTTTTCGGAAAAAGCGCGAGGAATACAACAAACCGCAGACGGGCAGATACCGGCGCGGCATAGGTATGTCCGCGGTGTTCCACGGTATGGGATTTACAGGCTCCGGAGAAAAGGATTTTATCAAGGCGGTCGTAAAACTGCGCAAATATCCCGACGGCAGAGTGGAAATATTAGCTTCAAATTCCGATATGGGGCAAGGTGTGAAAACCACATTTTCAAAAATCGTGGCCCATGAGCTCGGCATTGAGCCGGCCGAGGTGATATTTGAAAATCCGGACACCGGCCGCGTGCCGGATTCAGGGCCGACCGTAGCTTCCCGAAGCATAATGGTAGTGGGTGAAATGCTCCGCCGCGCCGCTGTGAGACTGCGGGAAGAATCGACAGGCGGCAAAGAAATTGAAATTGAGGAGCGATATAAGGAACCGGAATTTGTCATTCCTTTTGATATCGACAAATTCGAGGGCGACGCGTATCCGACTTACGCTTGGGCGGTAAACGCCGTTGAAGTCGAAATCGACGTGTTGACCGGTCAAACGAAGGTGACGGGCGCTTGGGGAACATATGACGTGGGTACGCCTATAGACTTAAATATCGTGAAAGGTCAGATGGAGGGCGGGCTGTTGCAGGGAATAGGTTACGCCTCGACTGAACAGATGGCCTGCGACGCAAACGGGCGTATTCGAAACAACGGGTTTGCCGACTATATCATCCCATGCGCCGCCGACGTTCCCGATCTGAGTGTTGACTTGCATATAACAGAGTATCCGAACGGTCCTTTCGGAGCCAAAGGCGCGGGCGAACTGCCGCTTGTCGGAGTCCCGAGCGCTTTTGTTCAGGCCGCGGAACAAGCGCTCGGCGTGAAAATATACAAGCTGCCTTTCTCGGCGGAAGATGTTCTGCGCGCCGGTAAGGAGGCGGAAAAATGATCGAATTTACGCTAAACGGTAAAAAAACAGTATATAACGGCCCGCCGACGGCAAGATTATTGACCGTCCTGCGCGACGAATACGGACTCACGGGCGTCAAATGCGGCTGCATGGAAGGCGAATGCGGCGCGTGTTCGGTCATAATGGACGGCCTTTTGATTAATTCGTGCATGGCGGCGATGGGGCGCGTTGCTCAAACGGAGATCGTTACCATCGAAGGTTATTCCGAGACAAAGCGCTTTGACGTCTTGCAAAGAGCTTTTGCCGAAACCGGGGCCGTGCAGTGCGGCTTTTGCACTCCCGGCATGGTGCTTGCCGCCGAATGCATACTCTCGGAGGACCCTGACCCGTCAGAGGAAGAGATCAGGACAGGGATATCCGGAAATCTATGCCGCTGTACCGGATACAACGCGATAGTAAACGCCGTCGGCGTCGCCGCGAAGGAGGGGAGAGGACTGTGGCAGGACAAAAATATCCGGCGTCGCTGAAAGAAGCCCTCGATATGCTTGCCTCCGAAAGACTTATCCCTTACGCGGGAGGCACAGATATCATGACCGGCGACCCCGAAAATAAAGATTTTATTTTTATCTGCAATATACCGGAAATGCGTAAAACGGAAGACGACGGCAGCTTTATCCGGATAGGCGCGGCATGCACTTTTTCAGAGGTGCTGAAAAATCCGCTTGTGCCGCGCATAATGCGCGAAGCCGTTGCCGAAATAGGAGCGCCGGCCATCCGCAATCTGGGAACCATGGGCGGCAATATCGCTAACGGGAGCGCAAAGGCCGACACGGTCCCGGTCGAATACGCCTGCGACGCCAAGCTGCGCATTGTCTCAGCCCGAAAAGAACGTATCGTTGACGCGGATATGTTTTTTAAAAGCCGAAAGCGAACTGATATTTCGCCGGACGAACTCATAGTCGAAATACTGCTTCCCAAAACCGGGCTTGAAAACGGATATTTCAAAAAAGTCGGCGCGAGAGCCGCGCTTGCCGTCTCCCGCGTGTCCTTCGCCGGGGTCTTTCGAACTTATGAAGGCAAAATAACCGGTATCTCGGCCGCTTTCGGCGCCGTCGCGGAAACGGTTTTGCGGTTTAAAGATATTGAAAAAACGCTGATCGGAAAAACGCTCAAGGAAGCGTCGGCACTCAAATCCGATTTCCTTAAAGCCTATTGTGACGCTGTCGTGCCGATCAGCGGCAGGGTATCATCCGATTACAGGAAGAAAGTATGCGTGAATTTGCTTGACGATTTTTTGACTGCAAACGGCATTTAACCGAAGTTATAAAAAGTGTAAACCTGAGAACAAAAAGTATACCGCAGATTTATGCATGATAATCATTATTAAAAGAGGTATATCATATGCGTGAGATCGTGTTTAACGCCGGGATACCGGATTTTAAAATACGCCGCGCAGGTGTCGGCGACTGCGCCGATATACTGCGTCTTATCAAATGTCTGGCAACATATGAGGAACTGAACGAGGAAGTGAGCGCAACAAAGGAAACGCTCGCCGATTCGCTGTTTGTGAAAAAGGAAGCGGAAGCGCTCCTCGGAGAAGTAAACGGCGAAATCGTCGCCTACGCGATTTTTTTTCGGAATTTCTCCACCTTTCTCGGCAAAGCCTGTCTTTATCTTGAAGACCTGTTCGTGGTCAAGGAACACAGAGGTAAAGGCTGCGGCAAGGCGATGTTTCGCGCCGTCGCCGAAACGGCGGCCGCGGAGGGCTGTGAAAGACTGGACTGGTGCTGTTTGGATTGGAACAAGAAGTCGATAGACTTCTATGAGAGCATGGGAGCGAAGCTCATGAAAGGTTGGCTCGTGTTCCGGCTTGAGGGCGACGGATTAAAAAAATTCGCGGAAAACGCAGGGTAAAGAAGGGAACAAGGCAAATGACCGGGTGTTGGGGGCATTTTAAGACGATCCTTAAGCACAAATGGTATGTATTTATCGAGTGCTGTAAAATGGGCATCCCTTTGCGAGGGCTCACTCATGATCTGAGTAAATTCAGCCCGGCGGAATTCATACCGTCCGCCCGATACTTTCAGGGCAATCGTTCTCCGATAGAGGCCGAGCGTGAAACGGTCGGTTATTCCCGTGCGTGGCTCAATCATAAAAGCAAAAACAAGCATCATTGGCAGTATTGGCTCGACAACGGCGGGACGGATAAAAACGGCGCTGTAAAGTGGACTCCCGTGCCGATGCCAGATAAGTATATCAAAGAGATGTACTGCGATATGGTCGGCGCGGCTAAAGCATACGGAGGAGTGACCTCCGCGAAAGGATACTACCTTTCAAAACGAAGCGGATGGCTGGTACACCCGGAAACGAAAGATAAATTTGAGCGAATGCTGGGACTGAGCGACAGCCGGTAAAAACAGCGGGAATGTACGGCAGCCGAAGGGGATAAAACATTGAGCGAAAAAAATGACAGATTTCTCGGGGCATTGCTCGGCGTGGCCGTTGGCGACGCCCTCGGCGCTCCGCTTGAGTTTCTGAGCGCTGAGGAAATAAAAAAGCGGCACGGCGGCGAGGTGCGCGATATGATAGGCGGCGGTTGGCTGAACGTCGTGCCGGGCGAAATCACGGACGATACCGAGATGACGCTTGCCGTGGCCGAAGGCATAGTGGAAAGCCACTTCAACCCGATACCTGCCATCGGGCGGCGTTTCATCGCTTGGTACGACAGCGGGCCGAAAGATATGGGAGACTGCTGCCGGGCCGCGATTGCCGCCGCAAAAGAAAGAGGCGCTGAAAACTACAGGGACTGGTACAGGGCGGCGCAGCGCGTTCATAAAGAAAAGGGAGGCAGAACAGCGGGTAACGGGGCGCTTATGAGAACGATATTCCCGGCACTCTGGTACGGAGCGGAAGCCCCGGCGATCGCGGGACAAATCGCGCATATGACGCATATACACAGGCACAGCCACCTCGCGGTAACGGTTTATACCATTGCGGTCGAGGACATTATCGCAAGGCGGGAGGCAGCGCCGGAACGGCTCAGGGAGCGGATCAGGCATTACATGGAACCCGTGCGGAGACTGACAGGCGGAAACGACCCGGAACCCGACGGATACGCTCCGAACAGTCTCATGTGCGCCGTGAATGCCGTGACGGACACAAGCTGCTTCGAGGACGCGTTGATAAGGGCCGTGAACCTCGGCGGCGACGCCGACACCATTGGCGCTATCGCCGGGGGTCTCGCCGGGGCTTTATACGGCGCGGAGGCAGTGCCGCAGAGATGGACAGACGCGCTCGACCCCGACATAACCCGGCAAATAGAACAGCTCGCGAAAAAAGCGGAGAATTACGCTTGCTGAATTGAAAAAAATGCGGCGCGGCGTGCCACCCGAGAGGAAATAACAAATAATTATTTATAATGCGGTGCATTTGCGGTATAATAACCGCAAGGCGGTCATTATACGCTTATTATTGTCCTTTCGCTCTCCGCATGCGCGGAAACCGCGAAAGATGACGCATTATACCATGTGAACATGGTCTGTTAACAGCGAGGTGATAAAAAGTGTCCGGTAACACAACTTACAATATCCGTATCGATTCCCGCATTAAAAAAGAAGCTGACGCGCTTTATAAAAGCATGGGTATGTCGCTCTCGTCGGCAGTCAATCTGTTTCTTACACAGTCGGTTATACAGCGGCGGCTCCCTATTGACGACATAATCGCCGAACCGCTCGGTAAACCGCCTGCCGATGATGAATACCACTCCTTTGAATCTTGGGAACAAGCAAAGGAGTGGCTGAATTCTTAAACCCGAATTATCCAACCGGCTTAAGCGGGATTATTATTTGCTGAT
>WRJA01000054.1 GCA_009782435.1 Oscillospiraceae bacterium
GACTTTAAACTCACGAAGAAGTCTGTCAACTATGATCTCCAAATGCAGTTCGCCCATGCCCGCGATTATTGTCTGTCCTGTTTCCTCGTCCGTATAGGTTTTAAATGTTGGGTCCTCTTCGGTCAGTTTCGATAAAGCCACGCTCATTTTTTCCTGACCCGCTTTTGTTTTCGGTTCTATGGCAACGCGTATGACAGGTTCGGGAAATTCCATTGATTCAAGGATTATCCGGCTTTTTTCATCACAAAGCGTGTCGCCGGTCGTAGTGTTTTTTAATCCGACAGCCGCCGCGATTTCTCCGGAGTATACAGCTTCAATATCCTCTCTGTGGTTAGCGTGCATCCTGAGCAAACGCCCCAAGCGCTCGCGCTGGCCCTTTGTGGAATTCATGACGGACGAACCGGTTTCCGCCGTTCCGGAGTAGACTCTGAAGAAAGACAACCGGCCAACATAAGGGTCGGTCATGATTTTAAATGCAAGCGCCGAAAAGGGCGCCTTATCGTCCGGCGGGCGGCTGTCTTCAGCTCCGGTGTCGGGGTTTATGCCTTTTATCGCAGGAATATCTTCGGGAGCAGGGAGGTAGTCGACGATCGCGTCGAGCAGTTTCTGAACGCCTTTGTTTTTGTAGGATGTTCCGCAAATAACCGGTACGATCTTATTATCTATCGTACCCCGACGCAGCGCTTTTTTTAAAGTTTCCGTCGGTATAGGCAAATCTTCCAAAGCCAACTCCGTAATTTCGTCGTCATAAGACGAAACAGCATCTATAAGCTTCTCGCGGTATTCCGAGGCAAGCGCCGCCAAGTCGTCCGGTATTTCTTCGACCGACATATCCTTGCCCATTTCGTCATAGTATATGTTGGCGTTCATTTCGGTAAGGTCTGCGATACCTTTGAATTTTTCCTCCGAACCGACAGGAAGTTGAATTGGAACCGCATTGCATTTAAGTCTGTCCCGAGCCATGTTTATTACATTGAAGAAATCTGCGCCGACAATGTCCATTTTATTTATGTAGATAATCCTCGGCACCAAATAATGATCGGCTTGACGCCAAACCGTTTCGGATTGCGGTTCGACCCCGCCTTTAGCGCACAAAACAGTAACGCAACCGTCCAAAACACGAAGCGACCGCTCAACTTCAACCGTAAAATCAACATGACCCGGCGTGTCGATGATATTGATACGGTGGTCGCGCCAAAAACAGGTGGTTGCAGCGGAGGTGATGGTTATTCCTCTTTCTTGCTCCTGCACCATCCAGTCCATGGTCGCATTGCCTTCATGCGTTTCGCCGAGCTTATAATTAACGCCCGTGTAATAAAGTATACGTTCGGTCGTTGTGGTTTTGCCGGCGTCAATATGCGCCATTATACCGATATTTCTTGTTTGTTTGTGTTGCGATATGATTTCGGACATATAAGTCTTGCTCCTGAGGGCGCTTACCAGCGGTAATGCGCGAAAGCTTTGTTCGATTCGGCCATTTTATGAGTGTCCTCACGTTTTTTGACCGCGGCTCCGACGTTATTGCAGGCGTCTGTGATTTCGCCCGCGAGACGTTCTCTCATTGTTTTTTCGTTACGTTTTCTTGAGTAAGCGGTCAGCCATCTGAGCCCGAGCGTTTGCCGCCGTTCCGGCCTGACCTCGATGGGGACTTGATACGTCGCGCCTCCGACGCGACGCGCTTTGACTTCCAATGCCGGCATTATGTTGTTTAGCGCTTCGGTGAACGCGTCAAGGGGATCTTTACCGGTCTTTTCTTTAACTATGTCAAATGCACCGTAAACGACTTTTTGCGCAACGCCTTTTTTGCCGTCTTCCATAATGCCGTTTATCAGCTTTGTGACAAGCACGCTGTTGTACAAGGGATCGGGTAAAACTTCCCTTTTCGGAACACTACCTCTTCTCGGCACTGTACTTCCCTCCTTCATATAAAATGAGTATCACAGGTACTCGAAAGAATCCGTTTTGCAGTGCGCACCGATTCTTTCGCCGCGCCCCGAGGTTTTATCCCGCCGGCGTGCGGTATATAAAACAACAGGGCTTTGCTCTGTCGGGTCTAATTCTTTTTCGGCCGTTTTGCTCCGTATTTGCTTCGGCTCTGTTTGCGGTCAGTCACACCTTGCGTGTCCATGGTGCCGCGGATGATGTGATAACGTACGCCGGGAAGATCTTTGACTCTGCCGCCTCTGATCATAACGACGCTGTGTTCCTGAAGGTTATGGCCAATGCCGGGTATATAGGCCGTCACTTCATGACCGTTTGAAAGACGCACACGGGCAATTTTCCGAAGCGCGGAGTTAGGTTTCTTGGGAGTGGATGTACGAACGGCAGTGCATACGCCTCTTTTCTGCGGGGAAGACAAATCAGTCTCGCGGTTTTTTATGGTGTTGAGCCCTTTTTGCATTGCCGGCGAGTTTGATTTAAATGTCATCCGGTCTCTTCCTTTTCTGACCAGTTGGTTGAATGTAGGCATCGATTTCCTCCTTTCTCTGTATACTGATGATTATTTATCACGGTTTTATCCGTGCAAAACATAATAATAACACAGTTAAAGCGTTTTGTCAATTAATTGCCCGGTAAAGCAGGTCGACTGAAAAACCTTGCTTCTAAAGCGCGTTGCTTCTGCCGACAAGAGCCGACAGATCTACGTAATCTCTTATTGAAGAGTCCATTTGTTCGTCTGTCTCGGATTCGAAATCACGATAAATATCAAGTCCGCTTCCGGCAGGGATCAGTTTTCCGATAATAACATTTTCTTTCAGTCCCACAAGATGGTCTATTTTTCCTTTTATGGCAGCTTCGGTCAGAACTTTTGTGGTTTCTTGGAACGAAGCGGCGGAGAGGAAGCTTTCCGTTGCGAGAGACGCCTTTGTTATACCCATTAAAAGCCGGGTTGCGGTAGCCGGGGCGGCGTCTTCTTTTCCTTCTCTGATATCCGCCAAAGCTTTTCTGTTGGCTTCCTTAAAATCGTTGATGTCTATAGTGGCGCCCGAAAGCAGATCTGTGCTGCCCGATTCTTCGACACGGACTTTCCTCATCATTTGCCTTACGATCACCTCGATGTGCTTGTCGTTAATATCAACGCCCTGCTGCCTGTAGACCTTTTGTACTTCCTGTATCAGATAATTCTGGCAGGCTGCGATGCCGCGTATCCTCAATACGTCATGAGGATTTAAAGCGCCGCCGGTCAACTCTTGGCCCGCTTCGACAAAATCGCCGTGCTGCGTCAGTATTCCAGAGGAGTAAGGAACCTGATAGACTTTTGTCTCTCCGTCTTTGTCATTGGTGATCGTAATGGCGCAGACGGCGTTCTTTTTGGTTTCTTCAATGCTGACTTTGCCGGATATTTCGGCAAGCACGGCCATTTTTTTCGGTTTTCTTGCCTCAAACAGCTCTTCAACGCGGGGCAAACCTTGGGTGATGTCGTCGCCCGCCACGCCTCCGGTATGGAAAGTACGCATGGTGAGCTGTGTTCCGGGCTCACCGATGGACTGAGCTGCTATTACGCCGACTGCTTCGCCCGAATTCACCGTAGCTCCGATAGCAAGGTTGATTCCGTAACATTTGGAGCAGACTCCGCTTGCAGCTTCGCAGCTCAAAACGGAGCGGATCTTTACTTCCGTGATACCGCGAGCTTCAAAAACAGCGGCGTCTTGCGGCATGAGCATGCAGTCGGTATCAAAGAGTATTTCGCCGGTACTCGGATCGCAGATCGGCTCTGACGGATAGCGGCCGTGTATACTGACCGCAAAACTCTGAACAAGCTGCCCTTTGTCGTAAACCGGGCCTGCCGCAACTCCCTCGCGTGTTCCGCAGTCATCTTCGCGGATGATCACATCCTGCGAAACGTCCACCAAACGCCTCGTCAAATAACCCGAGTCTGCGGTACGAAGCGCAGTGTCCGCCAATCCTTTGCGCGCGCCTCTGGAGGAGATGAAGTATTCAAGAACAGTCAGCCCTTCACGGAAGTTAGCTTTTATGGGTATTTCGATGGTCTTTCCTGCGGTATTCGCCATGAGTCCGCGCATTCCGGCTAATTGGCGTATTTGATTCATGCTGCCGCGGGCGCCGGAGCTTGCCATCATATATACGGGGTTGAATTCGCTCAGAGCGTTTTGGAGAGCCCCCGTAACATTTTTTGTGGTCTGTTCCCATTCGGCGACAACAAGACGATACCGTTCTTCATCGGTAATAAAACCTCTTTTGTATTGACGCTCTATATCTAAAATCTTCTTTTCGGTAGACTCAATAAACGTTTTCTTTGCTTCAGGCACGGTCATATCGGAAATCGAAATGGTTATTGCTCCCTGAGTGGAGTATTTAAACCCCAAAGCCTTGATGTTATCCAATACTTCCGCTGAAATGGTGAATCCGTATTTTGAAATGCACCTGTCAATGATCTCGCCCAATTGTTTTTTTCCGGTTTTGAAATTGATTTCGTAATCAAACATTTGCTCGGGATCCGTTCTGTCCGCAAAACCGAGATCTTGAGGTATAGGTTCGTTGAAGAATATCCTGCCGACGGTCGTTTCGATTTGTTTGCTGCGAAGTTTTCCGTCTGTCATCTTGGTTATTCTTACTTTTATCGGCGAGTGTATGCCCACATAGCCGCTCTCATATGCCAAAATAGCTTCGTTCGGGCTCATAAACGATTTTCCCGTGCCCTGTTCCTCGCGTTCAAAGGTAAGATAGTAGGACCCGAGGATCATATCCTGCGTCGGCACGGTTACAGGGTGTCCGTCCTGCGGCCTCAGAAGATTATTTGCCGAGAGCATCAAAATACGCGCCTCAGCTTGAGCCTCCGCGGAAAGCGGCACATGTATCGCCATCTGGTCGCCGTCAAAGTCAGCGTTATAGGCGGTGCAGACAAGGGGATGAAGCTTAAGCGCGCGTCCTTCTACCAAAATCGGCTCAAACGCCTGGATACCGAGTCTGTGGAGCGTCGGCGCCCGGTTGAGCAACACCGGGTGTTCTTTTATAACTATGTCCAAGGCGTCCCACACTTCGTTTTTCGCTTTATCGACCATCTTCTTCGCGGATTTTATGTTATTTGCCGCCCCGTCCTCAACTAACTTTTTCATGACGAAAGGCCGGAACAGTTCGATCGCCATCTCCTTAGGCACGCCGCATTGATATAATTTCAGGTCCGGCCCGACGACTATTACGGAACGTCCGGAATAGTCTACGCGCTTGCCCAACAGATTTTGACGAAAACGTCCCTGTTTTCCCTTGAGCATGTCGGACAGAGATTTCAGCGCTCTTGAATTTGCCCCCGTAACCGCGCGACCGCGGCGCCCGTTGTCGATCAAAGCGTCAACAGCTTCCTGGAGCATCCTCTTTTCATTCCTCACGATGATATCCGGAGCATTGAGCTGGATAAGCCTCTTTAGCCGGTTGTTCCTGTTGATGACTCGCCTGTAGAGGTCGTTCAGGTCGCTTGTGGCAAACCGCCCGCCGTCCAATTGGACCATTGGTCTTATTTCGGGCGGGATAACAGGCAATATATCAATGATCATCCACTCCGGTTTGTTGCCTGAGTGACGGAAAGCTTCAACAACTTCGAGACGTTTGACGAGCTTGGCCTTCTTTTGCCCTGACGCCTCGGCGAGTTCGGCGCGAAGCCGTACCGACAGTTTGTCACAGTCGATATCTCGAAGCAGTTTTTTTATTGCCTCGGCGCCCATACCGGCGTCGAAATCGTCCTCGTATTTTTCCCGCATATCTCTGTATTCCTTCTCGGAGAGGAGCTGATTTTTCACAAGCGGGCTGTAACCGGGGTCAGTAACTATATATGCGCCGAAATAAAGCACTTTTTCAAGTACCCGAGGGGTAACGTCCAATATGAGGCCCATACGAGAGGGAATTCCCTTGAAATACCAAATGTGAGAAACCGGAGCGGCAAGTTCGATATGGCCCATGCGCTCTCGTCTTACTTTCGCTTTGGTGACTTCGACCCCGCAGCGATCGCATATTTTGCCTTTATAGCGTATTTTTTTATATTTTCCGCAATGGCACTCCCAGTCCTTTGTCGGGCCGAATATCCGTTCGCAGAACAGGCCGTCTCTCTCGGGTTTAAGAGTGCGATAATTGATGGTTTCGGGTTTTTTGACCTCGCCGGAGGACCAGGAAAGAATCATTTCGGGGGACGCTATGCCAATTTTTATAGCGTCAAACGGCGTATAACTCACGGCTTAATCCTCCTCGTCTTCAAAAGTGACCGTATCGTCAAATTCTTCGCTGAAATCGTCTTCGGTATCATCGGACGGAAATTCATCTTCGACCTGCTCGATGTAGTATCCGCCGGAAACGATCTCGCTGTCGTCTGCTCTGTATGTGCTGTCGTCTCTGAAAGACGACGAGAATTCTTCGTCTTCATCTTCTTTCAGTTCGATCTCTCTGCCGTTTTTGTCCAAAACCCTGAGGTCAAGACACAGCGATTGGAGTTCCTTGACCAAGACCTTAAATGATTCGGGCACTCCGGGTTTCGGTATATTGTTTCCCTTAACAATGCTTTCATATGTGCGTACGCGCCCGGTAACATCGTCGGACTTGACGGTAAGTATCTCCTGAAGCGTATAAGCCGCGCCGTAAGCTTCAAGTGCCCAAACTTCCATTTCACCGAAACGCTGTCCGCCGAACTGGGCTTTTCCGCCGAGAGGCTGCTGTGTTACCAGACTGTAAGGGCCGGTCGAACGGGCGTGTATCTTGTCGTCAACGAGATGGTGGAGTTTCAGGAAGTAAATGTATCCCACAGTAACGGGATTGTTAAAAGGCTGGCCCGTTCGCCCGTCGTACAGTATGCTTTTTCCGTCAGATCGCAGCTGAGCCGTTTCCAAGGTCCTTATTATGTCTTCCTCGTTCGCTCCGTTAAAAATCGGCGTCGCGACTCTCCATCCCAAGGTCTTGGCCGCGTATCCGAGGTGGACTTCGAGTACCTGACCGATATTCATGCGGGAAGGTACGCCCAAGGGATTTAAGACGATGTCGATAGGCGTGCCGTCAGGCAGATACGGCATGTCTTCGACAGGCAGTATCCTTGAAACAACTCCCTTGTTGCCGTGCCGCCCGGCCATTTTATCTCCGACGGAAATTTTGCGCTTTTGGGCAATATAGACCCTGACGACCTGATTGACTCCGGGCGACAATTCGTCGCCCGCTTCGCGAGTGAACACCTTAACGTCCACGACTATGCCGCTTTCCCCGTGAGGAACTTTCAGCGACGTGTCACGCACTTCTCTGGCTTTTTCACCGAATATTGCGCGGAGAAGACGCTCTTCGGCAGTTAAATCGGTCTCTCCCTTTGGGGTCACTTTTCCCACAAGCACGTCGCCGCTTCTTACCTCAGCGCCGATGCTTATTATTCCGCGTTCGTCAAGATATTTTAAAACGTCCTCGCCAACGCCGGGAATATCTCTTGTTATTTCTTCGGGACCGAGTTTGGTGTCTCTGGCGTCGCACTCGTATTCTTCCACGTGGATCGACGTGAAGACGTCGTCCGTTACCAAACGCTCGTTGATCAGTATCGCGTCCTCGTAGTTATAGCCTTCCCATGTCATAAAACCGACGAGAACGTTTTTTCCGAGAGAGAGTTCTCCTTTGCAGGTGGAAGGGCCGTCCGCTATGACGTCACCTTTTTGCACCCTTTCTCCGACGAAGACAGTCGGTCGCTGATTGATGCAGGTTCCCTGATTAGAGCGGGCGAATTTTGTGAGTTTATATTCGCTGACGGTTCCGTCATCGTTTTTGATCTCTATTGCCGTCGCGCATACGCGCGTTACCGCGCCGTCTCCCGAAGCGCACAGTACAACGCCTGAATCAACGGCGCATTTATGTTCAAGACCGGTCGCGACTATGGGTTCCTCAGTGACCATGAGAGGCACGGCCTGTCGCTGCATGTTCGCGCCCATAAGAGCGCGGTTTGCGTCGTCATTTTCAAGGAAGGGTATCATTGCGGTCGCTATCGAAACCATCATTTGCGGAGAGACGTCCACATAATCGACACGTTCGGCGTCGACTTCGATAATCTCGTCTTTGTGTCTGCACGTCACGCGCCTGTTTATCAGGCGTCCTGTTTCATCAACGGGTTCCGTAGCCTGAGCGATGATGTAGTGATCCTCGGTATCAGCCGTAATATATTGAACTTCTTCGGTCACCCGGCAGTTCTTTTTATCAACTTTTCGAAACGGCGTAACAAGAAAACCGTATTCATTGACTCTCGCGAAAGAAGCGAGATATGAAATAAGCCCTATGTTCGGTCCTTCCGGGGTCTCAATGGGGCACATGCGTCCGTAATGGCTGTAATGTACGTCGCGAACGTCGAAATTAGCCCTCTCTCTTGAGAGCCCGCCCGGGCCGAGAGCCGACATACGCCGTTTATGAGTCAGTTCGGCCAACGGGTTTGTCTGATCCATGAATTGACTCAAAGGAGAACTGCCGAAGAATTCCTTTATTGAAGCGGTGACAGGTCTTATATTGATCAGGCTCTGCGGAGTTACGATATCCAGATCCTGAAGAGTCATCCTCTCGCGTATCACCCGTTCCATTCGGCTGAAGCCGATACGAAATTGGTTTTGAAGAAGTTCGCCCACGCTCCGAACGCGCCTGTTACCGAGATGATCGATATCGTCGGTTTCACCCACGCCGTGCGCTATGCAATTCAAGTAGCAAACGGAAGCGAATATATCGTCCGCAATTATATGCCCGGGTATCAGGTCGTCTATCCTTTCGCGAATGACCGTTTTCAGCTCATCGCCTTCATATTCGTCGAGCAGTTCTTTCAGTATCACAAAACGAACTCGTTCGCGTATCCCGAGTTCCTCGGGATCAAAATCGACAAAGCCGTTAAGGTTGACCATGCCGTTGGAAAACACTCTGATATCTTTGCCGTCGACATGCAATATAACAGAGGTCACTCCGCGGTCTTCCAGTTCTTTTGATTTTTCTGCGGACAGGGTTTCTCCCGCTTCGGCGATTATCTCTCCCGTCATGGGGTCGGCAGCGGGCATGGCCAAGCGGTGGTCTTTGATTCGAGGCCAAAGCGCTAATTTCTTGTTGAATTTATAACGGCCGACCGCGCTTATATCGTAGCGTCTGCGATCAAAAAACAGCCCGTCCAAAAGACTTTCCGCACTGTCAAGCGTAGGCGGATCTCCCGGCCTGAGCTTTCTGTATATCTCGATGAGCGCTTCATCTCTGTTCCTGCAAATGTCTTTTTCCAGAGTTGCGAGAATTCGCTCGTCACTGCCGAATATATCCCGGAGCATCGCGTCTGTCAGCGGTCCCGGATTTGACTCGACGGCGCAGGAGAGACGGGTATAGGGCTTGTCGGGGCTGTACACGCTTAATGCCCGGAGAAGCCATGTTACCGGAAGTTTTCGGTTTTTATCTATGCGGACGTAAAACACGTCGTTAATATCTGTTTCATATTCAAGCCAAGCGCCGTGATAGGGGATAAGGGTCGCGCTGTATACCGACATTGACGTTTTATCGTTTTTTGCGTCAAAATAAACTCCGGGAGACCTGACTATCTGAGAAACTATCACGCGCTCCGCGCCGTTTATTATGAAAGTGCCGCCGTTGGTCATAAGCGGAAAATCACCCATGAAGATCTCTTGTTCTTTGATCTCCTCGGTCTCTTTGTTTCTCAAACGAACAGACACTTTCAGCGGAGCCGCGTATGTGGCGTCCCTTGCCTTGCACTCTTCCTCCGTGTATTTCGGTTTTTCATCCATTGAGTAATCCACAAAGGCGAGTTCCAAGTTTCCCGAATAGTCGGATATCGACGCGACGTCTTTGAAAACTTCTCTTAATCCTTGCTCAAGGAACCATTTGTATGAGTTCTTTTGAATTTCCAAAAGACTCGGCATCTCATGGATCTCCCGAGTCCCGGCGAAACTCTTTCGAAGTGTTTTCCCGTAGCTGACATCATGAGGCATCGGCCGTCACTCCTCTTTATAATGATTTGATGAATTACCCGGGGCAGTTGTAAAAAATAAAAAAAACGGTTGATTTTTTCGATGATCCGGTGTATTATGATTTATGCGGTTGGGAGTGTATGCTCTGTAATACACACATCGAACCATTATATCATTTTTGTTTGATACAAGTCAAGAAAATTTTTATGAACATTCACCGGACAAGCATGACGAAAGTTTCAATCTCACGGAATAACCGTATTCGTATTCGGCAGAGGAGTTTTCTCTTTGCCGATTTTTGCTGTACGGAGGAAAAATAATGGATTTTTCGATTATTATCGTACTTTTTGCAGCTGAAGCGGCGGCGATTTTTATTTTGTGGGTCGAAGGACTGCTCCGCCCTGCGAGAGTTCTTGTTCCGGCAGTGATATTTTTAACAGCCGCTTTTGCGCTCCGTGCGTTTTTCATGCCGTATGAAACGCTTGATTGGATAAATTTCCTCTCTGTATGGGTCGAACGTTTCAGGGAAAGCGGCGGGTTTTCGGCTTTAGCGGTATCAATAGGAAATTATAATGTACCGTATCTGTATTTTTTGGCTTTGTTTTCATATTCGGACATAAACGCTTTATATTTGATAAAACTGCTTTCGATAATCTTCGATATTGTTTTGGCTTGGGCCTCGATGCGACTCGTAGGCGTTTGCACGAATTCGGTGAAAAAGCGGATTTTTGCTTTTATCGCCGTTTTGCTCCTGCCGACGGTGATGCTCAACGGTTCATTATGGGGACAATGCGACAGTATCTATACGTCGTTTGCCGTCATCGGAGTTTATTTGGCGCTGAGAGAACGGCCGGCGGCTGCTGTCGCGGCTTTCGCAGTATCTTTTGCTTTTAAATTGCAGGCTGTGTTTATTTTGCCGATGGTTTTAGGTCTGCTTTGGACCGGAAAAATCAAACCTCTGCATCTGCCGGTATTCCCTTTAACATATTTTGCCGTGGTTTTGCCCGCGGTTTTATGCGGGAGACCTTTGCTTGACACTGTAACTCTTTATTTCAATCAGGCGGCTTCGGTCGGCCCGGGGCTCAATTATAATTCGCCATCGGTATTCGCGCTTATAAAAGACGCAGCAGATGCCGCTTATTTCTCAAAACTCGGCATTGCTGCGGCGACAGCTTTTGTATTGTTATTTCTTGCGTATCTTTACATGAATCGTAAACGGACAGGGAATGAAGCAATACTGACGTCATTTCTGATTTTTGCCGTATGCATACCGTTTTTGCTGCCTCATATGCACGACAGATACTTTTTTATCGCGGATGTTGTTTCGCTGATATTGGCCGTTGTTTCTCCGCGTTTTGCCGCAGTGCCCGTTTTAATGAGCTTTGCTTCGCTTTTGGGCTACCACGCGTATCTGAGAGGCCGCTATCTGCTTCCGATGAGTTACGGAAGCGCGGCGGTGTTGCTGATGATCGTTATTTTGATATTCCGTATGATTTATCTTATGCGTACGCGGAAGACCGGGAAAACGAGATCATGAAAACGGAAATGAGAAAAGGATTTCCGCGGCGATAAAACCGTAAAGCCTCTGTAGGATTACAATAGATGTGTTACACGAAAAGAAAAAAAGAGTAGCGAATAGGGAGTCCAAGTGTTAGGGTTGAGTTACCACACACCAACCTGACAGGAGGCCACCTATCCGCTATGAATAAAGTAACACAAACCTGCCTGTATAGGCAATCTCTAATTGAGTACGCGAAGAAGCACGGAGTAACAAAAGCAGCGATCCGGTACAGGACAAACCGCCAATACATCTACCGATGGATGAAGCGATATGATGGCACAGCGTCAAGCTTGACCGACCGGAGCCGTCGACCACATCACCACCCTAACCAACACAGGCCGGAAGAAATCAAACTCATCAGTGACATGAGGCGGCGGAACCCACACGCCGGATTGGTGGTATTTTGGGTCAAGCTGCGGCAAAGAGGGTATACTCGCTCAATCGCCGGACTTTTTCGGGTTATGAGCCGACTGGGACAACTGCCTATCAAACCGCCAAATCCCAAGTACATCCCCAAACCCTATGAACAGATGACTTACCCCGGTCAGCGCATTCAAATCGACGTCAAGCACGTTCCGGCGGCCTGCCTCGTAGGGGAAGCAAAAGGGAACAAGTTTTACCAATACACCGCAATAGATGAATATTCAAGGCTTCGCTATCTGGAAGGTTTTCAGGAGATCAGCACTTATTCCTCGATGATTTTTTTAAAGAATGCCTTAGCGTTCTTCAAAAAACACAAGTTCTCTGTTCACTGCGTACAGACTGACAACGGGCCTGAGTTCACGAGAAGATTCTCAAACGGAAAGCCTACGATATTCGAGCAGCTTTTGCTTGTTGAAGGCATCACTTACAAGCAAATTAAACCTTTCACTCCCAGGCATAACGGTAAAGTTGAGCGCAGTCATCGTAAGGATAATGAATATTTCTACGCTGAAAAAACCTTCTACTCCTTTATAGATTTCAAAAAACAGTTGGCCTTTCATAACAGCCGTTATAATAATTTCCCCATCCGTCCCTTAGCTTGGACTTCTCCGTTAGACTTCCTTCGTGTAACATATGTTTGACAATCCTACAGCGCCGCGGCTTTATTATCACTTGCCGTATTCTTTTTCTTTTAATCGAAGCATAATATAAACGTTTATTCCGGATATGATGAGAAGCGGAAGCAAATATGCAAATTTTTGCACGTCGCCTGTCGCCGGCATGTCGCCGAGCGGCGGATATTCGCTGAAAATCCAGATTTGTTCATCTTCGTCCCAATTCCAGACTCCGAGCGGCACACCGCCCTCGTCGACCTCGACATATCTCTCCCCTTCGGTTACGAGCGAATTGCCCGGCGCGGTCGGCGTCGGTATAGCGCCCTCGGAAGTTCGAGGATTTGTTGCCGAAGGCCCGGGCCCGTCCGAGTCATCGGGAAAAGCGGGAGAGGTCTCCGGTCCGCCGGACTCGGGTTTTTTCGGTGTTTCGGGAGATTTATCAAAACCGTAAGCATTGGTGAAAGTGAGTATGCCTGTTTCATTTTGGTCTAAGAAAAAACTCTCAGCGGAATAAATCCCGCCGGTACCGAGCCGATCCGGGTCGCCGTTATCAGACGTTTCCGATCCGGCCGAAGAATTGATATATGTGTACGAGGGAATAAAGTCCGGACCGGGCTCGATTTCCGATACGCGGTAAATAATTTCGGAATCGAGATCAAAGAAAGCTTTATCCGATGCGCCGAGAGTGAATATACCTGCTTCGGCGTCCTTGATAACTCCTCCGTCGCTCTTAAATATGCCGTTTAAATCTACCGGCGTCCACGGGTCATTGCCGTCTTCGGAACACTCAAGTATAAAATCAAAGGCCATATCCTCCGTAAATTCCGAAGCGGGAGAATCATCTGCCGATACGACAGACTTGCTCACATAGAGATGCGCCTGTTGCTTGAAGTTGACAATGTTGACCGTTGCTTCATATCCGTCTATCGTAAACCGGTCGGAGCTGACCGAATTGTCAACAGGCAGCGTTGAGACGCCGTTAAAACTCGAAGCGTGATAAGCCGCCGGTAAACCGATTTCCTTTATTCGGTAGCTGTAGTCGTCGCCTGCGGGCAAGCCTTCAATAATTGCGACCCCGCCGTTTTTCAGTGTAAATGTGTTGCCGCTCACCTTTGAGGCGCCGTGTACGGGATGGGTACTCAAATCAACCTGTTTTTCATCGGAAAAATCCGGTTCTACGCTGACGTAGAGCTCAAATTCAAATTCCGCGCCGCTGTCAAGCGGAGAGGCGTTTGCCACCCGTTTTGAAATATGCAGCTTGCCTGTGGGCGATTCCCCGGTGTTTAGCATAGTCTCGGCATAAAAATCCGCGTACATGCCGTCCGCGGCGGCGCCCGCATATGCCTGTACGTAATCCCAATCAAAAACGCCGTCGGCGCCGTACACGAATGTCACCGGCGTTCCGGCTGTCAGCAGAACGTCTTTTGCTCTTGCCATCGCTTTAACGGTCAGGAGATCGGCCGGTGAATTGTAATTCTCCCCGCGGGCATTCGGCATTTTGAGATAAAAATCTGAATCATAAGTATCAAGATAAAAACCGCTGACTGTCGTGCCGTATACGGTATCTGAGGGGAAGGCGGAGCCGCCGATCTCCTTCACAATCTCAACATCGACCGAATCAGGTCCGCTCACAGTCAAAAACACCCCGGCGATATTTAAAGCGCCGCTTGAGTTTTTGATCTCGGCGCTCACGGTCAAAGGCCCGTAATAATGGTATTCAGAATCTCGGGAATGCTCGGCAACGGAGTCGTCGAGCGCTATGGCGAACGACGTTGTCGATTCGTCTGCGGGTCCTCCGGCCCGGCTGAGCAAGGCATCTGTTAAAGCATAGAAAGTATCTCTCTTGATCTCATCCCCATCGAGACTCGTGCCGGTGATTTCCACGTCGCTGCCGGCGAGGACCATCCATACGGCTACTTTTGTCGCCATCAGCGCGATTTTTTTGTCTATAAACCCGATATTGGGGAAAAGAGCGTTCAGCCGTTCGACACTCGCTCGGCTTTCGCTGTTGTCAGCCAAGTAATCGCCTCTGTAGCCGTTTGTAATCAGCCAATTGACCGCGTCAGCGTCCCGGCGCATCGCGCCGGAGAGCGCCCAAGGCGCAGCCGCGACATAACCGCTCATGGTGTCTGTCGTTACGCCTGCGGGCCATGCGGTGTCGG
>WRJA01000055.1:0-10891 GCA_009782435.1 Oscillospiraceae bacterium
ACAAACCGAAAAACCTTTTTGTGGCGGGATTCATCGGCACGCCGCAGATGAATTTCGCTGACGTTACGGTTTCGGAGGAAACCGAAGGCTCGCTGATAATGCCGGACGGTTCTTTTGTGCATTACGGAGGGGACGCGGACCTCTCGGGCTATGCCGGGAAAACGGTGACAATGGGAGTGCGGCCGGACGAAGTGCGCGTTTGCTCTGAGGGGCTTTCGGCGAAGGTGGACGTTGTTGAGCGCCTCGGAGGAGAAACATATCTTTACACGGACTGCGGCGGGATCAAACTGACGGCGAAAATACCCGGAGGCACGCGGCTGAAACCGGACGACGATGTATTTTTAGCTTTCGCCCCGGATAAGATACATATTTTTGACACGGAAACCACGCTGAGAATAAGCCGGACGGAGGAATGACGGTTTCGTGACCAAGGAGACGAAAATAAAATACAATATCTTGCGTATCGACCCCTATACGGAGCCTTACGCATTTGATATCGACTTGCGTATGCGCCGTTATGAGGAAACAAAACGAGCGTTGCTTAAGGGTCAAATGAAGCTGTCATCTTTTGCGGACGGGCATTTGTTTTTCGGTTTTCATCCGGCGAACGGAGGATGGTTTTACCGGGAGTGGGCGCCGAACGCCGATGAAATGTTCCTGTTCGGCGATTTCAACGGCTGGGACAGGACTTCATATCCCATGCGCAAGACTAACGGGTATTGGGAGATATTCATACCCGGGAAAATACCGCACGAATCAAAAACAAGGATAATGATACAGGCAAAAGGACAGTATTTTGAGCGCATACCGCTTTATTGCAAGCGTGTGGTGCAGATACCGCAGTATAATACCTTTGACGGCGTGATCTGGCAGCCGGACGAGCCGTTTTTATGGACCGACGAGGGATTTTGCCCTAAAAAACCGCTCATGATCTATGAATGCCACATAGGGATGTCCGGAGAAAAAGAAGGGATTTCCACGTTCGCGGAATTTACGGAAACCGTGCTGCCGAGGATAAAAAGGCTCGGGTATACGGCCGTTCAGGTCATGGCTGTTATGGAGCATCCGTATTACGGTTCTTTCGGTTATCAGGTGTCGAACTTTTTCGCGGTGTCTTCGTGGTTCGGAACTCCGGAGGATTTTAAGGCGCTGGTGAACGCGGCGCACGGCATGGGCCTTGCCGTTATAATGGATATCGTGCACTCTCATGTCGTCAGAAACGCTGTGGAAGGCCCGGCGGTGTTCGACGGAACGGATCATCAGTTTTGCATGGGCGGCGCCGGCGGGGACCATCCGGCTTGGGGCACTCGTTTGTTCGACTACGGAAAACCCGAAGTCCTGCGTTTTCTTTTGTCCGGCGTGAATTTTTGGATGACTGAATATCATCTGGACGGATTTCGTTTTGACGGAGTCACCTCAATGCTCTATCATCATCACGGTTTGGGCGTGTCGTTTACTGATTACAAGCAATATTTTTCACTTGCCACCGATACCCGGGCAGTGACCTATCTCCAGCTCGCGGCCGCGCTGTGCAAGGAGCTGAAGCCCGAATGCATCTTGGTCGCGGAGGATATGAGCGGTATGCCGGGCATGTGCCTGCCGATAGAGGACGGAGGCGTCGGTTTTGACTACAGGCTCGGGATGGGATTGGCGGATCATTACATCAAGATGCTCAAGGAACAAAAAGATGAGCAGTGGCATCTGGGGACCTTGTGGTATGAACTGACCAACCGCAGGCCGGGAGAAAAGGTGATAGCTTACTGCGAATCCCATGATCAGGCGCTCGTCGGCGACAAGACCATCATGTTTTGGCTGGCCGACCGGGAAATGTATCTGCATATGGATAAGAATTCGGAGAATTTTGTCATCGACAGGGCGTTGTCGCTGCATAAGATGATACGCCTTATCACCTGCGTCTGCGCCGGAGAGGCCTATTTGAATTTTATGGGGAACGAATTCGGGCATCCGGAATGGATAGACTTCCCGAGACAAGGCAATAACTGGAGCTTCCGTTACGCGCGGCGGCAATGGAGCCTCGCCGACAATCCGTTTTTGAGATACGGATATCTTTTGGAGTTTGACCGCGTTATGACAGAGCTTATATGCGGCTCGGATATATATGACTCTCCCGCCCGGCTGCTCAAAATACGCGAGACGGAAAAGATATTGGCGTTTGAAAGAGGAGAATTCACCTTTATTTTTAATTTTCATCACGAAAACAGCTTCCTTTATCCGCTGAAAAACCCGCAGAGATTTAAGATCGCGCTGCACAGCGCGTGGCGCTCTTTCGGCGGCTTCGTTGACGAGCGGTCGAATGAGGGGCTTTTGCGCCGCGAAGGTATAGTGGCCGATCGGCGCACGGCGGTCGTTTTGAGGCGTAAAGATGAAGAAACCGAAAAGCGAAAGACTTGACCGCTCGTAAGCGCTCCGCGGTCAGAAAACTCCGGAAAATCAAAATAAGAAGGGAAAAATGCCGGCATGAGGATATTGATAGACAATGTTACGGCAATTTGCCCGGACGGCGTCCGGGTATGCGGCATTTTGACGGAGGATGACAAAATATCGGCCGTATGCAAATCCTCCGAGGGACAAAAGACCGACAAAACGATAGACGGGACGGGGAAACTGGCCGTCCCGGGTTTTGTCAACGCTCACACGCACGCTTATATGACGCTCTTTCGCAATCTGGCGGACGACTGCGATTTTAACACTTGGCTTTTTAAAAAAATTGCGCCCCTCGAGGACGCGATGACCGCCGAGGAAGCTTATTGGGGATCGCTTTGCGCCTGCATGGAGATGGTGGAATCCGGCTGCACGTTTTTTTCGGATATGCATATGTTCCCGGGCGCCGGAGTCAAAGCGGCGGCGGAGATCGGTATGCGGGCCGTGATAAGCCGAGGGCTCGCCGGCGGCAAAGACGACAGGGAGGGCGCCGCGCGCAGGCTAAGGGAAGCGGAAGATGAGATAGCTGAATATTCGCAGCTGCCGAATATAAGCTTCATGCTGGCCCCGCACGCCCCATACACTTGTGATGAGGCGTATTTGCGAGAGATCGCGGAAAAAGCGGAGGAGCTCGGCCTCGGGATACACACCCATCTTGCCGAAAGCCGCTGGGAGACCGAGAGGGTCGCGCAGCTTTACGGCTGTACGCCGACGGAGTTTTTTGACCGCTGCGGCATATTGACCCCAAATACCGTCGCCGCTCATTGCGTGTATCTTACCCAAAGCGACATAAAACTGATAGCGGAAAGAGAAGTCAGCGTGGCGGTGAATTCCGCGAGCAATCTCAAACTGGGCAACGGCATAGCGCCCGTGCCGGAATTGATGAAAAAAGGCGTTAATATTTGCCTCGGGACGGACAGCGCCGCCAGCAACAACAGCTTGAGCATACTGCGAGAGCTGCAGCTTCTGACTCTTTTGCATAAAGGAGCAAAGGAAGACCCCTGCCTGATAAACGCGCGCGAGGGATTTAAAGCGGCGGCGGAAAACGGCGCCGCAGCACTCGGGGCCCGGGGCGTTACGGGCAGGATAGAGGCCGGATATAAGGCCGACATAGCGATATTTGATTTGGAGCAGCCTTGCTTAACGCCTTTGGGAGACCCGTTTGCGGCGCTTTGTTATTCTTCGGCGGGTATGAGGGCGGATACGGTGCTGATAGACGGAAAGATCGTTTATGACGCGGGAGAATTCACACAGATCGATAGAGAGAGAGTTTACCGCCGCGTCAAAGAAATAACGCAAAAAATGAAACAGGGGGGCGAGGGGATTGTCTGAAATAAGAGATATCAGTCTGGCGGAAGCGGGCGAATTGAAAATCCAATGGGCGGCTCGGCATATGCCCGTACTCGGAGCGATCGAGGCGGAATTTAAAAAAGCAAAACCGTTCAGGGGACTTAAGATCGCTTTGTCCGTACACATGGAGGCAAAGACCGCGTATCTTTGCCGCGTGTTGGAAAGAGGCGGGGCGGAAATGCACGCGACGGGCTGCAATCCGCTGTCCACACAGGATGATGTGGCGGCGGCTTTGGCGGCGGGAGGAATAGACGTATACGCGCTGCACGCGGCGACTGCCGAGGAGTATGAGCGGCATTTGCGCGCAGTGATCGAGTTCGGGCCGGACATTATAATCGACGACGGCGGCGATCTGGTAAGCCTTATCCACAAAAAATACCCGGAATTGATACCGGGAGTGCTGGGGGGCTGCGAAGAAACGACGACCGGGGTCCGCCGGCTCAAAGCCATGGACAAGGCGAAAACGTTGAAATTCCCGATGATCATGGTCAATGACGCGAAATGCAAACATTTGTTCGATAACAGGTACGGCACGGGGCAGTCCGTTTGGGACGGCATAAACCGCACGACAAATCTGCTCGTCGCGGGGAAGTACGTCGTTGTCTCCGGATACGGCTGGTGCGGCAAGGGAGTGTCGATGAGGGCCAAGGGCATGGGGGCAAAGGTCATTGTTACCGAGGTGGACGCGGTGAGGGCGCTGGAGGCCGTTATGGACGGTTTTGAGGTAATGCCCATGGATGAGGCGGCGCGCTGCGGGGATATCTTTATCACCGTCACCGGATGCAGAGACGTGCTGTTGAAAAAACACTTTAAGGCAATGAAAGACGGGGCGGTCATAGCCAACGCGGGGCATTTTAATGTTGAGACCGACCTTAAAGCGCTCACGGACATGGCTGTTGATGAATATGACGCGCGGGCGAACATCAAAGGCTATGAGCTCAAAGACGGGCGGGTGTTGTTTGTTTTGGCTGAAGGCAGGCTCGTTAACGTCGCCGCAGGCGACGGACACCCGGCGGAGATCATGGATATGAGTTTTGCGATACAGGCGCTTTGCGCCGAGTATATCGCGAAAAACGGAAAGAATCTGAAACCGGGCCTGCTTTCGGTGCCGGAGGAAACAGACGCCGAGGTCGCCGAACGCAAACTTGAAGCCATGGGCGTAGCAAAGGATCGCCTGACCGCGGAACAAAAAAAATACTTGGAGTCGTAACCGGAGAAACGAGCGGCTTGAAAAGAGGTGAGAGCAACGGACAGCAGAGAATTTGAGCACATCCGCGAAACATTGTTTGAATTATTGGACAAAAAGCGAATAAAGCTCCTCCGGCAGACACTGGAGGAGATGAATGAATTCGACGTCGCGGAATTTCTGTCGGAAATCGAACCGGCGAAAATGGCTATGATCTTCCGTATGCTCTCAAAGGAAAAAGGCGCGGAGGTCTTCGCGAATTTGGACGTCGGCGAACAGGAGTTTATTATCAATTCCGTGTCGGACACCGAATTGGGCGATATCATAGAAGAGCTATATGTGGACGACGCCGTGGACATGATGGAGGAGCTTCCGGCCAATGTCGTAAAACGCGTCATGCGGGCCGCGACCCCCGATACAAGGAGCATAATAAACCAATATCTCAACTATCCGGAAAACTCCGCCGGCGGTATCATGACGGCAGAGTTCATCGATCTCAAAAAGTATATGAACGTCAAGGAATCCATTGCGAGAATCAGGCGTATAGGAGAAGATAAAGAAACGATTTATACTTGTTTCGTCACAAGCTCCGACAGGAGACTGGAAGGCGTGGTGACGGTCAAGGAACTGCTCTTGGCCAACGACGACGATGTCATCGAGGATATCATGGACCGCAACCTCATATACGTCAGTACGACCGACGACAGAGAAACAGTCACGGAAAAATTCTCGGACTATGACTTGCTCGCCCTTCCGGTCGCAGACAGCGAGGGCCGTCTTGTCGGCATCGTCACCGTTGACGACGTTATTGACGTGTTGGAACAGGAAGCCACCGAGGACATCGAAAAAATGGCGGCCATTACCCCTTCCGATAAGCCCTATCTGAAACTCGGCGTGTTCGAGATATGGAAAAACAGGATACCGTGGCTTATGCTCTTGATGGTGAGCGCGACTTTTACCGGTATCATCATAACATCTTTCGAAGACGCCCTGGCGGTCCAAGCGGTGCTGATGGCTTTTATTCCGATGCTTATGGATACGGGCGGGAATTCGGGGAGCCAAGCTTCTGTTACCGTTATCCGCAGCATTTCGCTTGGTGATATTGAGTTTTCGGATATCATGGAGGTCATTTGGAAAGAGATCCGGGTAGCTGTTTTAAGCGGCGTCGCTCTTGCATGCGCCACATTCGCGAAGATTCTCTTGGTGGACAAGCTTATCATGGGGAATCCGGAAGTGTCGTTTTTGGTGTCGCTTGTCGTGTGCATAACAATGGCGCTGACGGTTTTTTGCGCGAAATTCGTCGGATGCACTTTACCGATGCTCGCAAAAAAAGCGGGCTTCGATCCCGCGGTCATGTCGAGCCCGTTCATAACGACAATAGTGGACGCCATCTCTCTTCTGATCTATTTTTCCGTCGCCAAGATACTGCTGCATATTTGATTGACGCGCGAAACGGTAAAAGAGGCGGCGATTTGCCGTCTCTTTTGCCGTTTCGCGTCTTTTCTCGCTCTTGCCGTAGAGGTCGTATCACTCATTCAGCGCGGACATCCGCGCCACATATTCCTTGCATAGATCAAAGAACAAATGCTGATCGGGGAAAGTCACCAAAATCGTGTTTCCTGCTGCGATCGCGTTATTGGCGCCTTCAAGATCCCATTTCGGGAACGGCATCCCCATCACGTCGATACCGCGTTCTTTACACAGCCCCAATACCTTTTCGGACGCTTCCGCGCAATAGGGATGCCTCCAGTTGACGCTCTCGCCCGGTTTGAGTATAGAGTTTGCGATGTCGGCGAGTCCCATATGCACGATGTCGCGGCCGGGCGTCAATTCGTCGAGTATGGCTTCGGCGCAGTCTATCGCGCATACGTCTTCAAACATGGCAACCAAGCTGATATTCTCATTTGCCCACTGCATGTATTCCTCCCAAGTGTCCTGTGAATAATTCGAAGAGCGCAGCGAAGGGCAAATGCCGCAGCTGCCGATCGGCGGATAGTGACATGCGCGTACCGCGCGGCGCGCCTCCTCGGGACTGAGTACATGCGGAACGATTATCCCGCGGGCGCCGCATTCCACGCCCGCCCGTATTTGCGCGGGATTGTTTTCTCCGACGCGGATGATGGGCGTGAGGCCGGCTGCGTCGCAGGTCCTGATCAAATACAGTAAAGTCTCGGTGTCGGTACGGCAGTGTTCAGTGTCGATCATCGCGAAATCAAAGCCCGCGAGAGCCGCTATTTCCAAAATATCGGGATTGCGGGTGTAGTGCATGAGACCGAGCGGCGTTTTGCCCTGCCTCCTCAGTTCTAAAATGCCGTTGGGCCGCGGTTTGTAGACTGCCAAATTGATGACCCCCTTAATTATAATAAAAGTATTATCCGGTTTCAGTTTTGACAGCCGGTGAATATAAGCGCCGCCCGGCCGGAAAAAGGGCGGCGTTACATTGCCGGCATTTATTTGAGGATGAACCTCCAAAGCCGATTTCTGTCGGCTTCATCCGCGTAGTTTATTCCGACTCTTTTTCCTGTCGCGACGTTAAATCTTGAACCGTCGTCTTCAATGCTCAGACAGGGGTTTGAAACGATGTCGCCGCCGTTGAAGCGACCGGTTATTCCGAGCTGTTTTGTCAGTTTCCCCGGACCGTTATAATTCTCGCAGGCTCTTATCAAGACCGCCTGCGGATTTTCTTTTTCGCCCGTAACAATGTTCAGCATCCAATGGACGCCGTAACAGAGATAGACATAGATCACGCCGCTTTCTCTGTACAGTTGTATCGTCCGTTTGGTTTTTCCCGCACGGGCGTGGCAGGCGCTGTCTTCCTCGCCTCTGTACGCTTCCGTTTCGGTTATTCGCAGCCGGCGCTCCGTCCCGTCCTCGAATCGGCGGGAGATGATCTTGCCGATAAGTTCGGGAGCGACTTCAAGGCAGTCTCTTTTGAAAAAATCATATGAAAGCTTCTGCATAACGGAACCGATTTTGGCGGGAAAATCTATTCATTAACAAAGGTTTCGTTCTTGTGCTCCTCGTAGTATCTGTTGTAGTCGTCGAGCATGAATTTCAGAATGTTCGGGATATCGATGTTATAAGGGCATTTCGGCAAGCACTGTCCGCACTCTGTGCAGTCCTTTATGCGGTCCATCTTCTCGCGCCATAGGGCGGAGCCGAATTCTTTCCAAGGCGCCCGGCGCATGAGCCGGTCCATTCGGGCGCAGCTTCTTATCTCGATGCCGGCCGGGCACGGCATGCAATAGCCGCAGGACCGGCAGAAACTGTCGCCGAGTTCTTTGCGGTCTTTTTCAATAACAGCGAGCAGTTCGTCGTCAAAATCGGGGTCTTCCTCTATAACGGCGAGCCATTCCTCAAGCTCCTGCATTGTCCGGATACCCCAGATCGGAACGACTCCTTTGAATTGCTTGATAAACGCATAACAAGCCCTTATATTCGTAAGCAGCCCGCCGGCCATGCCCTTCATCGCGATGTAGCCCATATTGCAGTCTGCTGTGGTCTTACGGACCAATTCCTGCTCTTTTTCCGTGGACAGATAGCTGAAAGGGTATTGCAGGGTTTCAAAAGCTCCGCTTTCAATGGCTTTGAAAGCGAGATCGGTAGGATGAAGGGATAGGCCGATATGGCGTACATATCCCTTTTTCTTGGCCTCAAGCGCGGCCGCGAAAATACCGTTTTGGTCTTCGGGATCGGGAAGGACCGGCGGGTTATGGAATTGGAATATATCAATGTAGTCTGTCTTCAGCTGCCGCAGGCTGTCTTCTATGCTTTTTGTGACCAGTTCTTTTGTGTCATGGTGGCTTTTCGTGGCGAAGATTATGTCATGGCGGACGTCGGACAAGGCTTTGCCCATTTTTTCCTGACTGTCGGTGTAGTGCGCTGCGGTATCAAAAAGAGTGATGCCGTTGTCGTAGGCGCGGCGCAGTATTTTGACGGCGTCGTCCATCTCCCTGCGCTGTATCGGAAGTCCTCCGAAGGACGCTCTTGAGGCCATAAGACCGGTTTTACCGAGTTGAATTTTTTCCATGCAACGATCACCTTCGATCTGTCTGAATTTCCGGCTTCGGCGTGCCGCCGCCGGTACCTTGTAACAATATCACATCGCGTGAAGCGACGCAAGTTTGAAAAGAGCAAAGTTTAAGGGAAATCCTTTACAGACACCGGGAGCTTTGTTATAATACACACGCCGCGCGCCCGTAGCTCAGTTGGATAGAGTGGCAGACTCCGACTCTGCAGGTCGCACGTTCAAGTCGTGTCGGGCGTACCAGTGAAAACCCGCTGATATCCTTTGATTATCAAGGATTAGGCGGGTTGTTTCTGCCATTCGGCGAGAGGCCCTCACTTCTGTTTTTGGGTGTTTTATGCGGTTTTGATAGTGCCAATAATGGTGCCGGTTTTATTTGAGGGTACAACGAGCGGCCCCGGTATTACCCGAAGCCGCTCACTCTTGCGTGTTATCAATCGTCATGTCCGCAGAACAGCACCGCGCAGATTGCGCCTATTCCGGCAACACTGACGACAAGGTAAATAAGTCCCGCCGCTCTGTCCCCGCGCACAAGTACGAACACAGTACATATGACAGCGGAGATCATAATCATGGCAACAACGCGCAAAAGTGGTGATATTGCGCTTGACCGCTCCGGCTTCTCACGTGTACTTGCGACTTGGAGCTTGCCGTCTGAGTGATCGACCGTCAGCGTGTGCTTCTGTGTGGATCCGCTCATGTTGCTGCCTCCCGCTTCTCCGATAGTGCGTCGGCTTCTTTTAATTTGTAAACAAAATCATACAGATGTTCCCAAAGGATAAACGCAGCGCCCTCATAAATCTCGGCGGCGGTGTGGCCCTCGGCTAATGCGATGTGTAAAACTTCTGCAAGGCTTCTAAGGTGGTTGGCCTCATCAACTATATCTTCAAAATCTTCAATGACTGTGATTTTTACCATTATTTATACAGCCCCATCCATTCCTTCTCTATTGCTGCCTTGTTTTTTTCCTGCGTGTACATAGTTTCACAAAACAAGCGCAGAGCAAACGCGATGCCGCGCCTGAAACCTGTCATACATTCAGCTCTCCCGTATGGCGCAATAATGTGATAAAATTCGTTTTCCAATTTGACGTTGCTTTGCTCGCCGATAATTTTTTCAACAAACTCATGCGCCTCGTCCCAGAAATGAGTTGTTTCGGCGCTGTCTGTATCGTCTTCGTGTATTTTGTGATAGATATCTTCCAAAAATGATAGCGGCATAAAAAACGCTCCTTTTTATTGATTTTTCGGAGCGGAGAGATTAAAATAGTCTTATCCCCGCTCCGGCGGTGTAGTCGGTGTCGGCGTCCTACTTTAAGCACGACAAAGAGAATTTTCAGTACATCACGTTTAAGGCTCGAAAAGGGGCCGGAGAACGCATTGTAGAAGCCGCAGCGGCTACAGGGCAGAGCACCAACGGGTTTATACGCTCGACGCTTAACAAGGCCGTAGAGAGCGCTACAGGCCGTTCTATGGAACCTGATGAACCCATGGAGCGCGACAAAGGCCCACAGGATATATCCGATAAATAACCCTTGCCGGACTTGTCGGAGTCGGATATACTGTCACCATATCGGGGGTGTGAATATGGCATTGGCAAAAGAAGATTTACAGGCGATACGTGACTTGATGCGGGAAGAAATTAGAGCAGAAACCGTACCGATAAATAAGCGGCTTAACGACGTGGAAGAGAGTCAGCGGGTTATCCGCGACTCACAGTTGAGAGTTGAGCTTGAGCAATTCCCGAAAATTAACGCAGCTTTAGACGGCGCCGCCGGCAATTATGATAAAAACGTTGAGCAGGATCGACGCATATCATCTTTGGAAGGAAAAACGGAAGACCATGACAAAATGATATTTGCTTTGGAACGTGCTGTAAAAGCGAAA
>WRJA01000055.1:10991-14511 GCA_009782435.1 Oscillospiraceae bacterium
TGTAACAGGTTTGCCGTCCGTCATATCGGCGCATACTTCACGCGCCTTTTCGCGCTCGCGCTTGTCGTTCCAAAATTCAAGCGGCAAAGTGTCGGCCTGTTCAAGCTTTTGCCGCAGTATAGCGGCGCGATATCGGTTTTTATTCTTTCGCGGGTTCAGCGTTGACACAACCGGTGAAAGATAATAGCGTAGTGAATGTTTTAAAGGCCGGTCAGAGCCGACGCCAAATAAATTAAAATAGTACATACAATAGCGTACAATGGTATTGCGAAAAAGTGCGTACAAAAAGTACGCCTCCCCACGGGAAGGAGGACGACAATGCCAATAAAATATGATAAATTGTTTGATTTATTAAAAATCAATAATTTGACCATGTATTCACTAAGGCGCGATAAAGTTATAGGAACCGAGACGCTTGAAAAAATGCGTAAAGGCTCTGGGCATATTGACTCACGTTCAATCGAAAGGCTATGTAAGTATTTAAACTGTCAACCCGGGGATATCATGGAGTACGTGCCGGATGAAGCCATAGAGCGCGACGCCGCCAAATAGCGCTTGCCGGGCTTGACGGAGTCGTATATACTGTCAATATATCGGGGGTGTCTGCATGAACAACGAAGAAAAAATTTTGGCCTTACTTGAAAAGATGGCGACAAAAGATGATATAGTTGCCGTAAACAGCCGACTTGACGCCGTGGAAGAAAGTCAACGGGATATCCGCGAATCACAGCGGGTCATCCGCGACTCGCAGTTGAGAGTTGAGCTTGAGCAATTCCCGAAAATTAACGCAGCTTTGGACGGCGCCGCCGGCAATTATGATAAAAACGTTGAGCAGGATCGACGCATATCATCTTTGGAAGGAAAAACGGAAGACCATGACAAAATGATATTTGCTTTGGAACGTGCTGTAAAAGCGAAATAACCCGCCGGAGCGGGATGAAGAGCAGCGGGCCGCCGTCATGGTAGCCCGCTTATATTTACCCTTGCGGTTCGGATTGTGCCCGAAGCCGTTGAAAGAGATTTCCCGGACGATCAGTGATTATCCGAAAACCTCTCCCCTGCCGGTCATGCGAGCAAAGCTGTCCCTGCCTCTCGTTTAGTCGGCATTTTCCCTTTCCTCGCTCCCGATAATTATTGCAGCTTCCCGCATAAGTGTGCCGCCGCATTTTCCGCATTCAATCAGACCGGAAAGCAGATATTTCTGCTTTGCCGTGTTAGCGCCGTTGCGTTTTCTGTCTTTCATTCTCAGTTGCACCCTTTCCCAAGTATCTTTATCGATGATTGGAGGAATGGCGTCCTCAATCCGTACAGCGGCCGGATTCTCCGCGCCCCCGGCCAATTTGCCGAAATATTTCATTTTTCGCTTGTTCCAAAAGTATATCCCAATGTACCGCTCATTCTGAAGAATAGCATTCAGAGCGTTTTTGCCGATAGCTGCTCCACGCTTTCCTTTGAGACCTTTCGCAGAGAGTTTATTGAGTAACGTGACTGACGTGACCGATGAATAGTTAAGTCACGTCAGTCACATCGGTCACGCTTTATCTCAAAATCATCGTACCGGAGACCGCAGGGAAATGTAACAGTTTTTCTGCGGTCTTCTTTTGCTTTCTTTGCATTGTACATTATATAGCTATATCAGTACCTGTTATGTGTCTCCGGGCGAAAGAAAAGCCACGGAAAGCGTCGGAAAAATATTCAACGGTTTCAATGTCCGTTACTCGCTCTTTTTCGGGTGGAAAAAAGCCCTAAAACAGCGTCGGAAGACACTTTATAATATTTACAGAGAGCAATTAAATGCCTGATCGGTAATTCATTTGCGCCACGCTCATAACGAGCGTACATTGTTTGGGATATCTGCAAGACATCAGCAATATCCTGCTGCGTTTTATCGCTATCTTCACGCAATTCTCTCAAAAACTGCATATAGGATTCCATGCCTCATTCGCTCCAAATTCTATGAATAAGGCAAACTTGACATAGTACACATCTTTACTATTGAATTTAGTAAATATTTGTACTAATCTATTGTCATGTTTTATGAACCGACAGGGGAATTTGGTATGGATTACATAACGACTTATAACGGCGAAGACTTTGACCCGGTCAACCCGGACACAAACAAAATAAAAATCGAGGACATCGCTCATGCCCTGTCCTTGATTTGCCGTGCCAACGGGCATTCCAAGCACTTTTATTCAGTGGCTCAACACTGTATAAATTGCGCCAATGAAGCCAAGGCAAGAGGGTTGTCCGCGAGAATACAACTTGCCTGTCTGTTCCACGACGGGAGCGAGGCATATATTTCTGATATCACACGACCTGTGAAGCAGCATTTACCTGAATACTTGGAAATTGAAAAAAACTTGCAGAGTAAGATATATGAAAAGTTTCTCGGCGCTGAAATGTCAGCCGAAGAACAGGCTCATGTAACACTTCCGCTCTCATTTTGGTATTGAATGATATTTACAATACGCGCCTCTCCGTTTATAATTCTTATATAACATTATAATATTCACCGGGATGAAGACGCAGGATTCTTACGTGAGGAACATTATGGAAAGACCATATACAATAGATGAGATAAAAAACATTTCTGTTCCCGTCGCCCGAAAATACGGAGTCAAAAAATTGGCGTTGTTCGGTTCATATGCCCGTGGAGAGCAGAAACTCAACAGCGACATAGATTTTCTGATTGAAAAAGGGAAAATAAAGGGGTGGGAATTCTTTGGATTCATCAATAATTTAGAAGATGATTTGGGCGTTCATGTTGATGTGCTGACTTATAATTCCCTGCAAGATTCCCTGATTTCCGATGCCGTTGGAGACGAGGTGGTTTTGTATGAGGAATAGGAATATTACAGTATTAATGAAAATCGTGCAACACGCAGACGAAATCGGTGAAACCATCTCAAGATTTGAATTGGATTTGGAGAAATTTAAAAACGATTCCGTTATGAAAAACGCAATCGCTATGTGTATTCTGCAGATTGGTGAATTAGTTAATAACTTAACTGATGATTTTAAGACAACATATCCCGAAATGCCGTGGCGCGACATCATTGCGATGCGGAACAGAGCGGTTCACGCATACAGCAATATAGATTTTGAAATTTTATGGATTATTGCGACGAGTAATGTTCCGGAATTGAAAGCCTATTGTGAGAGCATCATCAAAGAAAAAAAGAGCGAATAAAACACTATGCGGCGCGAACCGGCAACGGTATACGGTACGTAAACGCGGGATATTGCGGACCCCCGCAACCACTACGAACCATCATAAGGGGCATAAGCTTCGTTAATGATGGTTCGTTTGTTTTTTACACGAAAATCGGATCGTGTTTTTGATACGTGCTTCTGTATTCTTTTTTGCGACTGAAACACTTGATATAGTTTTCTTTTATGGTGTCATTTTTATCCCTGTAAAGAATAACACGAGATGATCCGATAGATAATAAAAGCATTACAGCAAAATTAAAATATGACATTATTATGCGGTAAAAAGGAGAAAAACCATGAATAT
>WRJA01000056.1 GCA_009782435.1 Oscillospiraceae bacterium
ACGCGAACGTCCTGTCCGACTTTTATCTTTGAGATATCAAGCTCGTCGACGTTGAGCGTCATTTCAAGATATGTAAGGTCGAATATGATGCACAGGCTCTGCGCCAAACCGGAACCCGAGCTTATCTTGTCGCCCTCTTTGAAGTTTTTCTCGACTATGGTTCCGGAGATCGGAGATGTGATGTTGTAGTTGTCAAGTTGGTTGCTTTGGTTTTCCAGGGCCAGTTCGGCGTCGCGTATCGAAAGCCGGCTCGAATTTATCTGAGACGACAGATTGGTGCTCGACAGGATGATCACGACTTGGCCCTTTTCAACATAGCTGCCCTCGTCTATATATACAGCCGAGACTTTTCCCGAGGTGTCGGCTGTTATGTAGCCTTCGCCGGAGTATTCAAAAGCGCCGGAATCGACGCAGGCGACCCCCGCGATCTGCGCGCTCGCCATGGTGGACGGGCTTATGCCGCCGGGATTTGCGACCTCTATCGTCACATAGCGCACTATCATCTGTCCGGCCAAAGCCTCGTCAGCCCCGCTGATTTTTGTCACTGTGCCGTAGAGCAGTTCAAATGAGCTGTGCAGGGTTACGCTCGCGCCCTGGCCTATATACATTGAAGCCGCGTCCGCGGCGATGAAAGGAAGCCGCAGGGTCATAACGGAGCTGTCCCTTACATGCGCGAGCGGTTGTCCGGCGGTGATGTTATCGCCCGGGTCGACGCTCACTGAGGTGACGACTCCTGAGAGGTTGCTTTTTACAGCGAGATTGCCGGAGTTTTCCATCAATTCGCCGTAATTGAGTTGGGCGCGCTCAAGGGAGAGACGGCTGCGTTCGATGGAGTTCTCAACGTCCGAAGTATCAATACTGTATAAAAGAGCGTCCTTTTCGACGATATCGCCTTCCTCAAAATCCGAGAAAAGTATTTCACCGGGGACAAGACTCGTCACGGTGTATGAATCCGCCGGATTAAGCGTGCCGGAGCCTGTGAGAGTCACGGTTATGTCTCGTCTTTGAACCGTGTCCGTTATATATGACAGATCGGGAAAGTTGTTGCCCGGCCCTATGATCGGGCGCAGGATGAAGAACAGAGCGACGAGTACTGCCGGGATCGCCGCGATGATGATGATCGTGCGGCGCTTTTTGTTCTTTTTTGTTTTTTTGCTCAGCTCGGCCATCTTTTCAAAGTTTTGTCCGGCTCCGGATACGGTTTCGTTTTCGGCTTTATTGTTTGACATATCAGACGGCATATCCTTTCGTTTTTTATCGCTCGGGACTTTCTTGCCCGATCCCGGTGTTTTCATAAATTGTCCGTGTGAAACATTAAGGCGGAAAGCGCTACGACGGGCGCCGTCTCACAGCGGAGTATCCTGGGTCCCAAGGAACATAAAATAAGTCCGGCGGCGGCGGCGAGATCGGCCTCAAAACGCTCAAAACCGCCCTCGGGGCCTGTCATGACGGCCGCCGACGAGAAAGGCCGCGCGTCACATAATGCTTTTTTCAGGGGGATTCTTTCGCCGGTCTCATACAAAAAAAGAGAGAGGTCCGATGAGACGGCGATATTAAGGGTGTCGGCGAACTCAAATACGCAGGAGACTTTCGGGATCATCCCCCGGCCGGACTGCTTCGCGGCTTCTTCGGCTATGCGCTGCCACCTGGCCGTTTTTCCGGCTGTGTTTTTTTCGTTGATACGCGATACGCTTCTGGCGCTCGAAAAGAATATTATTTCCGCGGCGCCTGCTTCTGTGCATTTTTGAACGGTATAGTCCGACCGCTCTCCCTTGGAAATTCCGGCAAGCACGGTGCATTTTACCGAAGGTTCCGCGGGACTCGGCTCGGAAGCCGTGATTTCCGCTTCGGCGGTGTCGTTTTTGATTTTGGTGAGGAGACAGTGATGATCGCGGCCGGAGCCGTCGCATACCGTTATACGGTCGCCGATTTTCAGGCGGAGGACTTTGATATGCTCTTTGTCGGCGCCGGACAGAATAACGACGCCCTTTGCGATATTGCAGGCCGCCGCGAAAAATCTCGGCAAAAAAATCACCTCACATATCATAATAAAACCGGCGCACAAGCGGTATGATAACTGTTTTGCGATCATTATCACACGATTTTGTGTCCGGATTAAGACCGAAATATCAACAGTTTATGAATTATTTGTAAAAAAACATCCGTGAGACGCTGCGAGTTGTACGTACATATATATACAGCAATTTGATAAATCTTATCAAATTGCTGTATATGCGAACCGTTAGACCGCTATCGGAAGCAATCTTCAAACGCGCTGAAAGCGGTCGCCTTATTATCCTCGGACATAACGGCGTAAATAACATATTCGCCTTTTATCATGTATTCGGCGTTCTGCAGTTTCGGGTATTCGTGGGGCATGTATTCCGGCATCCAGATATCATCCCTGAACTTGAAATAAGCGGTCAAGACCTCGGCAAGCTCTTTGGCCTTTGCGGCGTTCGCGGTCTTGAATATTCCGAATTCGTCGATGTTTGCCCCGAAAGCATTGACCATTACGACGCAGGCTTCATATTCCTCGACGTCGATTTTCATTGAGCCCTTGATGTAATTCGCGCCCGCTTCCATCATGGCGTTCTCATTATCCGAGGCGGCGCTGACCGCCGAGACCATTTCGTCGAAACCGACTTTCAAAACAGCGCTTTCCCCGCCGCAGGCGGCAAACAGAATTGTGAGCGGAAAAAGCATAACGCAAATGTATTTTTTCATCGCAGTGTCCTCGAATCAGATATATCCGTGAGTTCGGATATAGGCGAAAACAAGCTCGAAACTCTCTTTTGTAAGATGCAGCCCGTCTCCGTTTTGATAACTCTCGGGCAAATACCCGTCCGCGCCGAATAAAACGCTGTTGCTTGCCAGATAGCGCGTGCCGGTATCCCGGGCGATCTGTTCTATCCATTCGTTCGCGGCGTTGACTTTCTCGTTGTTGATATCGCCCTGATATTTGTAGCTCGCCGCGACGGGGAATATGGAATTGAGTATGATCTTTGTGCCCGGGCTTTTTTCCGCGACGGTGTTTACGAGACTCGTGTACTCGGATTTGAAATATTCCTCGTCCATAAAAGAAACGCCGTTAACTCCCAAGGTTATCATCAAGTATTCTGGTTTTTTGATTTCGACCGCGTCCGGTATAAGCAGTTCCTCTCCGGTGTCGGGAAAAAGTATCGCGGTGAAACTCCATTGATTTAAGGTGAGAGTGCCGGGGAGAGGCGTCCACACGCTGTCTGTCGAGACGACGCCGTATGCGCCCATCCCGAATGTAGTGCTGTCTCCGAGGAAAATAAATCTGTCAATATAATCTTGGCCCATGTCCTCCGTTTCCGCGAGGCGTGTGGGAGGGGGGAGATCGGGGCTTTGAGAGGGAGACGCAGCGGGAGGATCCGACGCTTGTCCCGAAGCGCCCGGAGACGGAGCCGGTCCGGAGGCGCCGCCCGAGCCTGAACCGCCGGCGCCCGTGTTTTGGGCCGGAGGGGCTGACCCGGCTTCGGAAGGCGCGGAACAGGAGACAAAAATAAACGCGAAAACAACAAGGATGACGCACAGCAATATCATATACGACCATAAGCCGTAGAACAGATTATTTTTCTTTTTCATTACTTCACTCCGAATAACGGCTTACTGCTCAGCCTCGCTCTGCGCTTTAGCGTCCTCTGTGATCTTTTGCTGCACGGCGGCGGGGGCTTCGTCGTATCGTATGAACTCGAACGTGAAAGAGCCGCGGCCCTGTGTCATGGAGCGCAAGTCAAGAGCGTAGCCTGTCATTTCGGCCATGGGAACTTCAGCTTCCACCACCTGCATGCCGTCCTGAAGATTCATGCCCATCGGACTGCCGCGTCTTTTAGAGAGATCTGACATAATGTCGCCCATTGAGCTGTCCGGGATTTTGGTTTTCAGATATCCTATCGGTTCCAAAATAACGGGATTGGCTTGCGGAAGACCGGCTCGGTATGCAAGGCTCGCTGCTGTTTTGAAGGCCATTTCGGATGAATCGACCGGGTGATACGAGCCGTCAACAAGCGTAGCTTTAAGGAAAACAACGGGATAACCCGCAAGAACGCCTTTTTGTATGCTGTCCCGCAGACCCTTTTCAACAGCCGGAAAATAGTTTTTGGGGACGCTTCCGCCGAATACGCTCTCGGCAAAGATCAGGTCTTCGGTTTCGTCCTGGGGCTCGAATTCTATCCAAACGTCGCCGAATTGCCCGTGGCCGCCTGTCTGCTTTTTATGTCTGCCCTGTACCTTGACTTTTTTGCGGATCTTTTCCCGGTAAGGGACTCTGGCGGGCGACAGTTCGACTTCCACTCCGAATTTGTTTTTCAGCTTGGAACACAAAACGTCTATATGGATGTCTCCGGCTCCTGATATGACCATTTGCTTGGTTTCGGAATTGTTGACTATCGTGAAAGTGCGGTCCTCCTCAGAGAGCCTCGCAAGCCCGGATGAGATCTTATCTTCCTGCCCTTTACTTTTCGGATATATGGCCATGGAATAGCACGGGGCGGGGAATTCGATTCCCGCAGCCGCTTTGTTGAGCTTCGGGTCGCAGAGTGTGTCGCCGGTCTTTGTGTCCGTAAGCTTTGAAACTGCGCCCGTGTCTCCGCAGGGTATTTCATTTACCTCTATGTTTTTCTTGCCCTGCATCATATAAATATGACTTATTTTTTCCGTCGTGCCGGTTTGAGGATTTATTAAAGTCATTTCGCTTGTTATTTTACCTGAAATCACCTTGAACAGGGAAAATTTTCCGTATTGATCGGAGATGGTCTTATAGACGACGGCGGAGGCGGGAGCGTTTTCTTCGACCGGTTTTCCGCCTTCAGCCGGCGCGGGGAAAAAGTTGACGACGGCGTCGAGCAATACCGCAGTGCCCAACCCCGAGACTGCGCTTCCGCAAAAGACGGGGCATATACTGCAATCGCGCAGGCCGCCGGCCAAGGCGGTATATATCTCTTCTTCGGTAAAAGCCTCGCCCGCGAAGAATTTTTCCATGAGCACATCGTCGGTTTCGGCGACGCTCTCGGACAAACTTGAAAACAACTCGTCTGTTTTTTCTTTCATGTCCGCCGGAAGCGGTATCTCCGTTTGTTTGCCGCCCTGTACGGCGTATGCTTTTTTTGATATGACGTCCGCGACGCCCGTGACCTTGCCGTTCTGTATCACGGGAGCTGTGAGGGGGCAGACCGAAGTCCCGAATTTTGCGCGCAGGGTCTCATAAGCGGAATAAAAATCCGCGTGTTCCTCGTCGAGCTTGGATATATATACAGCGCGCGGAATATTTTTGTCGCATAAATATTTCCATGATTTTTCCGCTCCGACATTGACGCCTTCCTTGGCTGCGACGACTATTATTCCCGCGTCGGCCACACGAAGAGCCTGAGATACCTCGCCTGCAAAATCAAAAAAACCCGGAGCGTCGATGATGTTTATCTTGGTGTTTTTGTACTCCGCAAACATCGTTGAAGCCGCGATGCTGATTTGCCTGCGAATCTCTTCAGCGTCGAAGTCCGAGACGGTGTTGCCGTCTTGTATCCTGCCTTGCCTGTCGGTGGCGCCCGTGAAAAACAGCATATTCTCAGCCAAACATGTTTTTCCGTTTCCTCCGTGCCCCGTCAGGCATATATTGCGGATATTTTTTGTTGAGTAAATCATTTTCTGCTCATCTCTCCTTAGTCCGATATATAGTCAGTAAACCGCAACAGCCGTGCAATCATAAAATTATACACCGGCCTGCGGGCGCCGGCAACAAATTGTTCGGAAATTTAACGGCCTGTTGTGTTTTTTCTTTTTAAAACTGTTGTGTCAAATCGTTATCTGCTGAGCCCGAATGAAACGACTATAACGGGCGCCAGCCAGAACAGCATAAAGGTCATCATGTTTTTAACGCTTGCGGCGTCAAAGGAATCCGTGACGCAAAGGAAAAACATGCAAGCCATGCCGAGGACAGAGCCGATAAGTGACAGATTTGTAAGAATCTTTACGGCTCCGTATGCTTTTTTTCCCAAATCGGTCGCGCTTATCATGGGGCCGAGGCCTTCGCGGGAAATAACAGCCGCGACTTTTGAGGTCTTGTCCGGAACCGTTGAAGACAGCCGGTAGCGATCGGCGAATGACGGGAAATCAAATCCGTCAGTTGACATTTTATATTTTTGCCGTATAAGCAAAGGGGTCAGATTGAAATCGCGCACGGCAAATATCGGGTATTCGGCGGAACGTAAAAGTGTGGCAAGCGCGTCTTGAATCGAGGCCGACGGAGTGTAGTCAACGGTGAAAACGCCGACCAATACGCCGCTTATAGCGGTGAACACAGCGTTTTTTGCCGCCTGTTTTTGAGAGAGGCGTATGCCCATGAGATTCATAAAACCGTTATTGCCCACGTATATCGATTCGCCGAGTATTTCAGCCTTGACGCCTCCGCCTTCATGGACGGAAAAGTTATCGACAGGGTACATCTCTATGCCGTTTCGGCTCACAAGATCTGAAAACAAATGCGCCGTGCCGACGCCGGAAGCCGTGAGCACGCTTGCTGTGTATGAAATAACTTTTTCGTTGTAAGCGCCTTCCAGAATTTTTACTCCGTCCAAGGATACTGTCCCGAAAGGAAAAATATCGCCGTCCGTTACAATTATCCTGCGGCTTCTGCCGATTTCGCATATCCCTGCGTAACCCGCAATGGCGGCTCCGCTTCCGGTCAGCCGGCGGGATATGACGGAAAAGGGAAGCGAAAAAGCAAGAAAAGCTGAAAATGACGCGCTGACCGCCGTTACGGCGGAAAAAATATGAATAAAATCGGATGATCTGCCGAGGACAAGCGACGCCGCAACGCTCAGTATCACCGAAGCGAGCAGGAAAAACGGCGCAAACAGCCTGAAGCTCTCTTCGCAGTGATCGGCGGCTTCGCTCCTGTTAACAAACCCCTCCGTGCTTATCCCGGATTTAAGCAGTACGCCGCCTTTTTCGTCGATTCCGCGCTCTGATGTGAGGACGTAGGGCTGCTTGCTTACCGCCAAGGATTGGAATGTCGCTCTGTAGCCCGCGCATGTGTATTTTGTGCCCAACATCGCGAATAAAACGGAAAGAGATGAAACCGCGCAAAACGGAAGCCCCGTTTCGCCCTTGCCCGTCACGGCGATAACGCAGGCGTCGATGAGCGAGAGCATGCAAGAAACAAAAACAAGGGAATCCGCTCCCGGGCGGCCGTGCCGCAACAGAACCATGCCGTTTGTAAAAACGTCCAAGCCCGCCATTATGACCGAGAGTTCGATTAGCACACACATAAGCGATATCACAGCAATGTTTCCGCGCATGGCGCCCGCAAGCGGCAGACCGTAGGATATATACATCAGCAAAAGACACAAACCTGCGGCGATAAAGCTTCTCATGTTGAGGGGCTGTATCTGCCTGGCATAGAACTTAAACGCCTTTTCCGGTTTGGGGTCGTGCGCTTCGTCTTCGTTGTTGTCGGATTCGACGGACGCTTCCTCAGCGGTTTTCTTTTGCTGTTTTCTGACTGTAAAAAGCGCCAACAGCGATACCAAGGGAGATATTACGGAGTTTTTTATCGGAGCTTGCAGGCGTGATATCCCGGAATCATAATCTTCGGGTTCGGCGTCGGACATTGTTGAGTTTGCTTCTTCGCGCGGGCGATTTGTTTCCGTCGGTTTGATTTCGGGACTCAAATTCGGAGCGGGTCCGTTCGCGGGCAAATCTTCCGCTGTCTTTTCCCCGGAGATCGTATTTGCGGCGTCGGCTTCGAGTTCTTTTCCGGATTCGGCCAAAAGCTCGTCCACGCTGCTGATTTTCGACACGCCGATGGTATGATCGAGCGCCTCGATAACTATTTCGCGGCTGCGTTTTTTTATTCTGTCTTTTTCGGGAGGAGAGTGATTGCCGCCGGGGGTAAAATCCTTATATTCCGCTAATATGGCCTCCAAGGACAATTCTGCGGCATTATCCGGCTCCGACATATCAAAATTACTGTCATTGCTCATTTTGTTCAACCTCTTATTGCAAAAACAGGGTCTAACCGCGTTGTCTCATGATTTCATAGATCGTTACGGCGGCTGCGGCAGAAGCGTTGAGCGACGCGACTTTTCCTGTTACGGGAACTCTGACGGAAAAATCGCAACACTTTGTTACCAATCGGCCCATGCCGCCTCCCTCAGAACCGATGACAAGGCATATTGGCCCTTTCATGTCGGTTTTCCAAAGTTTGTGCCTGCCTGTAACGGAAGTGCCGAAAATCCATAATCCGTTACTTTTCAGTTCATTCAGAGTTGAGGGCAGGCTCGCGACGCGCGCCACCGCCATATGTTCGACCGCCCCCGCGCTCGCTCTGCCGACCGCGGCTGTCAAGCCGACGCTCCTGCGTTTTGTTATTATAACGCCGTGTACCCCCGCGCATTCGGCGGAGCGTATTATAGCGCCCATATTCTGTGGGTCGTTTATTCCGTCGCAAGCCACAACAAAAGGGACTTCTCCCCGAGTCTTTGCAACGGCAAGAATGTCAGCCGGCGTGCAGTATTCACGCGCGGCGGCTTTGGCGATCACTCCCTGATGCGCGGCTGTCTTGCACATGTTGTCCAGCTTGCGCCTGTCCGTTTCGATCACGACGACCCCGGCTTCGCGCGCTTTCAGAGCGATGTTCCAAAGGGTTTTGTCGACATCGCCTTTAGCGATGTATATCTTGTCTATCGGACGCCCTGCGCGCAGGGCTTCAGTGACGGCGTTGCGGCCTTCAATGATGCCTTCGTCGGTATCCGGTTTTAACGAATCGTCGCTCATTGTTTATAAATATCCCTTCAAGGCGTCCGCCATATCAGTGCTTTCCCAAGGCAGCGGGATATCTTGCCGGCCGAAATGACCGTAGGCCGCGGTTTGTCTGTAGATCGGGCGGCGAAGATCAAGCCGGGAAATGATCTTGGCGGGCCGCAGATCAAAACACTCTTCAATGATCTCCGACAAACGCCGGTCGGATACGGCGCCGGTACCTTGCGTGTCCGTGAAAATAGAAACGGGCCGGGCGACGCCGATAGCGTAGGCGATCTCGATTTGGCACACGCGCGCCAAGCCTGCGGCGACGATGTTTTTGGCTATGTACCTTGCCATGTAAGCCGCGCTGCGGTCTACCTTGGTTGGGTCTTTTCCCGAAAAACAACCTCCGCCGTGACTGCCGCGCCCGCCGTAAGTATCGACGATTATTTTCCTGCCTGTCAACCCGGAATCCCCGACGGGACCTCCGATGACAAAACGGCCGGTAGGATTGATGAATATTTTTGTGTCTTTTGTCATGAGTTTTTCCGGAATGATCGGTTTTATGACGAGTTCCGTCACGGCTTCGCGAAGTCGTTTCATGTCAGCATCCGGTGAATGCTGTGTCGAAACCACCACCGCCGGAACAGACTTGACCGCGCCGTCGGAACCGTACCGCACTGAGACCTGAGTTTTTCCGTCGGGCCTGAGCTCCGGGAACTGCCCGTTTTTTCGAACAAGCGCCAATTGACGCGCGAGTTTGTGAGCCATGGATATGGAAGCGGGCATCAGCTCCGGGGTCTCGTCGCAGGCAAAGCCGAACATCATTCCCTGGTCGCCCGCTCCGGTCTCTTCCTCTTCTTTGCTGTCGAAAGACTTATTGACGCCGACCGCGATATCGGGGCTCTGCTCGTCAATGGATGTCAAAACGGCGCATGATTTGAAATCGAAGCCGTATTCCGGCTTGTCGTAACCTATTTCCCTGACTGTTTTCCTGACGACGCCGGGTATGTCGGTATAACAGGATGTGGTTATTTCACCCATGACAAGCACCATGCCGGTGGTGCAAATACACTCGCACGCGACTCTGGCCTCGGCGTCCTTTTCAAGTATCGAATCCAATATGGCATCGGATATTTGGTCGCACATCTTATCCGGATGGCCTTCCGTGACGGATTCGGAAGTAAATATCCTGTCGCTTATTGTACTGCCCATTTCGCTGCCTCACTTTTTATGTTGTTGCTTCTCGCATACATATAAGTATACTATAACACGCCGGGATGTAAAGAGGATTTTACGAACGGGCGCGTTATTCGGTGTTCTCGGCGAGCCGGCGCCGCCGCGGCCTGAGTCGGATCGATCCCGTCAGAGGAGCCGCAAAACAAAACGCCGGCGCAGTCGCTTTTTGCGCGTGCTTTGAAAAAACGGTCGCTTGAATGCCGGGAGCGGCTGTGTTATACTGTTTGTTGCTATGAACCGGGAGGGCGGATAAATTGAACGAAAATATGAATTGGCCCGAATTTCAAAAGCGAACGCTCGATATGCAGCCGCGGCGGATGCTGGCGAAAGTGTTGGAATATTACGGTGATTTTTCGGGTTATGCCGTCGAACTCGGTTGCGGGAGCGGAATGGATACGGTCGCTTTGGCCGAGCGAGGCTGGAAAGTGTTCGCGGTTGACTCCACTCCGGACGGATTTGAGAACATTATGCAAAAACTGCCGGAGGACAAACGGCAAAACGTGGAATGCGTGAAGGGGAATTTTGAAGATATCGTCCTTCCCGAGGCGGATCTGGTGTATTCGAGTTTCAGCATACCGTTTTGCAGGGCAGAGGCGTTTGCGTCTTTTTGGGGCGAAATCGTCAGGGCGATCAAACCGGGAGGCAGATTTGCGGGAAATCTGTTCGGCGACAAAGACGAATGGGCCGGTCTGCCGGGTGTTACGGTGATCACAAAAGACATGACGGACGGTTTATTTTCCGGATTTGAAACCGAATACTTCAGGGAGTTTTATTCCGAAGGGCCTGCGGTGCTGACAGCTTCCAAAATGTGGCACTTATTCGAGATCGTCGCGAAAAAGAAATAACCGGGCGAAAGCCGCCCGTGTCATAAGCTTCCCCGGCGGTCGCGGAACAAATGCCGGAAAATCGGCCGGACTCGTTGCCATTTGAGGACAAAAAGGTATATAATACATTACAAGCCCGTAAAAGAGGAGGAGATAATCAGATGGAAAACGTTTTTTTAAACAAAAAAAAGCACAACGAATTTTCATGGGAGAATTTGGGTAATATCAAAGAAGGCCGCGGAGACTTGGGCGAGGAAATGCCTGTATTGGTTTATCGTCTGATGCAGTATACCATGTTGGACGTGCTCAGCAAGGAAATGGGGCTTGACCGGGCGAATGAGTACTTTCGCGACGCCGGATTTTTGGCGGGAACCGAGTTTGCAAAGCACGCGCTGGATTTGAAAGCGGATTTCAGCGCCTTTGTCGCTAATTTGCAAAAAGCGCTGGAGGACCTTAAGATCGGCATACTTCGCATGGAAGCGTTTGACCCCGAAACAGGCAATATCGTGCTTACTGTCGGGCAGGACCTTGACTGCAGCGGTCTGCCGATAACAAATGAGAACGTTTGTATATACGACGAGGGGTTCATCGCGGGTATCCTTGAGGCTTACACGGGCAAAAAATACGATGTACGAGAGGTGGATTGCTGGGCCAGCGGCGACAGGGTATGCCGTTTCAACGGGACTGCGTCATAAGAAGAAAAAGGCGGCCGGTAAAAGACGAAGGTCGCCGACCTCGCCGGGAAAACCAAGCGCCGCCGTTTTTATTTCAGGGCACGGGAGGTGATCGACACGGATAACACCGCCGAAATCCTTTTTGCTTATTTGCACGACGTGATATACGAACCGTCGCGCGCTGTTTTGGATATTGAGAAACTACCGGAAAGTTTTCGGGATTTCGGTAAAGGACTTGTTTACTTTTCCGAATGCGTTCAGGAGGCGCGAACATTAGCAAAAGATCTGGCGAAAGGCGACTTGGGCGGCAAAATGCCGTCTCCGGGCAATGAGATCGCCTCACCGCTCAAATCACTTCACGCTTCGCTGAAGCATTTGACTTGGCAGACCCAGCAGGTCGCGAACGGCGATTATCAGCAGCGCGTGAAGTTCATGGGTGATTTTGCCGAAGCTTTTAATATCATGACTCATCAGCTTGAAGAGCGGCGAAAGAGCAGCAACGAAGAGAAGTCGAAATTGCAGCAATACGTCAACATGATGCTTTCAAACACTCTCGACATTATTTTTGTGTTTGATACCGAGGGGAAAGCCGTTCTTGCAAACGAGGCTTATTTAAAAAGCGCCGGAATAACTTCCGCTGAAACGATCGGCGGCAAAACTTTCGCGCAATTGTTTTCATCCGTGACAACGCCGGAGTTTTTGGTCGAAATGGACGGGCTGTGTGAGCGGGCGCTCGGTACCGGCGAAACCCTCATGACTGAGCAATACATCGATTTCGGGTCGGACGGAAAACTGCGCGCCTGGCTCATCCATGTGACTCCCATGCTGTCGGAAGCCGAAACGATCATGGGGAACATGGTCATTTTCCATGATACGACGGAAATAATCGAGGCTCGGCTTGAAGCCGAGCGCGCCAGAGAGGTGGCGGAGCATTCCGCCAAGGCAAAATCAGATTTTCTTGCCCGAATGTCTCACGAGATGCGCACTCCCATGAACGCCGTTATCGGGATGACGTCCATAGGAATGACTGCGGACGACGCCGCGAAAAAGAATAATTCGTTCAAAAAGATCGAAGACGCCTCAAAGCATCTGCTCAGCGTAATAAACGATATTCTCGACATGTCAAAAATCGAGGCGGACAAATTTGAATTATCGTCTGACGAATTTGTGTTCGAAGACATGATAAGACGCGTGGAGAATATTACAGGCGGTCATATTTCGGAAAAGAAACAACAATTTTCCGTAAATATTGCCGAGGATATCCCCGAAGTCATCACAGCGGACGAAAAGCGAATGGTTCAGGTCATAACTAATCTTCTCTCTAACGCGGTAAAGTTTACGCCCGAATTCGGCGCTGTAACGCTGAGTGCTGAAAAAACCTCCGACGAGGGTGATTTCTGCACGCTTCGCTTTACCGTAACAGATACCGGTATCGGGATATCGAAGGCGCAGCAAATGCATTTGTTCACTCCCTTCGAGCAGGTCGACGGCGGAGTTTCGCGTAAATTCGGAGGTACGGGCCTCGGATTGGCAATATCAAAACGCATCGCGGAGATGATGGACGGCGATATTCGCGCGGAATCGGAAATCGGAAAAGGCGCTTCTTTTATTTTTGACGCAAGAGTCCGGAAAAGCGGCGGAGACAGCCGGGACAAAAAAGAAGAAAACCTTTCCGACAGCGGAGTTTTCGCCGGTTTGAGAATCATGATCGCCGAGGATGTGGAGATAAACCGCGAAATCATTTATGCGCTTCTTGAAGACACCGGCGTAGATATACGCTTTGCTTTTGACGGGGAGGAGGCGGTAGAGCTTTTTTCTTCCGATCCGGAAGCTTACGGGATGATATTTATGGATATTCAGATGCCCGGCACGGACGGGTATGAGGCGACAAGACAAATCAGATCGTCAGGTTTGCCGAGAGCGGACAGGATACCGATCGTCGCAATGACTGCGAATGTATTCCGCGAAGACGTTGAACGCTGCCTTGCTGCCGGAATGAACGGACACCTCGGAAAACCGGTCGACATCGGTGAAGTCCGCGCGAAGATCAAAGAGTATTTGCTTCCGGAGGCGGAAGCGGGCTGATGTTATTCCGGCAAAGTGATGCGGAAATAAAAAACGACACGGCCCGAGGACCGTGTCGGCGGAGCCGGCTCTATCGTCCGAACTGCTGATTGATCGATTGGATACACTCGTTCAGGGCGGTCGTTTGTTTGTTAAGCGCTTCTCTTTTTTTCTTGTACGTAAGCATATCGATTTTTTTTCCGGCTAATTCCGCGGCGAGCGCCGCTCCTTCAGTTGTTATTTCGGTTCCCCAAGCGCGGCAGTATTTCATTGCGGCGTCCTTGCCTTTTACAGCCTCTTTATTGTATTCCAAAATAGACTTCGGCACAAAAATCCCTCCGATATAACCTGATCAAATACTTAAACAGCTATACCGGGACTATAACACAAAAGAAATGATTTACGCAAGAGTCGAAAGATGCCCGGCGAAAGAGGCCGGCGCGCGGCCGGACGCTGTACATAACTCACCGAAAGGATATTCGGATGAATTATCTCGCGATGCTTTTACCCGTTATTACCGTTGTATTGATTTTCAGCTTCTTCTTTGAGTATTTTTTTGCGCTCAAAGAGCCCGACGGCGCCGTTTCGGCGCTCGGAGCGGCCGCGCAGACGGGGAGTTTGAAGCTTAACGGCAGGGACATTTTGTTATTGCTTGCGATAATGCTCATATACGGCGCAGCGGCTTTTTGGGGACTCGGAGACAAAACCGCTCCGCAGTCCTTTTA
>WRJA01000057.1 GCA_009782435.1 Oscillospiraceae bacterium
AAAATGACGACGGCAGTTTCATTTGGCCCGGCTACGGAGAAAATATTCGTGTGCTGGAGTGGATATTGGCCCGTTGTTTTGATGAGGTTGAAGCCGATGTATCTCCTTTGGGCTACATACCCAAAATCTCGGATATCAACATAAGCGGACTGGATATTTCATCCGCAGAACTTGATATGCTTTTATCCGCGGACAAATCCTTATGGGAGTCGGAATGCGGGGAGATCAGGGAGTTTTATTCGAAATTCGGCGACAGGCTGCCGGAGGAGCTTTTACGACAGCTTGAAATATTGGAGGAGAACATAGGGGCGCTGTAATTTATCCTGAGCCTATCATTTTAATGAAACGTATATTCAAATCGACATTGCCCTCAATACCCGCCACGCGTCCCGTTATCGAGTACTGCCAGATACTGTGCCTGTAATAAAAATCCGGGTGATCGCTTATAGCCCCCACCCAAAACACAAGACTGTTCAGCCTGTCAAGCTCATATGTGTTATATCCCAAGTCACGGTAGAAATATACTCCCGGCTCATAACCCGCTTCCGATATGACATTGCAAAACGCAATGCAGCAGTCTGTCAGTTCCCGGCCGGAAAGACCGTCCGTTCGTGCCCCCGTTTCGACCCTCTCCCAATCAAACATTACGGGCAAGTCGATTTTCCGGCTGTTCAAAAGCATTAATACAAATTCCGCCTCTTCTTGGGCTTCGGCGGTGTTTATCGCTTGAGAGAAGAAATAAACGCCGACCGCTATCCCCGCGGTTGCCGCTCCCTCGATGTTCCTCTCAAAAGTCTCGTCCTCAAAAATGTCTCCTTTTGACCAGCCTCTGTATCCGGCGCGTATGATCGCGAATTGTACGCCGTCGGATGCCGCTTTTTCCCAATCGATATCGCCTTGGTAAAAAGACACGTCTATTCCCGTCGATATAACGGCTTTGTTGCCGGTGTATTCGACGGTATTACCGTCTCCCGAGTGAAAATCAGCGCTTGAAAGAGGGTGCGCCGGTATGTCCTCATACAGAGGGACCCAAACGCGGTTTCCCCTTCCGTCAGACACAAGCACTTGACCCGCGTACGGGTCGGTGGCGGGAGGAGGCGCCTCGGGTTTGGGGGCGCAGGCGCAGTTAAACAACAGTATTGATAAGATGACAGATATCGCCTTAACGCTTTTTACGGAAGTATTTTTCATTTCGCTCTCCCGTCATAATACCCGTGCACAGGTTTTGCTGTTTGCTGTTGACAAAGCTATGGCGGTTTGCTATTATTAACGTCGCCGGCGAAAGGCCGGACATGCTTTTAATCTTTCGCTGGTGTAGCTCAGTCGGCAGAGCAGCTGATTTGTAATCAGCAGGTCGGGGGTTCAAATCCGTCCACCAGCTCCACGATAAACAAATATGGGGGAATTCCCGAGCGGCCAAAGGGGGCAGACTGTAAATCTGTTGTCAGTGACTTCGGTGGTTCGAATCCACCTTCCCCCACCAGAGTGAAAACGCTCGGAACCTAAACGGTTCCGGGCGTTTCGTGATGTCTCCGGGGCGGACACATCACGATTAGGATCACTGCTCGGGGTATATCGCGTTCCACTTCGCCGCCAGTTCCCTGATGAGCGCGAGCGCTTCGTTCCCGCCCCGGACGCCGGAGGCGTACTTGCTCTGCAGCGGAGCGTTCAACTCTCCCATTTTAGCCGTGTTTTCATCATCGAATATGAAGATTTCGACTCCGGCCGCCTCAAACTCAACAAGAACGCCCGGTACTTCAGCCTGTCTTGCGGGGGCTATATATTCGATAAAAGCAACTTCCGTGGCGGCTTGAACGGCTTCCTGCTGATCGGGAGTAAGGGAATCCCATACGTCCTTGTTCATAATCATTACATACGAACTGATAAAATAGGGGTCCAATGTGCAATACTTTCCGACTTCATGGAACCTGAATGAATAGCCGGCAGGAACTTGACAAGTGGCGCCCTGCACGACGCCGGTCCTGATCGCCTCATAAGCTTCGCCTATAGCCATAGCGGTCGGTATCATGCCGTAGGCTTCAAGAATCGGGACCAAGGCCGCGCTTGTTCTCATTTGCACGCCTTTAAAATCATCGACTGTCCTTAAAGGAACGGTGGTGACAAAACTGCCGTTTCCCTGCCCGCTCGCGAAGAGCAGCCTGAAATCTTTCAGTTCGTCAAGCTTAAGAGTGTCGTGCCACTCTTGTATTGCGTATGAACTTGCGATGTTGTTTGCGTAAGGTATGCCGGGGTACTCAAGTATGTTTGTCAAGGGCAGTTCACCCGCATGATTTGCCGCGTTACAAAATGAAACGTCGGCTAAGCCGCTTCTCACGGCGTCAAGCTGTTCCGGGGCTGCGCACAAGGTTTGCCCGGCAAAAAGGGTATAGTCAACTGTTCCCTCGGTATACTCCTTTATCGTATCAAGGTATTTGCATGTGAAGCCCGTCATGGGGTCAGCCTCGGGAATAAACATGGCAAATTGAAGATTTACCTTTGTCGCATTTGAAAAATCCCATCCTTCAGCTTCCGGCGGCGGCGGCGGCGGAGTAGCCGGGGCAACGGTTTGCGTGGGGGCGGCTGCGGGCGGTTGAGTGGATGAAGGGGCATTATTCCCGCCTCCGCAGGCGGCAAAAAGCGCAAAAATCAAAGCCAATGCCGATACCGAACACAATATTCTTTTCATTTTCAAGTTCTCCTCACAGTTTTCATAATATGCCTGCAATACCGGATAGTATTACTTATGTACTAAATCCTCAAACCGTTGCGGCTTGAGGATTTTTGGTGACCTGTCGGAGACTCGAACTCCGGACACCCTGCTTAAAAGGCAGGTGCTCTGCCGCCTGAGCTAACAGGTCATCTTTGACGGGGAGCAGGCATGCGCCCCCGCCGTCGACCGGGCCGGCCGGTTGGCTGGGATGGCAGGGATCGAACCTGCGAATGCGGGAGTCAAAGTCCCGTGCCTTACCGCTTGGCTACATCCCATCGGGCGGGACGGAGGAATAAATCGCAAGGGACCGTCCGAACGGCCGGTCCCTTATATGGGGTGGATAAAGGGATTCGAACCCTCGACCCTCGGAACCACAATCCGATGCTCTAACCGGCTGAGCTATATCCACCGTAAAAAAAACTTTGGCACGCCGGGAGGGACTCGAACCCCCGGCCTACTGCTTAGAAGGCAGTTGCTCTGTCCGACTGAGCTACCGGCGCGTATGAGTCTTTGCGCTCACGCGGAAACGCTTTGCCGTTAAGCAGCGTCCGCATCAATGCCCGCTTGAATTAACGCTAAAATAATATAGCACAGGACGGTAAATTTGTAAAGAATAAAATTTCCGACACTCTTGCCGTTTTGCTGTATTTAAAGTATTTTGTTATCAAATACCTTGCTTTTTTGCAGAATACCTGATAACAAAATATCCGAAAGAGCAAAAAGACCGGAGTGCGTGAGAAGAAAAAACAAAAAGTTATGAAACGCTTTGAGCGGAGCGAAGTCTTATATGCGAAACGACAGGGAGGCGGCAGAGTGGCGTTTGATTTGGAGCGGGTTTATACGGAGTTTTTTCTCGACGTATACAAATATGTTTTATCTTTATGCCGTGATGAGGCCGTTGCGGAAGAAGTGACGCAGGAAACATTTTTTAAGGCGATACAAAAAATAAATGAGTTCAACGGAACATGCAAAATATATGTGTGGCTTTGTCAAATTGCGAAGAACACATATTTTTCACAGTACAAAAAGCGAAAGCGAAATGCTTCAAGCGCTGAAACGGATCTTTACGCGGCAACAGATACTGAAACGGAATACTTCGATAAAGACGCCGTAACGCGATTACATGTTTTGCTTCACGATCTTGACGAACCTTACAAGGAAGTTTTCACTTTACGGGTTTTCGGAGAATTGCCGTTTTCCCTGATCGGCGAATTGTTCGGTAAAACCGACAGTTGGGCGAGGTTGGTTTATTACAGGGCGAAAAAAAGATTACAGGAGGGTATAAAATGAAAATGCCATGCGAAATAATAAAGGATCTGTTGCCGCTTTACTTTGACGGCGTTTGCAGCAACGACAGTAAAGCGGCGATAGATGAGCACCTTGCGGATTGCGATAATTGCAGAGCCGAATTGCGAGCCGGGCAGTCGTCATTGCCGGTCACCGGCGTAACGCAAAATCTGAAAGAAGCGGAAGCGGTAATGAATTTGTCGAAAAGATGGGAAAAAGGAATGACAAGATCCCTTTTGACCGGCATATTGTTCGCGGTATTGACGATTGCCGCTTTTGCGCTGATAGTGTATGTTTTTGCAGACGTTAAAATCACTTTTTGATACGGAGGGGGAAGCCCGCTCAGTTTTCGGAGTTTTAATTGTGAATATGGTATAGTAAAGACACTGAGGAGTTGAAAATATGGAATACAAAATCAGAAAATACCCTTTGTTTTCTGCCTGCGGGTTAAACTGCGGATTATGTCCCCGCTGTCATACAAACGGAAAATCGAAATGCCCGGGGTGTTCGGGCGCTGGGTTTGGGGCGGTGCATCCCACCTGCGGATTATTATCATGCTGTCAGCGAAGAGGTATTGAATACTGTTTTTTGTGTGAGGAATATCCGTGTAAAAAATATAACGGCGCTGACTTGTCCGACTCTTTTATCACACACAAAAATCAATTACGCGATTTGAATAAAGCGAAAGAAATCGGAATGGAAATATACGAAAATGAACTGAACGAAAAAGTCGTAATATTAGAGGAACTTCTGAAAAATTATGACGACGGACGGCGAAAGAGTTTTTACTGTACAGCGGTCAATCTGTTGGATCTGCAGGATGTAAAAGCTGTCATGGCGCGGATGGGCGATGCGACTGATTTGGAAATGCCGTTGAAAATGAAAGCCGCCGCCGCTATTCGTTTGTTTGAAGAAACAGCGGAAAAAAGAGGCGTATCATTACAGCTTCGTAAAAAAGTAAAGCTGTAATCATCCGTATCGGCAAAAAAGGTTCCGCTCACAGTTTCTGCGTTGATTGCCGGCACGGGAGATGCTCCTTTTTAAGATGATCCAGCGGAGGAATAAAAAAGGTAAACCCGTTTTTGAGTATTTTTCAAAAACCGGGTTTACTGTTTGGAGCGGGCGATGGGAATCGAACCCACGTCGCCGGCTTGGAAGGCCGGAGCTTTACCATTAAGCAACGCCCGCGTTGCCGTCCGCGAGAATTAACGTTTAAATAATATAGCACGGGCCGGTAAATTTGTAAAGTATATTTATTGCGGGCGCGGCTCTGTATTCGCGGCTTGCTCGGAGCCGCCGGCTGAAACGCGCAGGGCCCGTTAGCCGCCGCCACGAGGCTATAAGACCACGATAGTCACGCCGTTGTTGCTTCGCTCAAGGTCTTTATCCCTGCGAAGCTCGTCGCAAAAACCGAACGCGTCAAGTGTCGCTTTGCCGAATATGGAAAACTCCTCGCCGGGTATAAGGTCTGTGATCAGGCCCTTTTGTTTTTGTTCCGCGAGATACCGGCGGACTTCTGTGCGTATTTTGCCCCCTTTGCCCGACGAACCGTAGCCGTGTATTATTTTCACAGCGCCGCAACCCCAAGCTTTGCCGTTTCGGATGTTATAGGTCACCCTTTTAACGGCTTCGCTCGAGGTTGGCAGATCGGATTTTATGTTTACTTCTTTAAGGTATCCCGGCAAAACGGGTCACCGCCTAAGATCAGCTTCGGCTAAAACAAAGAGCAAACGATTTCGGTGTATTCGGACGGGTCGTCCAAAGACAGTCCGGCTATCAGCTGTGCCTGCGAGAGCAGTATTTTAGAGAGTTTTGCCGCTTTTTCTTTATCGTTTTCATAGGCGGCTTTAAGAGACCGGAACGCGGAGTGGTCTCCGTTTATTTCAAGCACTCTGGTCGCTTTGATCTCATCGGATCGGTCGCCCGGGAGTGATTTGAAATATTTTTCCATCTCGAGCGTGACACCGCCCTCCGTCGCAAGGTACACGGGACGGTTTTTCAGTTTTCTGGAGAGCCGCACGACGGAAACTTCGTCGCCGAGACTTTCTTTGACAAAATCGAGGAGTCCCGCCGCTTCCTTTTCTTTTTCTTCCGATTCTTTCTTTTCGTCTTCGGTCTCCAAGCCGAGATCGTCGACGGAGATGTTGCAAAACGCTTTGCTTTCATAGTTGTTTAAGGTCTGAATGACAAATTCGTCCACATCCTCGGTCAGATACAAAATCTCATAGCCGCGCTCTCTGACCTGTTCGGTCTGCGGGAGTTTCTCGGCGTGCCGCACGGATTCGGCGCAGACATAGTATATGAATTTTTGTTCTTCGGGCATTTTTTTAACGTATTCGGAAAGCGGGATAAGCTCGTTTTCCTTGGATGAATTGAACATGATAAGGTCTTTTAAAAGTTCTTTTTTCGCGCCGAATTCTGATACGACTCCGTATTTCAGCTGGATGCCGAAGTTTTTGTAAAAAGACTCGTATTTGTCCGGTTCATTTTCCATGAGCTTTAAGAGTTCCGATTTGATTTTCTTTTCAAGGCTGTTTGCAATTACCTTCAGCTGGCGGTCGTGCTGCAGCATTTCACGCGATATGTTGAGCGACAGATCGGGGGAATCCGTGACGCCGCGCACGAAACGGAAGCAGTCAGGGATAAGGTCGGCGCATTTCTCCATTATCATGACGCCACCGCAGTAGAGCCGCAATCCCGCTTCGTATTCACGCGTGAAATAGTCGTACGGGGCTTTTTCGGGTATAAAGAGCATGGCCTTGTATGAAACGGCGCCCTCAGCATTGACGCGGATCACGCAGACCGGGTCTTCAAAGTCGCGGAATTGTTCCTTGTAAAACGAGATGCATTCCTCGTCCGTCGCTTCCGTCTTGCTCCTGTGCCAGAGAGGTATCATGCTGTTTACCGTCTGTTCTTCCGAGACGGTGTAAAACTCCGTTTTCGGGTTTCCTTTTTCGTCTTTTTCGCCGGTTTCGCGCGTTTCGGATTTTTCGACGTCGGTTATTATGGGGTGACGGATATAGTCGGAGTATTTTTTAACGAGCTGCTTGATCCGGAAGCTTTCAAGATAATCGCCGTAAGTCTCGCCGTCGGCGTCGGGCTTCAAATGCATGATTACATCCGTGCCGACAAAATCCTTTTCATACTCCGTTATCGTGTACCCGTCGGCCCCGGAGCTCTCCCATTTATATCCGGCCGCGGCTCCGTAGGCTTTGGTTATGACCGTCACCTTGTCAGAGACCATAAAAGCCGAATAAAAACCGACTCCGAACTGACCGATGATGTCTATATCCGCATCCGGGGCTTTTTCGTCCGTTTCTTTTTTAAAATCCGACGACCCGCTTCTGGCAATGATTCCGAGATTGCTCTCAAGCTCTTCGGCGGTCATGCCAATGCCGTTATCGGAGACGGTCAGCGTACCGTTTTCCTTATCGGCCTTGATCAGTATCCTGAAGTCTGAGCGGGACAGACCTACTTTATCGTCCGTCAATGAGATGTAACACAGTTTATCGATAGCGTCGGATGCGTTCGAAATGATCTCGCGGAGGAATATTTCCTTGTGGGTATAGATGGAATTGATCATCAGATTAAGCAGCCTCTTTGATTCAGCTTTAAACTGCTTTTTTGCCATTTTTTCATGCGCCTCCCAAGTAATGATTTTTTTTATTTTCATATTGTACCATATCGCGCCGAATATTCAAATCCTTTATAAACATCTTGTGTTTTATGCGGCCGGAATGATAAGATGATCAAAACCTGAAAAATTTCTGAGCGTATATTCAAACGTTTTATCGGGAAGTGACGGATTTGCCGACGCCGTGGAAGCGTTCGCCTGATGAGTTACATAAAATATACATTGCCAACACGGAGGCTTTTTATAAGCTTTCCGACCGGAGCCTCGCCGCCGAACTTGACGGTTTCGTCCGGCGCTGCGCGGGTCAGTTGTGGAGCCGCAGCGGTTCGGTGACTCAAGAGCATGCCGACGCCGCAAACGAGTTGTATTCCAAAGGCAAAAGTTCTCCGGGTACTCTGCTCTGGGAATTGACGGGTATTATTTGCGAAAGCGAAGATTTTCTGCCTCCGCTGTTTTTTTGGCGGCTTGCGGAAGACGACGTAAAAAGCGGAAAAGACGCTTCGCGGGTGTTTATCCGCATGCTTACGAATATATTGCTGTACCTTGCCGCCGTCAACGACGACGTCAGCTTTGAAGAGGCCGGATACATCACAAGCTGCGCAGACAAGCTGGGCGCGATCTGTGACGCGGCAGGAGTAAAAAAATCCAAGCCCGCGCTGCGCGCGTCGGATTTCGTCACAAATTCCGAGCCGTCGTTTAAAGACAAATATCCGCAGACAAAGCAAACACAGGCAAACGAAAACCGGCAGGCGCCGGTCCCGGTCGCGGCAGACATAGCCGAAAATAAAGCCCGGGACGCGGATGAGCTTTTGGCAGAGCTGGACGCGCTCATAGGGCTCGATGAAGTTAAGAAAGACGTTAAAAGCCTTATCAATCTGATGAGGGTCCGGCGCTTGCGCGAGGAAAACGGGCTGCCGGTACCTCCCATGTCTTTGCATCTTGTTTTCACGGGCAATCCCGGTACCGGAAAAACCACTGTGGCCCGGCTTTTGGCCGAATTGTACGCCGCTGTCGGAGTTCTGTCGAAAGGGCAGCTTGTGGAGGTCGACAGATCGGGACTCGTCGCCGGTTTTGTGGGGCAGACGGCGCTGAAAACGGGCGAGGTGATAAAATCCGCGCTCGGAGGCGTTCTTTTCATCGACGAAGCCTATTCATTGGCGGGCGGAGGGGAAAACGACTTCGGCCGGGAGGCGACGGAGATACTGCTGAAGGCCATGGAAGACAACCGCTCGGATCTGGCGGTGATCGTCGCCGGTTACAAAGGCCCGATGGAAAAATTCATAAACTCAAACCCCGGATTGGAATCGCGGTTTTGCAAATATTTCTTTTTCCGGGACTATACGGGACCCGAGCTTGCGGAAATGTTCCGGAATATATGCGAAAAAAACGGCTACGCCATGGAAGGCGAAACAAAAACCCGGATCGACGAGATATTTGCGAAACTCTATGAACAAAGAGGCGAAAACTTCGGCAACGGCCGCGACGTGCGGAACCTGTTTGAGCGCGCGGTCACGCGGCATGCGGACAGGATATCCGAAACTGAAAACCCGGGTAAAGTTGAGCTTATGACCTTTCTCATATCCGATTTGAGCGAATAAAAGACTTATGCCGGCTTGATCAAGCCGGCATAAGCTGTTTTAAGGCGAACATAAACGCTTATTTTTTTCTCGCCAAAACCTTTTCGATTCCGGAAACAACGCCGCCGGCGTCGACGCCGTACTTGGACAGAAGCAGCGGGTAGGGGCCGGATTCGGTAAATCTGTCCCTGATGCCGACGAATTCCGTCGGCGCTCCGGCGCCGCCGCGGGCCAATATTTCCGACACCGCTCCGCCCAAACCGCCGTAAATGTTGTGTTCTTCGGCCGTTACGACGGCGCCTGTCTCGGCGGCGCATTTCATTATGAGTTCCTCGTCGATGGGCTTTATCGAATACATGTCGATAACACGAACGCTTACGCCGCGGGCTTCCATGACGGCTGCGGCTTCGAGCGCTTTGCTGACCATAAGCCCGCAGGCGATGACCGATACGTCTTTGCCGTCTTTTACGACAGCGCCTTTTCCGGCTTCAAACTTCGCGGCGACGTCGTATATGTCGGGAAAGGCTTCGCGGGACAGCCGCAGATAGACGGGACCTTTATGCTCCGCCGCGAATTTTGTCGCCCAAAGCGTTGAGGCGGCGTCGGACGGAACGATAACGGTCATGCCGGGCAGACTGCGCATCACCGCGATATCTTCGGTCGCGTGATGAGAAGAGCCGTCAAAAGCGTCGGACATGCCGCTGTATGCTCCGCCGAATTTAACGTTCAGGTTTCCGTAGCATATTTGCGAGCGGGCGGCAATGAGCCCCAAGGTCGTGAGAAAGACCGAAAACGTGTTGACAAAAGGGATCTTTCCCGTAACGGAAAGACCGGCGGCCGCGGCGACCATATTGCTCTCCGCAATGCCCATGTTAAAAAATCTTTCCGGATGAGCTTTTTTAAAGATCGAGCTTTTTGTAGAGCCGGACAAATCGGCGTCGAGGACTACGATATCGGGATTGACGGCGCCGAGCTCGGCGAGCGCTTCCCCGTAGACGTCTCTTATTGCTTTCGGCATTGATCCGCACCTCCCGCTGCATTTAATTCTTTCAGAGCCGCATCAAGTTCTTCGGCGGAAACCGCCTTGCCGTGCCATTCGGACTTGCCTTCCATAAACGATACGCCGCGCCCCTTGACCGTGTCGGCGATTATTACGGTGGGCCCGTAAATATATTTTTCCGCGGCGTCGAAGGCTTTGTCCAAGAGAGAAAGATCGTGACCGTCGCACTCAAGGACGTTCCAGCCGAAGGAGCGCCATTTTTCGGTCAGATTTCGCAGAGGCATGATCTCGTCTGTCGGTCCGTCGAGCTGGATCTTGTTCCGGTCAACAACGGCCGTCAGATTATTCAGTTCGAATTTCGGCGCGGAAGTCGCAGCTTCCCAAACCGCTCCTTCGTTCAGCTCGCCGTCTCCCAGTATCGCAAAGACCCGGGCCTTTGAGCCGTTCAGCTTCAAGCCCATGGCAATGCCCTGCGCGGCGGAAAGCCCTATGCCGAGAGGGCCGGAGGGCATTTCGATTCCCGGCGTATGCATTGACGGATGCCCTTGCAGCAAACTGTCGATTCGCCGCAGCGAACCCATGGCGTCAGCCGGAAGAAAGCCTTTTTCTATGAGGTTGCGGTAGAGCATAGGCGCCGCGTGCCCTTTGCAGAGTATCAGCCGGTCGCGGTCGGGATCGCCGGGAGCTGAAGCGTTGATGTTCATTCGTTCCTGATACAGCAGCGTCAGTATTTCGCAAACGGACAGGCTCCCGCCCGGATGGCCGGACCCTATCCCTGAGATGGCGGTCAAAACGTCAGCTCGAAACTTTCGGCAAAGCTCGGTCAACCGGTCCTTGCGTTCTTTTGTCAGCGGCATATAATAACCTCCGTGTTTCATATGATAACTGTATCAGAATATATCCCGGACTCCGGCGTGTCAAGGGCCTCGCCGCAGCGGACGGAAATATTATTTTTCGGAAATTAACGATTTAACGATTTGAGTAACTTTGTATTGAAAACCGTCCCGCAGGTTGGTATGATATTATTCATACCGAAAACCGGCAGAATCAAATCATTCACGGCGTTTGCCGAGGCATGGACATAAAAGCGTATGAGGGCAGTGATATGAGATACGTGTTTAACGGCGATATCGAAATAACTCAAAGACTTGCTTTTGACGTTCTTATAATTGGCTCAGGTATAGCCGGACTCTATACGGCTCTCAATATCGACGAGAAATATAATTGCTGCATCCTCACCAAAGAGAGCGTGGAGATCTCAAATTCATGGCTCGCGCAGGGCGGGATAGCGGCCGCCGTTTCCGGGGATGACGCGCCGAGCCTGCATTTTGACGACACGTTTTTGGCGGGCGCCGGCCTTTGCGACAAAGAAGCCGTCAGCATACTCGTTGAGGAGGGGCCTTCGGATATCCGCGCTCTTGTCGATATGAAAGTCCCCTTTGACCAAAATGACGACGGAGACTTTCAGATCACCAGAGAGGGAGGCCACCGCAAAAACCGTATTGTCCACGCCGGAGGCGACGCGACCGGGCGTGAAACGGTCAAAGCATTGGCCCGGCTTGTCGCCGCAAGGAGAAACGTGGCTTTTATGAGTCACAGTTTTTTTGCGGATCTGCTCACGGGAGACGACGGCTCCGTTGCGGGCGCCGTCATTTTGGGGCCTCTCGGGGCTTTCATTATAATAGACTGTCCGAATGTTGTGATAGCCACGGGCGGCATCGGGCAGATATACGGCAAAAGCACAAACCCTTCGGTTGCGACCGGAGACGGCATTGCGGCGGCCATGCGCGCCGGGGCTGTGACCAAAGACCTTGAATTCATTCAATTCCATCCGACAGGACTGAAATCCGACAACCCGGAGGACAGGGTATTCTTAGTATCGGAGGCGGTAAGAGGCGAAGGCGGATTGCTGAAAAACGCCGCCGGAGAGCGATTTATGCTGGGCCGGCATGAGCTCGCGGAATTGGCGCCGAGGGACATAGTTTCACGCGCTATCGTGCGCGAAATGGCAAAAACGGGCGCCGACCGAATGTTTATAGACATAACATCGCGCGACCGCGAGTATTTGCAGCGCCGCTTTCCGACGATATTCAACGAATGTCTGAGCAGGGGGATAGATATATCGCAGTGTTGGATACCCGTGTGTCCCGCGCAGCATTATCTTATCGGAGGGATAGAAACGGACTTAAACGCGAATACCTGCATACCGGGGCTGTATGCCTGCGGGGAAGCCGCGTCGACCGGAGTGCACGGAGCGAACAGGCTGGCGTCCAATTCCATGCTTGAGTGCTTGGTGTTCGGCAGGCGTTCGGCGTGCAGCATAACCGAAAGACTGGCGTATATAAGACCCTCGCGCGCCTTAATGCCGGAGACCGGCATAAGGACGTTGCGCGCCGAAAACTTACCGGCGCTGAGACGCGAGATAAAAAAACTAATGGATGATAATTGTTTTGTTTTACGCAAAAAAGAGAATATGAAAACAGCGCTCCGGCGAATGACACAGATAAAAACCGAATTGGAGGAATCATATTCCGACGACAGAGAGCATATGGAGACGCTTAATATGGCGACGGTAGCCGAGGCCGTGCTGACAGCCGCCGTAAAGCGCTCCGGCAGCGTTGGGGTGCATTATTCGGAGGAATAAAAAGGAGGAATGTGACGTGGATTTCGCGACAACAGACGACTTTATCAGGGCCGCGCTTAAAGAAGACATCGGGACAGGCGACATTACCTCGCAAAGCTGCATACCGGAAAGCGGTAACTCAATAGGCCGGTTTACAGCTAAAGAGTCGGGGGTGATATGCGGCATTAATATAGCCGCGAGAGTTTTTTTTCTGCTCGACCCGTCGATTCGTTTCATTTCAGAAATAAAGGACGGAGATTCGGTCAAAAAAGGAGAGGTCATCGCGCGTATCGAAGGACCTTCGCGCAGTATACTCGCGGGGGAGCGCGTTGCTCTTAATATAATGCAGCGGTTGTCCGGCATATCCACTCGCACTGCTAAAGCGGTGGCGGAGCTGAAAGGAGCGAAAGCCCGTATTACGGACACCCGCAAATCGACTCCGCTCATGCGGGTTTTTGAAAAATACGCTGTCAGGACCGGCGGAGGCAGCAACCACAGATTTAATCTTGCGGACGGGATCCTTATTAAAGACAATCATATCGCGGCTGCGGGGAGCATTGCCGCCGCTGTGCGATCGGCCAGACAAAACGCGCCGCACACATTCAAAATCGAAGTTGAAACGGAGACTTTGGAGCAGGTGGCCGAAGCGCTCAAGGCGGGAGCGGATATCATTATGCTCGACAATATGACAACAAAACTAACGGCGCAGGCGGTCAAGCTCATTGCCGGACGGGCCGTTACGGAGGCCTCCGGAAATATGGGGGAGAAAAATTTAAAAAAAGTCGCCGCGACAGGTGTTGACGTGATTTCGATAGGAGCGCTGACAAACGACGTGCGCCCGCTGGACATCAGCTTAAAATTCGATAACGGAAGATGATCTTTCAGGCAGATAAACAAAATGAAACGAAAAGTACTGACTGTAACAGCGACGATTGCGGAAGCTGCACCCGCCGGCCCGGGTTTTCAGTTTTGGGTTCCATGTAAGATATTACGCCTGATACAGAGTGAAGCGAAGAAAACCGCTTGACGCTTAATGTGCCGCAAATACGGACGACAGACGAAAAAAGGGCTTGCTCATAAAAAACGGCAAGCCTTTTTTCGTGTTCCGTTATTCGAGATAATGCTTTTTCCCCGTTATAATAAATAATTGTTTTCTTTGCTGCCAACTCGTAAAGAAAACAGTTTATACGTTGCATAACCCTCAGCAACGAATGGTTCGGATTTGCAAAATGCTTCTGCCGCTTCATGGCTTTCAGCATTAAAAACGACCATTCCCGCAACGCCGGGATAGCCTTTCGTTGCCCCACAGGTTACTAATTGACCGTCATCATCAAGTTTTTTAATATGCTCAACGTGCTTAATAACCATCGCCTTGTTAATTTTGTTATACG
>WRJA01000058.1 GCA_009782435.1 Oscillospiraceae bacterium
GCGGGCGGGTCTTTGGGAGGATCGGCGGGAGGGTCGGCGGGCGGATCCGCAGGAGGATCGGTGATCACGGGCGGTTTATTGGTGTATGTGTTTTTGAATACATGACTGCCGGCGGCTCCGAGCCATGTGACCTCGGAAAGCCCGTCTTCGATCTCAACTTTTACGATACGTTCCTTAACGTCGTTTGCCCAGGATGACCCGCTGCCGCCCTTAGTCTCTTTGATTTTAAAGAAATAGGGGCTGCCGTCTTCCGTCAGGTCTTCGATCTCGAAAAAGAATTCATAGTCTTTCGGGCCGGTCGCGTTGGTCGTGACATGCTTTTCATCGGTTATCTGGATCTCGCCCGTCCACTCGTCTCCGTTTTCGTTTTCAACTTGCGTCAGAGTGAATGTGAGCTGCGTGCCGGAGGGCGCTCCGGCGCCGATCACGCTTTTTGTTACTTCGATAACGGCCGTGCCGGGTTCGGGCGGCGGGACGTTTTTCGTATTCATGAATACGATCGATACCGGCGTCCCCGGAGCAACTGTCGCCTCCGCCGATGCGCCCGGTTCCGACCCTGCCGCTCCGACAGTATACTCGGTAGTGTATCCGGTATTCGCTTCCGTAACGGTATAGACGCCCGGCGCCAATCCGGTTACGGTGATTTCATCGCCGTGGCCCAATTTAAACGTTCCGTCGTCATTGCCGTCGTTTGCCGCGTAACCGCTCAGGTCCACAGTCGCCGGTCCGTCCGGACCCGTCAGCGTGAATGTGAATTTTTGCGTGTCCGCCGAGTCTGTTATCATCTTTTTGATTTTCAGATCGCCTGTCGAGGGCGGCGGGCCGGATGACAGGCTGTTGACGATCTTTTTATCGCTTACAGGCGTCCAACCGCCGCCGTCCGAATCATAGACCGTGAAATTACTGCCGCTCACGACATCTATTTTGTATACCTTGTCTGAAAGCTCATATCCGTCCGGTGCGACTGCTTCTTTCAGATAGTATGTTCCGGCGGGAACTGTGAATTTAATCTTTCCGTCGGAAGCGGTGGCGTCCGACACCGACAGCAGTGTGGAACACGCTTCCTCTTTATATAATCGGAACTGCGCGCCGGACAGCGTTGTTGATTTATTGTTTTCGTCGACCTTAATAAATTCGATGGCGTAAGTCGGAACGCTGCCGCTGCCGCTGCCGGATGAATGTGAAAAATAAGCCTCGACCTCAGAGGATATGCTGCTGCTGCCGAATCCGGTGACGTTATTCGAAAATGTGTCCATTTTTGTCTGATCCGCAATGTCGAGTTCGCCGAGTTCAACAGTCGCCAGCGTGTAATATTCAATTATAAGCGGCCTTGCCACGCTGCTGAGTTCTATTGTCATGACATCGTCTGTGCGGGTAAAGTCTGCCAAGCTCATAGCGGGGTTTGAATCAAGGCCGGTATTGCGGTCCCATGTAAATGAACCCGGAGCTGAATCACTGCGTACTATCCTCCGTGTTTCCATATCGTCCCACAAAGCGTCTGTACGGTACAGAAGAGAGAATGTGTCTTTTCTTGTTTCGGACGGATAGCCGTCCAGCCCGTAATACTCATACATCGTGACCGAATTCAGGTAGTCCCCCGAAGTTCCGTTCTTTCTCAGGGCAGGATCGGTTATAAACTTATGATTGCCTGAGAGAGTATCCGTCAGGGTCAATGCAGAATGATAATCAAAGTGTAAATTTACGCGCAGAGTCCAGTCAAAAACGTAGTAATCAACGCCGTCTATCTTCACCTTAAGCGGGTTTCCCGAAGTATCATACACGATATCCCCGTATTTATAGGCTTCGCTGATATTACCGGTCGGTTTATCGACGGATATCCCGCCCCCGCCCCCGGAGGCTGTAACGGATATGTCCCCGTTAACAGTGAATACAAAGGGTTTGTTTATGTCTACGGTCGCGTTGGAGTAATTGAGAGCAATTCTGAATTCGGCGGAGATATCGTCATGATCATCCGCATAATCGTTGAAGACCACGGTCAGCACCGTTGTGCCGTCCGGTCTGTTTTTTACGGAATAAGTTCCCATCTTTTCATAAGGGGAGTGTTTTTCATAGAAATCGGCGTTATTTACTTCTTTTACAAAGCTGCTGTTGAAATCGTCCGGGATAACGATCTCAAACCAGTCCCCGTCCTTCAGCTTGTCGGCGGGAGATTGGCTTTTCAGCTGCAGGTCGGAACACCGGACGTCAAAATAGATGATCTCCCACCAACTGAGAGTGATCGTCACAGTCGATTCTCCGCCCGCGGGTGTCCATGTGAAGAAAAGATTCTCCGAGGGAGTATTCCAACTGCGAAACGTGGAAAGGGTGATCTCGTCGACAATGTCGACCCGCCTGTCGCCGTCTGCGGAGGCCGTTCTGAACAGGCCGGGCGTCGTTAAAGCGCAGGTCAGGAGAAAAACAAGCGCGAGTCCGGCGGCGAGCATTTTTTGAATGTTGCTTTTTCGACGTTCCATGATGAACCCTCCTTAAATTACGTCGGGGACGCCGAGCGACCGGCAATCCTCAGGGCAGAAACTCTATTGGTTACACAATATCACAAAAATTACACATTCGCAAGTGCGTTTTAACATTAATTATGCAAAATGGTTATAAATAACCGAATTGAATTAGTAATTGTTGCCGCTGGTGTATCTCGCGAGAGCGTCGGCATTCCCCGCCGGGGGGAACGGATGCACCATGTAGGGGCGCGTCCCCTACGGGGCTGCGTTTACCCCGGTTCTTTCCGAAATCGCGGAAAGCCGGTCGCAGGTGACGATGCCCTCATCGTCCCTGCCCCTCGGGAATTATCCCCCGGCAGGGGAAAACAAAAACCCCGGTTTTGAGCGTCAAAGCACAAAACCGGGGGGAGGGGGGTATATGCGGGGTCACCAAATATAACGTTTGGGTTTGCCGGCGATCTTCATTCTCAGGATAACGCCGAGGCTGAGGCCGGAGACGGCGAGAGCTGCGATCAGGCAGGACAGCGCGCCCATGTCACCGGTCGCGGGCAGCATCATGGCCAAGGGCGGCGGGTCTTCGGATATCCATTCCTCCAGATCGGGGTCCCAGCGCCAAACGGCAAGCGGCACTCCGTTCTCGTCGAGTTCGACCCAAGTGTCGGGATCGTCTCCCGGGATGAGCGTATTGCCGGGGGGCGAGGGAGGCAGGGGGCGCTCCGGCGGGTCCGCGGGAGGCGGCGTATAGTCGTCATCGTCGTCGTCATCATCGTCGCCCGGCGGATCTGTGGGCGGGTCTGTGGGAGGATCTGTGGGCGGGTCCGTGGGGGGATCGATGGGCGGTTTGGAGGTCGTTTTCGAGTTGGTTATGATGATCTGATCGGACAGCAGTTCCGAGATTTTGATATCCCGGCTGAAGGTCTGCTCCAAGGAAGCTTCCAAAACCTCTTTTTCTCCGTCCGGCATACCGGAAAGGACGAAGAAAGTATAGCTGTCAGGCGCGGCCGGCAGCTTATAGTCCGCCGGCGCCTTTGTCTCGGCGATCAGGTACAAGGCCTTGTGCGAGGGCGTTATCCAACGGGAATCGAGCGTATAAACTCCGCCGTCGCCGCCGGACGCGGGCGCAATCTTGTAGAAGCTTCTCCCGCCGATCGAAAGCGGCGTCGCCGAGCTTCCCATGAAAGCTGAGTTATTCGGCAGCTGCATATACAGGTCAAATTCAGCGCCGCTCAGACCTGTGCCTTCGTCGGCGTCATTTTTGACCAGATATAACTTTTCTCTGTTTGCCGATGCGAACGCGCTCGTGTCCGTGACCAGGAAGGTCCCTATGGAATCGCTGTTTTTATAGCCCGTGCCTTTGAGTTCGATGCTGTTGACCACTGTGTCCGTATTCTGGCCGGCAGGCGTCGTGACGAGCGCCGTATAGGTGATTTTTATCGAAGTCTCGTCTTTTATCGTAAATTCCATCTCTTGAGGACTGTTCGCTTTAATGCCCCACAGCTCGCCCGGAATATTGCTTACAGCTTGCTGCGTCCAAGAGCCGGAGCCGGGAGAGGTCTCCGTGAAAATCTTTATGCTGTCGCGTATGAAGTTTAAATTCGGACTCATCGTATCCACTGCGTTCAAGGTCTCAATGCCGTCGGGGGCGATCTTTATGCCGTCCGGATTGATACGCACGTCGACGTCTATATTGACGGAGCCGGGACTCGCGTGGGTCATTTTCTTCGAGAGCGGGTTGTAATCCCAGTACGTCACGGACGCTTCGCTTGAAAACTCACAGCCCTGCACGGTTGAAATTATTGTCGCTTTGTTTCCGAATTCCTTGCCGTCTTCTCCGGCGGGTTCCTTTACCCGCAGCTGATAATGAAGCTCAAATCCGACGTTGTCCGCGGCGTACCAATTCGGATTCGACGGTGTGCCCGGGGCGTCTGATGGGCCGCCGGCTGCGTTCCAAGCGGAAAATTGCATCAGTTCGGAAAAGTCGACCGATATCATATTCGGGACCAACGTATCGGTCAGGTCATTTTTCAGGACGTCATAGGGGCCGTAATAATCCGTGCCTACCTTTACATAAAGTGAGTTCGGCACATATTCGAGGCCCGCGTCAAATACGTCGGTAAATATCGCGGTGTCCGGGTAATTATTAAAGAGCGCGCGGCGTCCGACCGAATTGCCGTTGATCGTGACGGTGTAGTCAAAAACTGTGACGTCGGCGCCGTTTACTTGAGCATTTTTGAATATCGGCCATCTGTCGCGTGTTTGAGCGACGGGAATGATATCGCTTGCGCTCGCGTTTCTTATCCGTGTCTCATTGGTCAAGACGGCGCCGGAGGAGGAACTGAGGATATCTGAAAGCGTCGTCGCTTTTCCGCCGACGGTGACCGTGAGGCTCAGCGGCAGCCTGTATGTAATGACCAAGGTCGTCGCTTCGTTGTATTTCCATGTGCTTCTGGTATAGTCTGATTCTCCGCCGAAATTAAGCAGCCAGTTCGGTGAACTGTTCTGAAAGCGATAATTACTGTTACCTGCATTAGCCGCAAAACCGGGTACCTCGTTGGCGGCAGAAACAACGTCCCCATAATACAGATTGACAGAGACGGGAGCAAGTTTGGTAACGGGGTTCGTAATGTCGACAGCGATACCGTCGATTATCATATTGTCGCGGACGTAGAACCCTTTTCCCTCATTTCCCGCAGGGACGAAAACTGTGATCTTATAATCCACGTAATAGACGGAACCGTTGTATTTGATTCCCGACGATTCTTTTTTGAGTGTAAATGTGCCGGTCGGCGCCGAGGGATTCGGCCGGTTCGCTGTATGGCTTATTTCTCTTTCGAAATCGTCTGCAGTGATTTTGTTTTTGTATATAACCGAACCGGGTGAGGATGTCGACGTAAGCTGAGTGACAGTTGTTGTATATTCGAACTCGACGCGGCGGATATCGTCCTTATCGGTCGGAACCTTGTAAGTAAAATTTTCTCCGCTCGTCGTTGTTGTGAAGGTGAAACAGCCGTCTGTTTTATCGCAGATATGCGTATCAATCGGAACTCCGAACACTCCGCCCGCGCCCGGCGGGCCGTATAATTTTACTGTTATTGAAGCGGGAAATCCTATCGTGAAACCGTTTGATGCCTGATCAGAGGTCATAACGTCAGTAATATCTTTTCCGTTCAGCGACTTCGATCCGTCGCCGACCACGGATTTCCAGCTTATCGAGGAGGGATTGTTGTTTGGTGAGTTGGTGATTGATTTATCGATAAAACGCTTGGTCACGGTTCGCGCGGCTTCGTCGGTCCCTGTAATGTCGTCGCCGCTTTTGACGGTCACCGTGTTGTTTAAAGCGAAATCGTACTGGCCGGGCGCTCTCCCGCTTGAAGTGTTGGCGGCGACCAAGCCTTTGACGTCAATCGTGTATTCCGCATACAGCGTCTCGCCGGGAGCAAGGCTGACGGTTCCCGGAAACGCGAAATAAAGCCCCATGCGGTTGCTGTGCTGCGACTGCTGCCCCCATGAAGCGTCGGGATATTCCCAGTTGACGTTGTCCTTGCTGTAGCGGAAATCTGAGTATATATCCGGGGTGGAACTGCTCAAATATGTGCCGGTCCCTATGCGCGGGATGTCCGTGAGCGTTATATTTTCAAGGTTTTGCGGGCGCGCGTCGCTGTTGGTACCCGGGGCCGTGATCGCTATCGTATAAGTAACGGTCTCATCGGCCGCATTGAAAGTCCCGGCTGTTTTCGTGACCGTCATATCCGGCTTGGGGTAATCGAGGGTTATGGTAATGGTCGCGTTTGAGCCGAAACCGAATTCGATCTCGCCGCTTTCGGCTTCGTCCGTGAAGGTCGCGCTCAATTCCATTGTGAAACAGATGTCTGAATAGTGTTCGATAAAGTTTTCGTCCGCAAGAGGATTTCCCTCTTTGTCCGTGTCATAGAACCGGACCTCGACATTGCCGCCGGTGTCTATAGAGTAGACGCCGACCTCAATGTCGTTGATGCGGATCGGCTTGTCTGTAACGGCGGCTTTTACATCGAGTGCGTTAGGGAGCTTGTACACAAGAACGCCGCTGGGGCCGTATTCCTCGAATGTCATGCCGGAGTCGTTCGGTTCGAGGAATTCAATGCTGAAGATATAAGTCTTGCCGAAATTGAAAGTGTCGTCGACGACCGGATCGCCGTTCGAATCCCTGATTTCCACATTGTTGACGTAATTCGCGAGGTCCCAGCTGTCGGTGTCGGCCGCCGTGCCGGCTATATACGCGACGGAGGCAATCAGCATCGCCGCTATCAGGAAAAATGATATCGGCGCTCTTTTTGTCCGGTTTCTTTTCACCTTGTTCATTTAAATCCCTCCTTATTAATTTACGCAAAAGCTGCCGCCCGGCCTTCCGACCGTTCGAAAATATTTTGGATGGTAACACAATATCACATAATATTCAGTATTACAAGTGCGATTTTGACATTATATATGTAAAAAAGTTATAAACAAACGAATATACATCGCGAAACCGGCAATTCGCGTATCCAAATTGCCTGACGTTTTGTATTCAGGAGCTGCAGCACATAATCGTCGCAACCTTACGCCGGACAAGATCATTAAACCGGGGCTTGACAAGGCTCCGGTTTTCACTTAGCATTGCCGCGAAAAATCCGGGCCGGAAAAAACGGCCGCAAAAAGGCGGGATCGCGAAAATGCCCGAGAAAAGTTATTCGGCGAAAAAACTTAAAAAGGAAGCGGACGCTTATTTTCAAAGCGTTGACGACCGAAACGCGCCGGGCGGCGAGCCGATGTTCTACAGCTGGCCGGGGCTTCTCCTGCGGCTCGGCCTGACGGAGGAGGAGGCGGAAGAACTCCTGTCCGGGCGAAAGGGCGATGCGGAGCATGCCGGCGTCCTTTCCGAGGCAAAGCTGAAGATATCGGACCGGATCGTACAGCTCGGTATGGGCGATAAAAACAAGGCGGCTTTTTTGACGGGACTTCTTAAACAAAAGCCTTTTTCAGCCGCCGAAAGCCGAGCGGATAAAAACACCGGCGATGTGCGGGTCACATTGACTATAGCCGGGGTCGGCGAGCAAGAAGCCTTTGACTGAATTTTTCCGGGGGAGGACAAATATATGTTCAGGCTTTTAAACGAGGAACAGATCGGGAGACTGAAACGCGCGAGAGTTGACAAAAACGGCGGACCGGCGTTCTGCCCGGACTGCGGCAAAGCGCTTTTGCAAATACTCCCGGGCGGCGGCGGGGCGGTCGTGTGGTGCAAGTGCTGCAAAAACCATGTGCATTGCTGATCGACCGCTGCCGCTGATGCGGCCTTTTGACGGAGGAGGCGGCGAGCGCCGGGCTGCCGTCCGGCGGGACGGGAAATACAAAGGAGATATCTTTGTTGTATGCGAATAAAAAAAACGCCGAAAAGGGCGTTTTACTTGACTTCGGGGAAGCAAACCCGAAGCAGAGGCTGTTCTATGAGAGCAGGGCTCTGTATACGGCTTACGGCGGAGCGAGAGGCGGAGGAAAATCTCATGCCGTGAGGGTCAAGGCCGTGGGCGGGGCCTTGAGGTGGCCGGGGATAAAGATACTCATATTGCGAAGGACCTATCCGGAGCTTCAGGGCAATCACATCGAGCCGATAAAAACGATGATACCGAGGACCTTGGCGGTGTACAACGGGACTTTGCGGGTGATGCATTTTGTGAACGGTTCCACTATACGCTTCGGGCATTTCCGGAATTCGTCTTCCGAAACGGAATATCAGGGCCAGGAATATGACTGGATATTCACGGACGAGGCGACGCAGTTCACCGAGCGGGAGTTTCGGACCTTGGGCGGCTGTTTGCGCGGCGTGAACGATATACCGAAGCGGTTTTATCTGACCTGCAACCCCGGGGGCGTGGGGCACAGTTGGGTGAAGCGGCTGTTTATCGACGGGGATTTTAAACGGAACAAGGAAAATCCCGAGGAAAATGAGAACCCGAAGGATTATAAGTTCATATTCGCTACGGTGGAGGATAATAAACATCTTTTGGAGAAGTCGCCGCAGTATTTGCAGATGCTGTCCTCTTTGCCGGAGCATCTTCGCAGGGCGCACAGATACGGCGACTGGGACGCGATGTCGGGGAGTTATTTCCCGGAATTCTCGGAGGCGAAGCACGTCGTTAAAGCTTTTAAGATACCGGATGCATGGCCGCGATACAGGGCCTTCGACTACGGTCTCGACATGTTAGCCTGTTTCCATATCGCCGTCGACCCCGAGGGGCGCTCTTATGTCTACCGGGAACTTTGCAAAGAAAAACTGATCGTTCAAGACGCCGCGAAGGAGATGCTTTCGATGACCTTGCCGCAGGAGAAGATAGAGGCGACCTTCGCGCCGCCGGACATGTGGAGCACTCTGAAGGACACGGGCAAGACAATGGCGGAGGTCTTCGCTTTAAACGGCATAGGGCTTATAAGAGCGTCGAACAACCGGGTGCAGGGGCATTTGCAGATACATGAGCTTCTTGCCGAAAGAGATGTGCCGGGGGCCCGGGAAAAACGGCCGGGGATAGTATTTTTTGAAAACTGCAAAAATATCATAAGCGATATTCAGGCGATCCGGGCGGACGAGCGTAACCCGAACGACTGCGCGAAGGAGCCGCACGACGTTACCCACACGGTGGACGCTCTGAGATACTTCGCCGTGAGCAGGGTAATAGCGGGGTCTTTGAACTCCTCCCCGCAAGAGGATGAAGACCCCGGCGGATACGCTGATTATAATGATATCATGAGAGGCGGAGCCGTCATGCGCTCATATTTGTAAGACTGACCCGGGCTGCGGCGGGCGGCGTTTGGGGGTTGACACGCGCGACGCGCTCAACGTAAAATATATTTTGTTCCGCCGCCGGCCGGAACGGAGCCTGCGGGACACAAAAGAGGAGGGCGTATCGAATGGATATGAAGAATTGGTTCAAAGAGATAACAGCGTCGGACAAAAAGAAAGCTGTACCTGTTTTGTCTTTTCCGAGCACGTCGCTATTGGGCATCACCGTCAGGGAACTGATATCGGACAGCGATCTTCAGGCAAAAGGCATGAAAGCCATCGCCGACCGCTGCGATACGCTTGCCGCCGTGAGTATGATGGATCTGTCCGTTGAGGCGGAGGAGTTCGGCTCAAGCGTCAAGGTAGACGACCATGAGGTGCCGACTGTCATCGGCAGCATATTAAAATCGGAAAAAGACGCGGATGATCTGATCGTTCCGAGCGTCGGGACAAAAAGAACGGGCATATATACGCAGGCTATCAAAAAAGCCTGCAAACTCATAACCGACAGACCGGTCTTCGCGGGTATCATCGGGCCTTTTTCTCTGAGCGGCAGACTCATGGATATGTCGGAGATCATGATCAAGTGTTTCGAGGAGCCGGAATTTGTTCATAAAACACTTGCGAAGGCCGCGGAATTCCTTATCAGTTACGCAAAAGCGTACAAAGATACCGGGGCGAACGGCGTCGTTATCGCGGAGCCCGCAGCGGGACTGCTCTCGCCCGCTCTTATCGACGAATTTTCGACGCCGTATGTCAAAAAGATCACTGACGCTGTCCAAGACGAGGGCTTCGCCGTTATTTACCATAACTGCGGGAATACGATACCCCTAATCGAGTCGATCAAAAAAATCGGAGCTTACGCTTATCATTTCGGGAACGCGATAGATCTGCGGGAGATGCTTGATATCGTGCCGCGCGACATGATAGTTTGCGGAAATGTCGATCCCGCGGGGCAATTTCGCAGCGGCACGCCCGAATCGGTTTACGCCGCGACAATGAACGTTTTGAACAGCTGCTCAAAATATCCCAATTTCATTATTTCATCCGGCTGCGACATACCGCCTTTAGCCCCGTGGGAAAATATCGATTTCTTCTTCAAAGCCGTCGCGGATTTTTACGCTTAGCCGCTGCGTTAATATTTTCCGAGATTCGCCGGCCCTTCACCGGTCGGGCGGACGTCGGATCTTTGCGGCAGACCCGGGCGTTTTTGCGAAGGCTCCGCCGGCGGCAGAACTTTACGGTGTGCCGAGGCGGAGTCTTTCATCTTGAAATTGGATATCAGATCCTCCAACATTGCGGCTTGGCCGCTCATCTCCTCGGACGCGGCGGCGCTCTCTTCGGCCGTCGCGCTGTTTTGCTGTATGACCTGCGCCACTTGGTCTATGCCTTGGTTTATCTGCTCGGTTGCGGCGGACTGCTCTTTTGAGGAGCGCGCGATCAATTCGACTATCCGGCTGCTCTCGTTGATTCCGTTGACTATCTCATCAAGACTGCCCGCGGTTTCACCGGCAATGGTCGAACCCAATTCAGCCTTTTCCATTGAATTTGCGATCAGTTCCCCGGTCTCTTTTGCGGCTTCCGCGCTTTTGGCGGCAAGATTTCGAACTTCCTCCGCGACGACGGCGAAACCTTTTCCGTGCTGCCCGGCCCGCGCCGCTTCCACCGCGGCGTTGAGCGCCAAGATATTTGTTTGGAAGGCGATGTCGTCTATAACTTTTATGACTTTACTGATGTTTTGGCTGGCTTGGTTGATATCCTTGACGGCGGACATCATTTCGTCCATTTGCAGATTGCCTTTTTCGGCGTTGTTCTTTATGACGCCGGCGAGCGAGGCGGCTTTTCCGGCCATATCCGCGTTTTCTTTCGTTTTTTGCGCTATTTCCGATATTGACGCGGAGAGCTGCTCCACCGAAGAGGCCTGCTCAGTAGCTCCCTGCGCCAAAGACTGGGAGCCGTCGGCTATCTGTTTCGAGCCTATTGAGACCTGCACTGTGGACGCGTTGATCTCGGCGAACATCCGGTTAAGGCTTTCGATCATGTTTTTCAGGGAATTTCCCATAGTGTCCGCATCCGAAAGCAGTTTTACGTCGCCTGTCAGGTTTCCTCCCGCGACGCTTTCAAGCTCTTCCGCGATATTTGTGACATGCCTTATGAAAGAAGCCGCCCCCGCTATGCACCTGCCGGTCTCGTCGCGGTACACGGAATACTCGTTAATGGTCTTCAGATCCTCCGGCAGGATGCGGATATCGCCGGTGGTCCCCGCCTTGTTCAAAAAAGCGGAAAGCACGTATAATGGTTTGCTGATCAGGCCGGAGATATAAACGGCGGCCAAAACCGAAAACACGGCGGCCGCAGCCGCGATCATCAAGAGTATCATTACAGCCCGGTCGGCTTCGACCTTTGTATCGGCGATCATAGACCGCGACAGATCATCGGCGGAAACCGTCAGGTCATAGATCAGCTCGCTCAACTCGGTGCCGACGACGACGCCCGAGATCACATGCTCGACTACGGCTTCCGGATTGCCCGCTATGGCGTCCCTGTAAACAGTGTCGCAGACGTCCGTTTTATAAATTGAAAAATAATTCTTCAAAGCCTCGGAATACTTCAGTTCTGTCTCGAGTTCCGCCGGCGACAAAAAGGGGTCTTTTATCAGCAAATCCTCATAGATCTCGACAGTTTTTATTCCGGCGTCATATTCTTCAAGCGCGGACTTGTAATACCGCTCGACCATGCCGGGATCATCGGCGTGAGCGAACAGCGCCATGGTCATAACGCTCCGGCGCAGATCGCCGATATTGATGTCTGTCATACGCAAAAGCATCTCGGCTTCAAGCGGCGACTCAATGACGTATTCATAGCTTTCCGACGTCGAGGCGAGCTCCGTCGCGGCTAATGTGACAAGTATTGCCAATAAAACGATCACCACGGAAAAACCGCTGACCATCTTCGTTCTGACCTTTATGTTTTTAAATCGGTTCATAAATATGATTCCCTCCCGTGTAAATTAATGTTTTGCCGGCTTGAACCGCCTTCAACGCGCGCTGAGGCTTTCCGTATCGATTATGAGCAAAGGACCGGCTGCCTTTTCGCGTTTGGCTATCCGGCTTATGTACTTGGATGATATGCCGCCTTTCCCCGCGTTCACGGCGCTGTCGATAAACTGCGCGACGTATTCGACCGATACGACCCGGTCTACGATCACGCCGCGTTTTACGCCGTCTGTTTCGATCACCACCATCATCTGGCGAACGTCGGCGCCGTCGGACGCTGTGAAACGGTATCCGCCCATACCGAACAAAGCGCGCAGATCCAAAAGCTCTATCATATCGCCTCGCGAGCGGGTGATTCCGGGGCAACAGGCGTGCGTATCCGCGATGGGAGTGATCTCTCCCAAAATCTCAATGGACAATACAAACTTGCTGTTGACTCCGTATTCGACGCCGTCAAGAGAAAAAACGATCCAAGGATAGTCTTTGCCGTTCTGCTCTTCTTCGCCGTAAAAGTCGCTTTCGGTTTGTTCTTCCGCCGCGGATATTTCTTTTGTGTCGCTTTGCATTTCAAATCACTCCTTTATTTTAAGCTGTGCAGAGCCGGGGCGCAGGGGCACGGTCCCGCCGCCCCGGCTCTGATACAAATATTTTCGGATCGCCGCCGTAAGCTCGTTAAAATCAAGAGGTTTTCCGACACGGGCGTTCATGCCCGTCTCCGGACAGCGTTCTTATTATTTTTTCATGGCTGCCGGGGCCTTCCGTATCGGTTTTTGCCGTTCGATTTTTAATATAAGCTATGGTGCAAGCCGAGGGTCAATAGGGTTTTTTCAATAAAAAATATCAGCGGATTTATGCATTGTTAAAGCAAAAATATTGTGGTATATGTGTTGTAAACACACAGTTTCACCGAATACGGGAAACAGGGGGAGGGGTCGCATGCCGGCAGACAGATTATTAACGATCAACCAATTCGCAAAGTTTTCGCGGACGACCCGCGATACTTTACTGTACTATGACAAAATAGGATTATTGACTCCCGTGTCGCGCAGAGCCAATAATTACCGCTGCTATTCCGGCGGTCAGTTAGCGGTCATGAATGTGATCAGAACGCTGCAAAAACTGGGCATGACGTTAGAGGAGATAAAAAACCTGATTGAAAAAAGAACGCCCGCGTCGATAATCGAGGCGTTTACGCAGCGTATCGAAAAAATCGATTCGGTGATAGAAGAGCGGGTCAACGCCCGGAATTTGCTGAACGACTTGAGAAAGACCATCCGTTCGGCCTTGGACGCCGATGAGAACAAGATAACGATACAGCATCTTCCGGCGGAGGCCATAGTCCTCGGAGAGCCGAACGATTACAGCCGGGGCAGGAACGACTACGACGCGCTGCTCAGCTTTTATCGCGCCATCAGCGAAAAGTATCCGAAGTATGATTTGGATTATCCCGTTTGGGCTGTTTTTTCGGAAGAGCGGGTCAAGCGCGGAGACTGGCGGTGGCCGGACCGTTACTATTTCAGCAATCCCAAAGGGCACGATAAAAGACCCGCCGCCATGTATGCCGTCGGCTACACACGGGGCGGGTACGGTCAAAGCGACGATCTGTACGCAAGATTGACGGATCACATCGAAATCAACGGCTTTGAGATATGCGGAGACGCTTACGAGGAGTATCCGCTCAATGAGATCTGCACCATTGACGAGGCAAACTATCTGATGCGGGTGATGATCCCCGTGCGGGAGATAAAAAGGGGTTGAACCCGGGCGGGCAATTCGCGCGAAAACGCAGACAAGGGGCCGCGGCT
>WRJA01000059.1 GCA_009782435.1 Oscillospiraceae bacterium
GTACGGCGGGCATTTGCAAATGCTGGTCGCGCTGCCGGTCACGGTTGTCACCTTTCTGATAATACCCCGGGACAAAAAAATAAGCTCCGTATCAAGGAGCGCAGGCGTCAGGACGAAGCTGCCGGCGAGGGCGTATTATTATACCATGCTTATCGTAATTTTTATGATCGTCTACAATGTCTCGACGGTAAACATTTCAACGCATCTTGCAAGCGGAGGGATAGGCGGGCCGTCGACCGCCGGCGCCGCGAGCGCGTTTTTGATGATGGGCGGAGTCGTCGCAGGACTCGTTTTTCCGAAATTATCCCGGCAAATGCGTGATTTTGTTTTTCCGTCAGCGTTTTTTCTCTTGGCCTGCGGGTATATGCTGATGAACATGTTCCCGGTATCGACGGCGCTCACGTTCGCCGCGATGTTCATATGCGGCTCGACCATGAGTCTGCTCGTGCCGCGCTGTATATTTAATACGTCAAATCTTTCCGACCCGATGAATTCCGCGACGGCGACCATGCTCGTGTGCTGCATAGCTCCCGGCGCCGGACACTTCCTGTCGCCGGTCATTATGACAAATCTGACGCTTGCGCTCGGCGGAGAATCGACCCGGTTCCGTTTCATGTTCACGGCGGCGGTTTGCGCCGTGATCGCTGCGGCGTTGTTCATTTATCAGCTTTGCAGAGAAAGAAACGCGAAAGGGCGCTCGGATGCGCAAAAAAGGGGAGTGAGTGCGTGAAACTCGATTTCACCAAAATGCACGGCTGCGGCAACGACTATATTTTTATCGATTGTTTCGACCTTGAAATCAAATCCCCCGAATCGCTTTCGGTGCTTTTATCCGACAGGCATAAAGGAGTGGGCGGAGACGGGCTTGTGCTGATCATGCGCTCTGATACAACAGACGCGAAAATGCGGATGTTCAATATTGACGGCAGCGAGGCCGGCATGTGCGGAAACGCCGTTCGGTGCGTTGCCAAATATCTTTTTGAAAACGGCGCCGCGCGGAAGAACCGATTGCGGATAGAGACACGAAGCGGCGTTAAGGAGCTTCTCCCTTATGTTGAAAACGATACGGTGACTTCTGTCACGGTCAATATGGGGCGCGCCGAATTGCGGCCGGAAAAAATACCGGTCGATCTTCCGGGTGAGAGCGTGATATCAAAACCTGTGACCGTAGGCGGCGAAGAGTACATAATAACCTGTGTTTCCCTCGGCAACCCTCACGCCGTGGTTTTTTGCCGGGATACGGACAAACTCGATCTGCGCGGTATAGGGCCGTTATTTGAAAACGATCGGCTGTTTCCCGAAAGGGTGAATGCCGAATTTGCCGAGCTCGTCGGCAAAAACCGGCTGAAAGCGCGCGTGTGGGAGCGCGGCAGCGGTGAAACTCAAGCTTGCGGCACCGGCGCCTGCGCCTGCGCCGCGGCCGCCGTTTTGAACGGGTACTGCGACAAAGACAAGGATATTGAGGTGCTTTTACCCGGAGGGGAATTGATGGTTCGCTGCACCGATGAGGCTGTATTCTTGACCGGAGACTGCGTTAAAGTGTTTGAGGGGACGATCGAAGTATAAAAAATACCGGTATAACAAACCGGACCGGTAAAAACGCAAATTCCCGTCTTGCGCCGCGCGGCGCAGGCCGATCGACGCTGCCGCCTGTCATATCGACGTATTGGGGCTTTTTTCCTCAGACGAGGGGCACATCTGTTTTATCACATAACGCTCAAAGGTTTTTGCTATGGGAGACAGGGTCGCTCCCCGTTTTTTTATTAAGTGGGCGGACCAGATCATTTGCGGGTCCTCAAACGGGATCACGCGGACGTTCGGTTGCGCCAAATCTTTTGCCGCGGACTCAACCGATATGCCGACGCCTTTGTTGGCGTTGACGAGCCTGTGTACCGTTATCGTTTCACCGGTTTTAAATTGAACTGTGGGCAGAAATCCGATCCGGCGGCAGCATTCTGTCACGACAAGATGGGTTTTACAGCGCTCGTCCGGCATAATGACCGGCAAATCCAGCAGGATGCCGGCGGAAACGCTTTCTTCCCTTGCCAAAGGATGCGTTTTATGGACCATAAGACAAAAGCGGCTTTTAAAGAGTTCAACGGTCTCGAATTCTTTTGTGTCAAACGGAGCTGCGGAAAATCCCAGTTCCGCGGCTCCGTTCCTGACATACTCATCACACTCGCGATCACAGCATTCGCGGACCGTCGGTTCCGCGTCCGGGTACTTTTGGCCGAAACCGAAGACAAGCTCCCCGGCAAATTCCGCAACTGCGCCGTAAGCAACGGTTATGCTGATGGTTTTAGTCATATGCCGCGCGTCGCGCTCTTTGTTGAAATATTCCTCGCAGATACGGAATTGTTCCAATATCTCCTCTGCGCGATTCAAAAGGAACTCTCCCTGTTCCGTCAGGCACAGGTCTTTTCCTTCGCGCCGAAACAGCTTGCAGGAGAGTTCGGACTCCAAGCGGGAAATCGCCATGCTTATTCCCTGCTGTGAAATATACAGCCGGTCGGCGGCTTTTGAAAAGCTCCGGTGACGGCAGATCTCGGTGAAATATAAGAGTTGCCTGATATCCATCGGCCGTCCCCTCCGGCGTATCGCCGGTCGTGTCAGATCGTCTTGTTAAGATGCTGTTAATCCTATCACCAAATGTGATGTTTCGCAAGAAAATTGTTGTTTCGACCGGCGAAATACCGGCAGGTCGGACTGCCGGACAACAAAACAGATCAACCCAGCGCTTGACGGCCTCCGTCCATGGAAAGCACCGACCCGTGCATCCATTTGCCGTCGTCGCTTGCGAGAAAAACCGTGAGATTGGCGATATCCGCGGGCGTGCCTAATTTCTTACACGGTATTGTTTCAAAAACCTTGGTCTGCTCTCTCGGGTCGTCCGCCAGAATCTTGTCCAAAATAGGGGTCGAGACAGAACCGGCGGCTATGCAGTTACATCTGACGCCCTCGGCGGCATAATCCACGCACAGCTGTTTTGTGTATCCGACGACCGCGTGTTTAGCGGCGACATAAGCCGCGCCGCCGGCGCCGCCGGTCAAGCCGGCTATAGAGGCGATGTTGATTATTGAACCGTCACCGCGCGAGAGCATGTCCGGAAGGACCGCGTTGCACATCAGGAAGACGCCTTTTACGTCGACGTCAAACATTCTGCACCAGCCCTCTTCCGTTTGCTCCAAAGATTTTTTGAAGCCGTCGAAAATGCCGGCTGTGTTTGAAAGGCAATCGATCTTGCCGTATGTGTCGATCGCGAGCCGCGCCGCTCTCTTGCAGTCTTCCGCTTTTTCAACGCTTGCGATGCACTCGATCGCGCTGCCGCCTTCCGCGCGGATGATGGAGACGACTTCCTCCATGCGCTGTTTGTTTTGCCCGACGCACACAACGCAGGCGCCTTCCCTCGCCATTATTACAGCCTGCGCTTTCCCGATACCGGACGTCGCTCCGGTAATTATTGCGCATTTTCCTTCAAGACGTTTCATACAGGTCCCTCCGACAGGTTATTTGAAAGAATCCGGTTTGCGGGATCACTCGTAGATTTCGCTTTTGTAATAATCCCCCTGCTGCATTGCGTGCACAAAAAGCAGCGGTTTTGTCACATTCCTGAAAGTATAGGGTCCGTGAACCGTGCCGGCCGGAACGAAAAAGCAGCCGGTTTCGGTGATTACGTATTTTTCCTCAGGGTCGTCCTCGGTGCCGGCGCCGTATACCATCTCAACTTCGCAGCCCAGATCCTCCATGTTATCCGGCTCCAATGGCACATGCCAGACGTACATGTCGAAATCATGCGAATGGGATACGGTCTCCATCACCATGTCATGCTCCACTCTGATAAACATCAGCGTGAATTTCGCTCCGTTAAAGTCAACATTACCTTTGTACCATACGTTCGGCCCCCAATAACCGGCGGGATAGTAGCGTTTTTCACCGTAGTCGACCGGATTTTTAATTACAAGTTTTTCGTATTTTCCCATGTTCGTTGCCCCCTTATCAATTAATGTGAGCTGCCGCCGGGCCTTGTTCCGGGCCGCTCTCGGCATATTCAATGATAAGCGTTTGCTTTGCGCTTGTCAACACAGCCGCCGGTGAGCTCGGAGACAGCAAAAACAGTCTTCGGCAGATAAGCGGCCCCGGCGGCAAAACCGCCGCCGGGAAATCCGCTGAGAATCGAAACTGCATCATTGTTGTATCACTTTCATTTGTTATTCTACAATTATTTGTTAATGTTCAAAACCGGAATAATTAGCTATATTTTATCTTATGGAATTGTCGTTTTTTCTTATTCCGCAATGTACCCGGCGAACCGGTCCTCCCGAACTTGATATTGGGAAATAAAATATCGGGGGGCTGTCGGGTGAACGTCATTTCGGAAAGAAAGGGGGAAAACAGTTTAGCCTTCGGCAAATTCGGCAACGAGAGGAACGTCCGTCTTCCGCGGCGTTACGGGGAAAAACGAGAGCGTATCCGATCGAAACAAAAAAGGAGGTAATGTTTTCGCATGAACGTATTTTTAACAAGCGGCGCGCTTATTTATAACATCGCCATCATAGTAATAGTCACCGCATACATGCTGATAAGCGAAAGATCAAAAAAACGCGGCATTGAAGGGGAAGATCTCGCAATGTCCGGTAGGTCGCTGCACTGGTTCCCCTGCGCGGCCGCGATAGCCCTGACGTCTTTGGGCGGAGGCCACGTTAACGGAATTCCGATGATGACTTGGGGAGTCGGTTATTCCGCCATGTTTTTCATCTTCGGCAACGGCGTCGCGATACTGATCATTTTCCGTTTCAGCGGCATCTGGTTCCGCCGTTCCGGATGCGTCACGGTCAACGACTTGCTCGGGAAGATGTTCCATCCGGCGTTGGCGCCGATTTTGGGTTCCTTGGGCATCATGTATTGCTGGCTGGTAATCTGCGTTGAGACCCAGGGAATGGCTCCGCTGATAGCGGCCATTACGGGTCTTACCAATTTCCAGGCGGGGTTTGCAGGAGCGGCGATCGGAATTTTATATATGATCGTCGCGGGAATGAAGCAGATCGGTCTTGTCAATATGTGGAACGCGATCCTCATGTATCTGTTCGGGTTTATCGCTCTGTTTTATTTGGGCTATGCCGCGGTAGGCTCTGAACAGGGAGGCTTTGCCGCTGTCGCAGCTTTAGCCGACAGCGGAGTCAGACCCGAGCTTTTTCACGCGATGGGAAATCCGGGCATTCTTCGGGCCTACGCCATAGGTACATTCCTTTCCGCGGCTGTCGGCCTTAACATGGCGCAGCCGCAAGTACAGGCCATCGGCGCTGTCCCTAACGTCAACGTCATTAAAAAGGCCTGTCTCGCCGCCATCCCGATGAACACTCTCATCGGTCTTATCGTTGTCGGCATCTCGATGATGTCCTATGCGCTGCCCCTTGACATACCCGCGGGAATGCTGGCCCCGGGCGAAGAATTGATGGGCGCCCAAGCCCTTCTTCTCGTGATTATGCAATACCTGCCCGGTTGGCTGCAAATCGCCATTTTCGGCGTGTTCCTTGCCGCCATACTGTCGACCTTCGCCATGTGCGTTCTTTGCGGCGTTACAATGCTTACCCGTGACGTGCTCAACTACTACCCCGCATACCGCGATATGTCCGCCAAGAAACACGCTGTGTGGAACCGCATTTGGATACTCGTTTTCGCGTTTTCCGCCGCGCTCGCTGCCATTACGATCAAGGAAAACACTCAGCCCGCGCTCACATGGGGCTTCGCGTGGAATATTCCGACTCTTATGATTTTCATTATCGGCCTTTATTGGAAGCGTTCCGTGAAAGGCGGATTCATAGCGTTTGTGATCAGTTGGGCGTTCAATATCATTCTTACTTTCATACCCGGGGTCGCCGCATTCTTCAACCTTGAGGGCAACAATTACTCAATCTTTATGATAATCGCCTCGACTGTGGTCGGACTTATCGCAACCGCGCTTGATAAAAACTGCAAGCCGAGCTTTAAAACAACCTACAAGCAGCAGCGCGCGCTTTATGACGCCGGCACTCCGGTCAAGCTCAATTAGTGAAAGAGGAGGAATGTGACAATGGGAACGCTCGGTATGTTTTTGTCCCTGCCGTGGGGATTGACGATCTATACGATTATCTTTATCGCGGTATTAATGGTAATCGGCGTGATTTGGTGGAAAGTGATGGATCATTATCCGGAAGATGAACAGGAGTGGAACGAAGAAAACCCCTTTATTTACAAGGAAGATTGAGACCGCAGGCGGTCATATCGTTATGACCGGCGAATAATAGGAGGTTAATGTAATAATATGGGACTTGTCGGATTTCAGGCCGTAGCAACGGTAGTTATGATAATTTTGGCTGCTGTGGGGCTTTACGGACACAGCAAATATAAAGGCAAATAAACGATTAAGCAAAACAAACAGGCGGAGCGTTACAAAGCTCCGCCTGTTTGTTTTGCCGTGAAAATCAGTGCCGATTTATTTGTAGTTGTCGTAAACGGCGGCAAGCACTTTGGCCATAACGCCCGCGTCGACCTTGAAGGGCGACATTATGACAAACCAGTCAAACATGCAGGCTTCGGCAAGCGCGAGAACTTGTTCGCGGCTGTGCCCGAGTGAAGCCATGGAAGGTATTTCGACCTTTCTCATCATTTCGCGGATAAAATCAGCCGTTGATACGCCTTTCGGCGCGCCGAGCGCTTTATGTATATCCGCAATCCTTCCGGGAAGCGCTTCTTCGGAGAACACTACCACCTCAGGCATGACCAATGCGCAGGCTATGCCGTGCGGCACGTTGAATTCCAATCCGAAAGTGTGGGCTATTGCGTGACCGAAATGGACGCTGGCGTCCCAGAACGCGCTGCCGGCGAAATTGGACGCGATCGAGAGCTCGGTACGCGCCTCGATATCATTGCCGTTTTTGAACGCGCGTTCAATATTGGCGGATATGCGTCTCATGGCGTCTAAAGCCAACAGATCCGACTTCGGACTTGCGCCGACGGATGTGTAGGCCTCAACCGCATGGCACAAGGCGTCCATACCCGTGAAGGCCGTGACCTTCGGAGGCGATGTGATCGTGAGTTCAGGATCTAAGATCGCCTGATTCGCGAAGCAGAAAATAGCTTCTTTTTTGTTTATTTTCATGTCGTGCACGACCCCGATGCCGGTCGCCTCGCTGCCCGTACCTGAGCAGGTCGGGATCAAGATGAGCGGAGCGTGCGCGATTTTCGGCCCCGGTCCTATCTTTGAGGCATAGTATTGGTCGATCGGAGGAGGGTTTTTCAGCAGTATGGAATAGAGCTTGGCGGTGTCCATGGCGGTCCCGCCGCCTATACCTACTACGCAGTCCGCGCCGCATGAGCGTACAAACTCGGCGTTCTTATCGATTTCGGTATTCGGGGCCTCAGGTGCGATCTTATCAAAAGGCACCGCCTCTATACCCGCTTTTTTCAGTATCCCGATCACTTTATCTGAGATGCCGGAAGCGGCAACGCCGCTGTCATAGACGCAAAGGGCCTTGCTGCCTCCCTGTTCTTTTACCTTGTCTCCCAATTCAGCGACAGCCCCGCAGCCGAAGAGCACCGGGGCAACTTGTGTGTACGTACTTGACAAATCAATTCTCCTTTCGTATGTGTATATTTTTATGCAGCGCTTGCTTACAAAGATAACACGGTGAGCGAAAAGAATCATACCACATTCCGGTGCAAAAAAGCAACCGGAAGTGAACCGGAAAAATACGATTTCTCCAAAGAATCACTCGTTTTTTCTTCTGTCCTCTATCCGTCTGTCCGGCATTCGCCGCCTGTCTGTCCTGCCGCTGCGCCTGTCCAGTTTTCGCCGGTCTTTGGCGGGTTTTTGTCTGAATAAATGACGTCTCAGTATTTGAAAAACCGCGTTAAAATCAAGCGGTTTTCCCAAATGGTCGTTCATGCCGGCTGCGAGGCAATTGTCAACGTCTTCCTTAAACACATTCGCGGTCATTGCGATGATCGGGATGGTTTTTGCGATTTCGGAGTCTAAAGCTCTGATTCTCCGCGATGCTTCGTAACCGTCCATTTCCGGCATTTGAAGGTCCATAAAAATAATGTTGTAATTCTCGGGCGCGTGGCTGAACATTTGTACAGCCTCAGCGCCGTTTTCCGCGCAGTCGATTTCAAGAAGCGTAGGCTCAAGCAGAGCTGTGACTATCTCGCGGTTTATCTCCACATCCTCGACCAAAAGCACACGGTAACCCCAAAAGCAGTCGATTCGCTCGGAATTGCCGGAGCTGTTTGTATTCAGCAGGTCAACGCCGAAGTATTTGTATATGCATTCAATAAAAGTTGACGGGAAGATCGGTTTCGGAAGAAATTTATCTATTCCGGCGTCTTTGGCGTCTGCTTCGATCTCCTGCCATTCGGCGGATGATATCAAAATAATGATCGCTTTGTCGGCGTCTTTTTCTCTTATTCGGCGCGAGAGCTCAAAGCCGTTCATGCCCGGCATCATCCAATCGACGAAGTAAATGTCGTATGCATTGTTTTCCCCGATCATCGCGACCGCTTCCTCGCCGCTTGCCGCCGTATCGCACAGGATATTAAAGCGCATCGCTATGTCGGCGAAGTATTCCCGTATATCGTCGTCGTCGTCAACTATCAGTATTCGAAGGCTGTTTGAGTCAACGCCGTCGATAGGCGGCAATTCATCCTCCGGCTCCTCAAAAGCTTCTTCCGCTCTTATCGTAAAGGTAAAGACCGAGCCTTCGCCGGGAGCGGACGATACCGCGACATTGCCGCCCATTAATTCAACTATGCGTTTTGTTATGGCGAGGCCGAGCCCGGTACCCCCGTATTTGCGGGTCGTGCTGCTCTCGGCCTGTTCAAAGGGATTGAAAAGTCTGGCCTGCTGCTCTTCGTTCATGCCGACGCCGGTGTCTGATATGACGAATTGTATTTCACAGATGCCGTCTTCACTGCTCAGTAAGTGCGTCTTTAAACTGACGGTACCGTATTCCGGCGTGAACTTAACTGCGTTGGAAAGCAAATTGGTTATTATTTGCGCGAGTCGCTGGTCGTCGCATATCAATGTATGCGGGATGTTTTCATCGATAAATACCGCGAATTTTTGGTGTTTTTCGACAATGCGGAAGTTGATGATACTGATGGTTTTTTTAAGCATCTCCTCAAAGCTGAAAGCTTCGAGATGCAGTTCAAGCTTGTCGGCTTCGATTTTTGACATATCGAGAATATCGTTGATGACGCCGAGAAGATGAGTTGAAGCGTCTTCTATTTTCCCCAGAGCGTAGTCTTTTCTTTCAATACTGCGAGCTGATTTTGCGATATTTGTCATTCCGATGATCGCGTTCATCGGAGTTCGTATCTCATGGCTCATGTTAGCTAAAAAATCGCTTTTGGCGCGGCTGGCCGACTGCGCTTTTTCAAGCGTTAATTCCAATGCTTGAGTCATTTCGTGGATCTTGCGGGCCAGATCGCCTATTTCATCGTTGCGGTCTTTGCCGAATATCGAGCCTTTGTCGATATTCGTTCTGGAAACGCTTTCCGTAAGCAGGCTTATCGGTTTTACTACAAAACGGCGTATGACAATAATATTCGTAACCATAACGGCTGTAAGCAATACTATTAGGATGATAACGTTGACGGACGCAGCTTGTTGGCTTGTTCTTATGAAGCGATCCTCAACATCGGTGCACATAACGCCTATGACTTCCCCGTCTTTCCAAATCGGGACAGCGCCGGTGTTATAGCTCCCCCATTGATCGGTCAAGTTCATGATGCCGGCTGATTCGATGCCGTTAAAAGCGTCCGAATGTACTTTAGATATGTCTTCGTATTCGTCGAATATTTCATCTATCGTCTCAAGATCGGGGTCGGTGTCAAAAATGAACCAGCACTCGCCGTCTATCATTTTGAGCGCGTATATGTATGTGGTGCCGACCATTTCCTGAAGAGAACGCAAATCATTCAGGACCCTAAAATAATCGTCGATATCGGCGATTATGTCCTCCGTGCTGTTATACGTGTAAAATTTTTCGATATCAAGGATTTCGCGGGCGGCGATCGACACCGAAAGCAAATTTGACTGCACGCTTTCGTCAAGTATTCTCATGTGATCCCCGTTGTTTTTCAGCGTGATAAAGACACTGACCGCAAGCACGACTATCAACAGTCCGGTGACTGTTGATATCAGGAGACGCTGCATTTTTTTGTTCATGTCGTGCCCCGCCTTGTCAAAGGGTGTTATTCCCGAAAAAAGCCGCAGCCGCGGCTTTTTTGAAAAACTCAAATCGTTTGTATAAGCTCTTCGGTGACGGATGCGGCGTCTTCGAAATCGCCGCTTAACAGGTGTTCGGATATCTTTCCGAGGAGTTCGCCTGTCCGGCGCGGCCATGCTTTCTCTCTTATTTCGTTCAATGTGTCTTTTGCGGTTTTTTTGTCATATGTCTCGCAAGAGTCTTTGACCGTTTGCAGTTTTTCGCGTAAATACGAAATATCAGTCTCAGTCGTTTCGATATCGTCTTCTGCGGTATCGGGCGACAGTTTTCGGATCACAGAGCGCAGATCATCGAGAAATCCCGGTGTTTCGGCTGAAATAAGGGCGGTATCGTTTTCACGCCCGGCGCTCTCCAATTTCGCGGCGGCTGCGGAGAGTCCGGGCTCGCCGACATTCGCAAGCGCGCTTTTCATCGCGTGAGCGTTTATCGTAAAAAGACGTATATCCTCTTGCCTGCACTCGCCGATCTTTTTTAAAATCACTTCAAGCGTTTCCGCAGACTTGGAGGCGTCTCTCACGAAAGCTTCCGCCACCAAAGGGTCCGGCGGCGGGTTTCCGGCCGGCACGCTGACGGCCCTTAAGTCTCTTGTCTGCCTTGCGGCTTCGATGACCTCCGGCGGCATGGAGTCGCGTATGTATTTCTCCAGTACGGAGTTCAAAAGGCGCACGTCTATGGGTTTTGAAACAAAAGCGTTGAATCCGTTTTCCAAAAACACTTCCGACTGCCCGACCACGGCGTTGGCTGTCAGCGCTATGACGGGCCGGGTATATCCGAGATCGCGGATGTGCTTCACCGCCTCGATGCCGTCCATTTTCGGCATCATATGATCCATGAACACTATATCATAAACGTTGCCGGATTTGATTTTATCGATCGCCTCGAAACCGCTCATTGCCGTGTCGATCTTTAACTCATAAGGGGCCATCAGCCCTTTGGCGACAAACAGATTCGATTCCACGTCGTCAACGATCAAAATGCTGCCGTAAGGCATCGGTTCAATGGTTATTTGCGCCCCTTTTATCCTGCCGGCGCCGCTTGCTGTATAATTCCTGAAGTCTTCGGCCGACTTACTGCCCAATACGTCGGGGCCTGCGCTTTTCTGAGGTAAACGCACGGTAAAAACAGAACCCTTAAGAGGCTCGCTCTCCGTAGCGATGCTGCCGTTCATGAGACGAACCAAATTTGCCGTAATGCTCATGCCGAGCCCTGTTCCTTCGGTAGTGCGGTTTGCTTCCGCGTTGAAACGGGAATATTCGTCGTAAAGGCTGTTCAACTGATTTTTCGTCATGCCCTGCCCGGTGTCGCTGATGACAAAAACAAGCGTTACATCGCATCCGGGTGTTTCACAGTTCTTTTCGGCAGAAACGGAAAACCTGACCGTGCCTTCTTCCGTGTATTTGAAAGCGTTGGAAAGCAGGTTGTTCAGTATTTGCTTGATGCGGAGCTCATCCCCGAAAAATTTCGCCGGCATATTTTCATCCGCCGACAGTTCAAACTCGATGGGTTTGCTGCCGACCCGCATCATATTGAGGGTTGCGGCGTCATTTATGAGGTTCGCGATCTCATAGACGGCAGGCGTGATGTCAAGCTTGCCCGCTTCGATCTTGGACAGATCAAGAATGTCGTTTATTATGCCCAACAGCAAATTGCCCGAATTGTGGATACGCCGGAAAGCGTCCGCCGCCGCGGATTCAAGCTTGCTGTCGCGCATGCTTATTTCGGTGACGCCCAAAATGGCGTTCATGGGCGTTCGTATCTCGTGACTCATGTTGGCCAAAAAGTTGCTTTTGGCTTTGGAGGCGACTTCAAGCGATTCCATCGTATCGTTCAGGGAGTGGAGGTACTTATTGATGAACACGTTGAAAATTATGAATATCAGCGAGATTATCACAAGAACAACAAGGAAAAGCGCGGTCATTGCGGTGCGGTAATCGCTTAAACTGTCATTCATAAACACAACAGCGTACCATTCAAGCGTGGGAATGGCCCCGACGGCGATACTTCCGGAATGATAATCAAATGTTCTTATTTCACCCGGTCCGAGGTCTTTCGCGGCTGCGAGAATATCGACGCCGAAAGCTCCGGTTTTATAATCTATCGGTCTTTTTTCGGCTATAAGCTCAACGCTCTCAGCTCCGGTTATTTCACCTTGAGCATTAAAAAAGAAAAGGTTGACCCTGTCGTCTATGTTGCGGTATGCCGCGTCGACAAATGCCGAAAGCTCTATTCCGGTCCCAACCATACCCAAAGGCACTGATTCATCGCTGAAAACGGGGGCATTGATCCAAAGCCTGACTATGTCGAGGTCGGGATTGTAGTTTATGTTAAAATTATAGTCGTCCGTTTCATAGAGGGTCATGGGATACCAATAGTTTTCCGGTATTTCGACGTCAACGAGGTAGGATTCGTTATCGTCGGAGTAAAACATTTTGTCGATGTTATTAATCCAAAAAATTGAAAAACCCGAAAAAACTTTACGGTATGAGGCGATTTCCTCGAAAGCGAGTTTTTCCATAACAGTGTCGGAGGGATCGGAAAAATACCGTTTTATCAGCGGAGAATCCGCGAGTTTAAGGACAATTGTGATCTCTGTGTTTAAGGAGGTCTCAAGTTTGATCTTCTCCAGTTCGAGTATTTGAGACAGTTCGGTTGAGTTGTTTGTCCTGATTATCTGCCGCATGGACAGCACGAAAGCGACGATTCCGGCGACGAAGATGATAATGTACAGAATAACGGAAAAGAAAATGAATTTGTTTTTTATTCGCGATGCGGTCTTTTGCGGAATGTTTGCACGATACGTAACGATTCCTCCTTTCCGCAGATTTGCCTTTGACTTATTACAGGCGGCGGAAATCGGACCCGCGCAGGCTCCGGCTCCCGCCGCCCTGTTATGCCATTATATACAAAATGTGCAAAGAATACAACTTCAATTAATTCACGGATCGGGAAAACAAGAGGCTGCAGCTTTCGGTATCAAAAAGCTGCAGCCGTGCGACTGAATTATAATCGGGTCATTTTTTTCTTGTCAGCGCCGTATCCCCGAGGTTTACGCCGCCTTTTGAGTTTATATTTTTAAAGGTCTTGAACTCAAAGCCATCGGCTTCGATGACGACGTCGTACAGGCCGACGGCAAGGTCCGTAAACCAAAAATCACCGAAGTCATCCGTTATGACTTCCCGCATCCTGCCTCCGTTTGTCGCCCTGACGCTCGCTCCGACGACCACTTCCATATCCTGAGGGTCATAGACCGTGCCCGCTATAAATTCACCGGGCACATTACGATAAAAAACATTTGGACCGGTTCCCGTTTCGGGTTTTATAACCGAGGCCCCTTCAATAAAATCCCGCAGGTCCGTATCTTCACCGAAACCGACAGCGTCTGTCGGACAGGCCTCCGCGCATCGGGGGAGTTTTTCTCCCGCGTCGAGCAGATGCGCGCACAAAGTGCATTTCTGGCATATATTAAACTCGTCGTTTTTTGTTACGGCGCCATAGGGACAAGCCGTGACGCAGGCGGCGCATCCCGTGCATTTCTCAGGGAGGATTATTACGATGCCGTCGTCCCTTTTAACGGCGGCGCCGGCGGGGCAGGCCGCGATACAAGCCGGTCTCTCGCAGTGGTTGCAGAATTCCGGTATATATGTCGATCTGACCTTCGGCACGGAGCCTCTGACCGTTTCCGTGAGGCGGACCCAAAACTGTCCCGTTTCGGGCTGCGGTTTTGCGTACGGCGTCCAGTCGTTGCC
>WRJA01000060.1 GCA_009782435.1 Oscillospiraceae bacterium
AGTCTCTCCGTGCTGCCGAGGTTAAAGCCTGCGGCACAGATCAGATCGGTGTACAGGTACATGCCGGTGTAGAAAGTCGCGTTGTCGAGACCCATGTCTACGGTGCCGTTTTTCAGACCGTCAATAACTTCTCCGGGCCGCGCGAGCGTGCCGCTCGGATATATTTCGACATTGAGTCTTCCGTTCGAGCGCGCTTCCAGCTCATTTTTTATGACCTCAACGAATAACACATGGCGTTCCACCGTGGTGCCGTCATTTGAGGCATAACGCAGGGTGTAGACTTTGCCGTCGTCTGCGGGGGCGGTACTCGATCCGCCGGAAGTGCCTGAGTTTCCGGAACTGCCGGAGCTGCCGGAGGAAGGCTGCGACGAGCCGCCGCCCGAAGGAGCTGATGAGCCGCCTCCGCACGCAACCAAAACCATCAGCAGGGCAAGTACGAGAAACAGTGACGCGAGCATTTTTGTTGTTTTCATTTTTTGATCCTTTCCGTAAAATATTGATTATTTGAACATAATACTGGCAATTATAATATCAAACAAATTATATAAAAGAAACATAAAAAATCAATAGCGCGATTTTGCTTTTCGGTTTTTGAATCGATTGTGCTTTTAATGCGCGCAAATAATATAATTATAATTATATTATTTGCAATACTAAGATTGGTTTTTCGCATAATAGGGCGGAAAGGGTTTCCGGGTCAATTGACGCTGAAAAACAGCCGGGTTATAATGACATACAAATAATAAACAGAGTTTCCGCGCCTTTGAGCCGGTATAAAAGAAAGGAAGATGAATATGCCAGCAAAAGTCAATCCGCAAGAAATTACAAGCGTTTCCGTCCTTACGCCGAGACTGCAGAAACTTAAGAGCGAATGGGAAGCCGCCGAGCCGCAAGTATATGTGGACGATACCATATTGTTCACAAAATCATGGAAAGAAACAGACGGCCTTCCCGTCGATATCAGATGGGCGAGAGCGTTGGAAAAACGGCTTTTGGAATGCCCGATCAGCATACGCGACGGCGAGCTTCTGGCCGGTTCTCTGACCAAATTCATTCGCGGAAACGGTACGCTCTGCGCGATGAAACCCCATGAGATTCTCGCCATGTGCAAAAGCGGCAAATTTGCCCGCAAATCAAGCGACACGGAATCCACGAATATTACCCCGGAGGATTTGAAAGCCCTTACGGAAGACGCTGAGTATTGGATAGAGAACATGCCCAAGGTCAGCACTTTGAACGCGGCATATTTGGAGGAGATCGGTCCTGAAGTCATGGACCTCATGTTCGATCACGGCATGGTCTTTGAAGGGCGCGGAGTGCGTGAAAAAATGGACCGCGGTCTTTTCATGAACTACAGCGCGTACGGCGGCGGAGTCGCTCAGGTCAGCGCAAAGTGCATAGACCTCGGACTCAACCATGTAATAGATCTGTGCAAAAAGGAACGCGACAGGATGATGGCCGAAGGCGATTTGAAAAACAGTCACGGCTCGGCACAGTTCCTGCGTAAATATTGGCTGCTCAAAGCTTGCATGATCTCCTGCGAGGCCTTCATCAAGTTTTCCGCGCGTTATGCCGAACTTGCCCGTAAAATGGCCGGTGAGGCAAGCGACCCCGCGCGCAAGCAGGAACTGCTGCGTATGGCTGAGGCGTGCGATCGCTGCCCGGGCGAACCGCCGAGAAACTTTTTTGACGCTGTGCAGTGTGTGCGTATGTACCACTTGGTCTGCTGGAAAGAGAGCTCCGACCGTCCCGAGGTGCCGATCGGACGCTTGGATCAGCTCCTTTATCCTTATTACAAAAAGGACCGCGAAGCCGGCTCGATCACTCCGCAGGATGCGGCCGAGCTTCTCGGCGCTTTCTGGCTCAAGATACGCGAGACGGAAAACCTTGTCACCATACCGAGGGAACAGCGCGCCGCTCCCGGGTCTTTGCTGCCGAACATAACGTTGTGCGGAGTGGACGAGAACGGAGAAGAGCTCACAAACGAGCTTTCCTGGCTTATTCTTGAAGTCATGTCGCAGGTCAAGCTCTCCGAGCCTGCGGTATATGTTCGCATCAGCGAGAAGACGGAAAAAGAATTTCTGCGTCACGCCCTCGGCTGCAATGTGCGCTTCGGCGGGGGAAATCCGGCTTTCTTAAACGACGCGGAAGGTACGCTGCGCTATTTGGAGCGGGGCGTGCCTCTCAAAGACGCTTGCGACTGGAACGCCAGCGGCTGCCTCGGATATCACCTCAGCTGCATGGAACACCTCGGAGGCGGACACAACCTCAACCAGACCAAGATATTCGAGTTGGCGCTGAACGACGGCTTTGACCCGCGTACAAAAAAACAGCTCGGCCCCCATACCGGAGACGCTTCAAAGTTTACTTCATTCGATCAGGTGCTGGATGCGTATTACAAACAGCTTGAGTATTTCGTTCCCATACTTATGAAAGTCAAGACTATCGGGCTTGCGACGGAAATAACCGACGGCCCGATGAGCGGTCTGCGCTGCGCCATGCAGTTTGAAGACTGCATCCCCAACGGCCTGTGCCCGAAAGAAGGCGGCGCTCGTTATCCGGAAGGGTGGACTTCGTGGTTCGGAAGCCGTGGCTTGGTCGATATCGCGGACTGCGCGGCGGCCATAAAGAAGCTTGTTTATGACGATGAGAAAGTTACGATGAAAGAACTGCTTGACGCCTGCGCCAAAAACTGGGAAGGCTGCGAGGCCCTGCAAAAAGCCTGCAAAAACAGTCCGAAGTACGGCAACGATGACGATTATGTTGACGAAATATACGATCTGCTCAACAGGAAGGTCGTGGAGATCATGCAAAACATAATCGACCCCATAACCGGCAAAAAGCCGATGCTCTTCATCGGCGCCGCGGCGGGACACGTCGTAATCGGAAAATCTTTGGGCGCCATGCCCAACGGCCGCAGCGCCGGAGAACCCACCTGCGACGCCGCCTGCTCCGCGTCGCCCGGTATGGATGTGAGCGGTCCGACATGCACCATAAATTCAGCCACTAACGATTCATATTCCAGAGAGTACTGCGGATACGCGATGAATATGAAATTCTCCAAATCCATTCTCAACTCCGATGAAAAACTCGATAAGCTCGGACAGCTCCTGCGCGCGTTCATCAAGCGCAACGGCTGGCATCTGCAGTTTAATATCCACAGTTCGGAGGAACTCATGGATGCTTTGGAGAACCCGCAGGATCACAAAAATCTTCTGGTTCGCGTGGGCGGATACAGCGCTTACTTCATCGATCTGCCGCCCGAGCTCCAAAAGGAGATCGTCTACAGGACCATGCACGAGATCATCTGATCCGCATTAAACGATCCGCGCGAAAAACCGGAGGGCCGCCGCCGGCGGCCCTCCGGTCGAAAGGACAATATTTATGGACTATGCCGATATTGAAGGGCTTGTGTTCAATATACAGCGATACAGTATTGACGACGGCCCCGGAGTCAGGACCACCGTTTTTTTGAAGGGTTGCCCCTTAGCCTGCGATTGGTGTTCAAATCCCGAGTCGATAAGCCCTTTGCCGCAGCTCAGCCACCGCTACACGTCTTGCACGAACTGCGGCACATGCGCCGGCGTCTGCCCGAACGGCGCTATCTCCCAAGGAGAGGAAGGGCCTGAGATCGATCGCGGCAAATGCGTCGTTTGCGGGACCTGTGTAAAAAAATGCCTGCCGGAAGCTTTGAGCATTTCCGGAAAAAAAATGACGGTCAAAGAGGTTTACAAAACGGTTAAGCGCGATAAAGACTACTACGACGAAGGCGGCGGCGGATGCACCTGCTCCGGCGGGGAGATTTTGATGCAGCCGGATTTTGTCGCGGGTCTTTTCAGGATGTGCAGGGAAAACGGCATAAATAACACGGCGGATACGAGCGGTTACGGAAGCCGGGAAGCTTTGGATAAGATAATGGAGTATACCGATCTTTTCTATTATGACCTCAAGCACATCGATCCGGAAATACACAGGCAGAGGACCGGCAGGGACAACGGGATCGTTTTGGATAATCTCAGATATATTGCCGAGCGTAAAATACCGATCGTGATACGCATCCCGCTGATTCCGGGTATAACAAACACGGATGAAAATTTAAGCGGGACGGCAAAACTGATAAAAGAGATAAGCCCGGATTCCGCGGTCAGTCTGCTGCCGTTTCATGAATACGGGTCAAATAAATACCGCATGACAGGCTCTGTATATAAAATGCAGGGAACGCCGCCTCTTTCGGAAGAAGAAAAAAAGCGTGCGAAAGAAATATTCATATCATGCGGGCTTACTTGCACGGTTTCCCAATAAACAAAAAACTGTTACGGGAGGATTATTAAATGGGCGATAAAAACGCGGATGCCGGAATACTGTTTGCCGAGCAGTTCAATTCCGTGAAATACGAGGACCTTCCCGGCGAAGTCACAGCCGCCGCCAAACAGCAAATACTTGATTATTTCGGCGTCGCTCTTGCCGGAGCGATGAAAGACGGAGCCAAAGAAGTCCGTGAGCTGGCCATCGAAACCGGGGGAGTGCCGCAGAGCACCATTATAGGCGCGGGCGCTAAAGTTCCGGCGCCCAACGCGGCTCAGGCAAACGCCACTATGACGCACTCGCTCGATTTTGACGATGTGCATGAGGCTGCCATAATGCATCCCGGCGTCATTTCCATATCGTCGGCGCTCGCGGCGGGTGAACCGGCGGGAGGGTTGAGCGGCAAGAAGTTTATTACAGCGGTCGCATTGGGGGCGGATATGATCTGCCGCATGGGGCTTGCCACCCGCCCCGGTGAGAACGTACACAAATACGGCTGGCATCTTACCACCTTGAACGGATACATAACCTCAGCCGCCGTGGCATCTTTCGTCATGGGCATGAATGTTGAGCGTACGGTCAATGCAATGGGCATAGCATATCACCAGTCATCCGGAAACGGCCAAGCCGTTAAAGACGGCGCTCACACAAAGCGTCTCGGCCCGGGATTTTCGGTGCGCGGAGGCATATATGCCGCTATGTTGGCTGAACGCGGAGTTACCGGCGCGCGCAATAACCTTGAGGGAATACAGGGTCTGTATAACGTATACCATGCCGGCAGTTATTCGCATGATCTCTTGGTCGGCGAACTGGGCAAGAGATATGAGACCGTCAACGTTTCGATTAAACCGTATCCCTGCTGCCGCGGCGTGCATCCGTGCATCGACTGCGCGTTGTCCGTCGTCCGCGAACACAAGGTGAACGCGGATAATGTGAAGAGCATAACCATCGAGGTGGGAAAAGGTCCCATGGGATTGCTCGGAGAACCGCTGGAACACAAAGCCAATCCCCGTAACGTTGTAGATTCGCAGTTCAGTTTGGCTTGGGGCGTGGCGACAGCGATCGCAAAAGGCAGGGCGGCCCTGAAAGATTTCACGGAGGAAGCCATAAAAGATACCGTCACCTTGGGCGTGGCGGCCAAGGTCAAGTTAAACTACGACCCGTCGCTTGACGGCACGGGGCTTGAGCCCGCCAGAGTCATTGTTGAGACTGTCGACGGCGCGGTGTATACGGCTTTTGCCGAAATGGCCACAGGATCGCCGGATCGCCCTCTTTCATTTGATGACTGCGAGAGAAAATTCCGCGATTGTCTCTTAAGTATGGAAGGCGTTTCGCTGAAATCCGCGCAGGCTGACGAGCTCGTTTCTTCAATACGCGATTTGGAAAAACTCGACGACGCCGTAAAACTGCTTAAACTCACATTGTGGGATAAAAACTGACCCGAGAAGGGCGGTAAAAAGCAAAAAAGAAGCGGCCGAAGCCGCTTCTTTTTTGTGAAGAGTGACTCTTGTTTACAGGAAATCCGGTTGGTCAAAATCCGGCTGTTTCCGTCCGCCGAGCCGTTTCATGGGGTCGCCCGCGCCCAGGAAGGGGTTGTCTTTGAGTTTGAATTGAGCGATCAATGCTTCGAGGATAGCTGCCTGACTGCTCATTTGCTCCGACGCCGCGGCGCTTTCCTCCGCAGTCGCGCTGTTGAGCTGTATGACCTGCGCGACCTGATCTATGCCGATGTTGATTTGATTGATGCCGGTAGCTTGGTTTTCGGAGGATTTGGCGATATCATTGACGATACGGTCGCTTTCGTTGATGCCGGACACGATCTCGGTGAGGCTTTCAGCCGTTTCACCGGCGATCTGAGCGCCGAGTTCCGCCTTTTCCATGGAGTTTTGTATCATGTCGCCGGTCTCTTTGGCCGCTTCCGCGCTTTTGGCGGCGAGGTTGCGGACTTCCTCCGCCACGACGGCGAAGCCCTTGCCGTGCTGACCCGCCCGCGCCGCTTCGACCGCGGCGTTGAGCGCTAAGATATTGGTTTGGAACGCTATGTCGTCAATTACCTTGATGACTTTGCTGATGTTTTGACTGGCCTGATTTATGTCCTTGACGGCGGTCATCATTTCATCCATCTGCCGGCTGCCTTTTTCAGCGTTGTTTTTGATGGTGCTCGCAAGAGAGGCTGCTTTTCCGGCCATGCCGGCGTTTTCTTTTGTTTTGTCAGCTATCTCCGCTATGGAAGAAGACAATTCTTCTACAGAGGCGGCCTGTTCGGTAGAGCCTTGCGCCAATGACTGAGCGCCGTCGGCGACTTGTTTTGAGCCGGTCGAGACCTGTCCCGTGGAAGAATTGATCTCAGTGAACATATTGTTGAGGTTGTCCACCATTTTTTGCAGAGAGAGCCCCATTTCGTCATTATTCGACAGCAGCGATACATCGGAGCGAAGGTCTCCTCCGGCGACGGTTTCAAGCTCTCTGCTGATATAAGTTATGCGGTTTATGAATGCGGAGCAGGAGGAGATCGTTTGCCCTATCTCGTCTTTTATTTTTGAAAACTTTTCAATTTCTTCAGCGTCTTTCGGAGAAAGAGTGATGTCTCCCGTGGAGGCGGCCTTTGACATAAAAGTGACCAACGGCGCCAACGGTTTGGCTATCAAGCCTGAGATATAGACCGCCAAGAGCAAAGCGATGATGATCGCGACGGACATAACGGCAATGATAGCGTAGAGCAGTCCTTTAGCGAGGGCCGAATTGCTTTCTGACGCGGTTTGAGCACGGTTGACTTTCATGGAAAGACATTGCTCGAAATTATCGACGATCTCATTTATTACCGGAAGGATGGCGGCAAACTCCTCAAGCAGTTGATCCGTTTCGTCCTCAAGGGCTAAGGTATAGCATTTTGTTAAGAAATCCACGTATTCTTTTTCATAAAGGTTCCGGGCTTTGCTGAACAGCTCGCGTGATTCGGCAGTCAATATCGAAGCATAATAAGTGTCAAAGCTATCCGACATGATCTTTTTCTGATCTTCCACCGCCGCGCGCGTGTTTTCTATTTTTACCGGGTCGTCCGTCAATGAGGCGACCATGTATTCCCTTGCGCTTACTCTCATTTTTTGCATCGTTTCAAGGATCTTGGCCATGTGCGGCATCGGAACGGTCTGCATTTCATACATTTCGGTATCGGCCCGGTCGATTTCCAGCATGCCGGCGATGCCCACGCCTCCGACGATCACGGTCATGATTATGACTATAAGAAAACTGACGAGCAACTTCGCAGATACCTTCATATTCTTCATATTAAAACAAACCTCCATAAAATCACATCGTTTAAAAAGCATTATACATGAAATAATGTTAAAATGTATATAAATTTACAAAATTTCCGGCAAAATTCATCATTTAAAAATTTTTAAATTATGAATTGATTTCGAAGGGCGACCCGGTATAAAATATAAAGGGCATTAAGAGAGCGGAGTTGTTCAAGATACAGCTTCCTCGTCTTTATCAAAGGGGGGCGGTGAAATGAAAAGACATATACTGTCCGCGGCGCTTATTGTTATTGCGGCGCTGAATTTGCTTCCGACGCCCGCGATCGCGTCTGAGAGCGTTACAGCCGTTCCCGCTTACGCGTCCGTTGCCGTTAACGGGAGGATAGTAGACTTCGACGCGTATAATATTAAGGGAAGTAATTATTTCAAGCTCCGTGACCTTGCATGTGTATTAAACGGGACCGCAAAGCAGTTCAGAGTTGTTTGGGACGCCGCATCCAAGACTGTCGTCCTGACGAGCAGCACGCCCTACACTCCGGACGGCGATGAGATGCAGGGCAGAGCGACCGAAAGCAAAATCGCGGCGGCGAGCGGAGCAAAAGTTATTTTGGACGGAAAATCTGCAGCGCTTTCTTCGTATAATATTGACGGCAGTAATTATTTCAAACTCCGCGACGTGGGACGCGCCCTTAACTTCAACATATCCTGGAACGATGTGAAAAAAACGATAATGATAGACACGACGAGCGGCTATACGCGCCCGGCGCCGACGCTTTTGGACCAAACGGAAGACATGGGCCAAGAGTACTTGGACAGTATTGTATTTCTCGGAGACAGTACGACATACGGTATGCTCGCCTACGGCGTTCTTTCCGGCGGCACGGCAAGCAAGCAGGTGTGGACTCCGGAAAACCGCACTTTTTCCTTGTTTAATCAAAGCGGCATTTTGATCAAATACCCCGAAACAGGCGGAAATATCAAGGTGGAAACAGCCGTTTCGCTAAAAAAACCGGAGTACATGATAATCACATTGGGCATAAACGGCGTTGCGTCCATGGGCGAAGACTTTTTTAAGAGCGAGTACATGGCGCTTGTGACCCGGATCACGGACGCTTGTCCCGACACGAAGATAATCCTCAACTCGATTTATCCCGTGGCGCGAAACTACGGACTTCTGAGTATTATCAATAACGAGAAGATAAACACGGCAAACGTTTGGGTATATGAACTTGCGGATGAAATGGAGCTTCGATGGCTCGACACCGCATCAGCTTTAAAAGATGAAGAAGGCTGGCTGCCGGCAGAATATCAAAACGGCGACGGCATGCATCTTTCCCTTGAAGCCTTAACACTTGTGACCGAATACATCAGGACGCACGGCTATTTGTAAATGAGTTGTCAACACCGGGACATAAGCTGACGCGGGGAGATATCCTGCCCCGCGTCTTTCACTTTTTTCTCCTGCTGCTTCTGATCAGAAACGAAAACACTAATATTACGGCAACCGCGCACAAAACACAAAGAGCGTAGAACAGCGGCGGTCGGGTCGCGTTATTGCTTATGTCGTCGCCTTTTTGTTCCGGCGGATCTGCAGAGGTGACGGCGGTGGGGAGCGGTATCGGTGATTGCTCCGGCTCCGGTTCCGTTATACGCTCAAATACAATGTTCTCAAAAAGATCGCCGCCGAGCTCGTCCGGGCCGACCGTTGTCCGAAAAAGACCGAATGATCGGAAGTTTTCCGGGGCTTCGTTTTGCATGAGCGGGAAATGCGCTTTTTGCGTGACATGCTTTGCAAAACCGTCCAGCGCTTTTTTATAAGCGGCAGCGCCGCCGAAGCGCTCGAGCGGAGCGTCAAAATCCAAAACTATCTCATTTTCCGGGTACAGGTGCAGATAGGCTTTCGGCGTGTCCCAAATGCCGTAATCGTCCAAACCGAAAGGGCATTTGGAATCGGCCGCAAGTTCAAGAGCGTCCGAGAGCGCCGAGGCGCATAGTATTTGCGCGCCGTTGCCGTATTCGCCGCTCAGATCCGGGCCGACCGCTACAAAAGGTTTCAGCCGACGCAGGAGCTCTGTTTGATACTTTGCGACATTTTCCCTGCTGCGGACGGACTCCGCCGCCGGGCTTTCTTGTGTGCCGTCCGTGCTTTCGAAGGGCCCGAACAGGGGATATGCGGTAACGCCCACCTCCCAAAGACCGTCGAGCAGTTCGTGGGGCCGCTCCCGTTCGTTTTGGTGAGCAGTCATATACGCCACCTGAACGTTAAGTCCCCGCTCTCCGGCATACAAAGGAAGTATACCGCCGAAAAAAAGATGCTCGTCGCCCGCTTGAGCCGGTAATAAAAGCAGATCGGCCAAATCAAGCGACGGTTGCCACAGCTGCACCCAAGCGGGCAGCCGGCCTTCGGTAAAGAGATATATTTCGCACAGTATATATTCCGATCTGCCCAAGCTGATGACGGCCTCGTTCACAGCGGTCTGCATGGTGACCGCTTCGTGCATAAAACCGGAGTCTATCTCCGCCGGCGGCAGGCTGTCCGTTTCAAGTATCCATGCCGCGGGAGGCCGGTCCCAGATCAAATATATCGCAGAAAAAGCGGTTTCGCTCGTTATCGTTATTTCAACGCCGGCTGAAAGGACAAGATGCGTATAGCGGTAGCCGTCGCGCAACATGCCGCCGAACTGTCCTCCGGAGACGGAAACCGTAACAGAATTCCGAATCTCCGCGGCGGGAGCGTCCGCAGCGCCGGCCGGAGCCGAAAAGAGCAGGCACAAAACCGCAAGAAAAACGGCAACAGTATGGATTCTTAAACGTCTGTAAAACATATCCGCCTCCGGTCCTATCGGCGCCTGACACACGGCTGCAGACAGATTTTAGCAAAGAAATCAAACAATTTCAAATTATTTTGATGATTATTCAGCAAAAAAGTGTTATGTTTTTGTCAGACACGGTTTGATTATTACTTATAAATTGTAAAATTTAGAATAAGGAGAGAGAATAATGGCAAATCTGAAAGGGACCAAGACAGAAAAAAATCTGATGGAGGCGTTCGCGGGAGAGAGCCAAGCTCGAAATAAGTATACCTATTTTGCGTCAAAGGCGAAAAAAGACGGCTACGAGCAGATAGCGGCTGTCTTCACGGAAACCGCGGGGAACGAAAAGGAACATGCCGAGATTTGGTATAAACTGCTTTGCGGCGGCGAGATACCTGCGACGGCTGAAAACCTGAAAGCCGCCGCCGCCGGGGAGAACGGCGAATGGACCGATATGTACAAGCGCATGGCGGCTGAAGCGCGCGAGGAAGGATTTTCCGACATCGCGTTTCTTTTTGAAAAAGTGGGCGGCATCGAAAAAGAGCATGAGGAACGTTATCTTAAACTGTTGAAAAACATTGAAGACGGTTCTGTTTTCAAGAGAAAAGAGAAATCCGTGTGGATTTGCCGTAATTGCGGGCTTATTACAGACAGTGAGAGCGCGCCGGTGAAATGCCCCGTGTGCAGTCACCCGCAGTCTTACTTTGAATTACGGGTGATAAATTACTGACAAATAAAGAAAAAACCGCTTTCCGGGCCTGTCCCGGAGAGCGGTTTTTACATGGCGCATCAGGGATGCTGCAAGTCATGTAACCTGAGCGAGCGATATTTTCTTATTCGGGTTCGGTTTCGGCGTCCGGGGCAGTCGTGGGCGCTTCGATTTCCGTCGCCGCTCCGCTGGACCGTATAACATGCCTCGGACACTTCACAGCGCACTTACCGCAGGAAGTACATTTGTCGAAGTCGATCGCGGCGAGGTTGTCGACTACCTCGATCGCGCCGGTTTCGCAGGCTTTCTCGCACATCTTGCAGCCTATGCAGCCGATATCGCAGAATTTCCTCAGTATTCCGCCTTTTTGAGCGGAGTTGCACGCCACTGTGACCTTGGCGGAATAAGGGATCATGACTATGACTTTTTTCGGGCACATCTTCACACAAGCAGTGCATCCGATGCATTTTTCGCTGTTGACCGAAGCGACGCCGTCTTTTACCTCGATCGCGCCGTATAGGCAGGCTTCAACGCAACTGCCCATTCCGAGACAGCTTTGAGGGCACTCGTTCGGTCCTTTTCCGCCGCCGAGGCGCAGGGCCGCCGTGCAGTCGTAAATGCCGGAATAATCAAAATTCCTTTTGGCCGTTCCGGAGGTGCCGGAACACTTTACAAGCGCGACTTTTTTTACCGTCTCCTCCGCTTCGATACCCATTATGCGCGCTATTTCATTAACGGCCGCTTTTCCGCCGGCGGCGCAGGATGTTATCGGGGTCTCGCTTGATAAGACGATGGCTGCCGCGTATGCGGAACAGCCCGCAAAACCGCATCCGCCGCAATTCGCTCCGGGAAGAGCGGCGGCAATGGCCTCTTGCCTCTCGTCCGTCTCAACAGCGAAAACTTTTGCGGCTACGGCCAATATCAGCCCGAATACGATGCCTAACGCGCCGAGGACCGAAACGCCGAACAATACAGTATTCATTATCCGTCAGCCTCCTTACCAGATTTTAAGGCCGGAGAAGCCCATAAACGCAAGGGAAATAAGGCCGGCGGAAATAAGCGCCAGCGGGAACCCTTCAAAGGCTTTCGGACTTTCAGCGTATTCACAGCGCTCACGAACGCTTGCAAACAGGATTATTGCCACAAGAAAACCGATACCGGCCGTAACTCCGTAAACAACGCTCTCGATAAAACTGAAGCCGTTCTGCGTGTTTAAGAGCGCCACGCCCAAAACCGCGCAGTTTGTCGTAATGAGCGGAAGATAGATGCCCAAAGCCTCATAGAGAGACGGGACCGATTTTTGAAGGAACATCTCGACGAACTGCACGAGCGCGGCTATGACCAGAATATAGGTCACCGTTTGCATAAACTCCAAGCCTAACGGGACCAACAGGTATTCATTAACGATCCAACAGACGACGGAGGCAATGGCCATTACGAAGATAACGGCTATACCCATTCCCACGGCAGTATCCATTTTTTTGGAAACGCCCATGAACGGGCATATGCCGAGGAATTTGACGAGAATAAAGTTTTCGATCAGTATTGCGCCCAAGGATATGGACAAAAGGCTTGTCAAACTCATTTTATCGCCTCCTCATCCTTGCTTTTTTCTTGTGACCTCCTGAGCGCCCATTGCATAACGGCGATGAAAACGCCCAACGTAAGGAAACCGCCGAACGGCAGAACTATTAAGAGGGCCCCGTATTCCGCCGGGAACAGCCGAATACCCGCGCCCGCGTTCAGTATACCCGCGCCGAAGGTACCCGAGCCGAGGAATTCGCGGACCACGCACATGAGCACCAAGACCCAGGTGTAGCCGATACCTTGAAAAATGCCGTCCAGCGCGGAAGCTCCGACGGAATTCTTTGAGGCGAACGCTTCCGCCCTGCCGAGGATTATGCAGTTGACGACGATGAGCGGTATGAAAACGCCCAATGACGCGCTCAGATCGGGCACGAACGCCTGAATGATAAGGTCCACGATGGTGACGAAGCCGGCAATGACCACGATAAAAGCCGCTATTCGTATTTTTGCGGGGATCACTTTACGGAGCAGCGCTATTACTATGTTCGATAACGTAAGTATTATGAGCACGGATACGCCCATGCCGACGCCGTTGAACAAAGTGGTGGTTATGGCCATGACCGAACACAGGCCGAGGAGCTGGACGAGAACGGGATTCTGAGTGACAAGGCCTTCTTTGAATAATTTTTTAACCATTTATCGGCGCCTCCTAACCCAAGGTTTTGGCGGCTTCCGCGGCCGCGTTCACACCGGCGGTCACCGCTCTTGACGTGATCGTGGCGCCGGTAAGAGAATCGATCGTCCCTCCGTCTTTGTCGACGGAAAAACCGCCCGCGCCGTTAATGTATTGATTTCGGAACTCCGTTTCGTTCGCTCCGGTCCCGAGACCGGAGGTTTCGGACATTTTTATTATTGAAACACCTGTTACGCTGCCGTTTTGGTCTATGCCCACGACCATGTTTATGGCGCCTCCGAAACCGACCGGAACGACCTCGATGACGTATCCGATCGCGGCGCCGCCGCTGACCGCGCGGCTCGCGCCCGCTATAAGGCTGTCAGAGCCTTTGTATTCCGCAGGGACATATTCGTCGGCCGGCAAGACCTCGCGCATCGCGGACGCCGTTTTCTCAGCGGTTATTTCTTTTATCCTGTCCTTCGTGATGTGATCCGTCAGGCCCAAAAGCAATGAAGTGACGAGAGTGATCGCGAAAAGCACTAAAGTCAGACGCGCCGGTCCGGCCGGTTTCTTTTTTTTCTCAGTCATACGGCGGCTCCCTCCTTTGCGCGTTTTTTCTCCTCTTTTGCTTTTGCCTTTTTAGCCTTCAGGTCCTCCTTGGAGACGCCGAACTGTCCGGGCATCGTCGCTTTATCTATCAGCCATGCGC
>WRJA01000061.1 GCA_009782435.1 Oscillospiraceae bacterium
GGCGCTGTCCCAAGTCCCGTCCTCTAAGGAAACGCCGATCCTGTCCAAAATCTCCTCGGATGTGTCCGGCATGAAGGGTCTTAAAAGACAGGCGCAAATACGCACGGTCTCAAGCAGATTATACAAGACGCCGGCCAAGCGGGTTTTATTTGCCGGGTCTTTGGCGAGCGCCCAAGGCTCCGTTTCGTCTATATATTTGTTCGCGCGGGAGATCACTTTAAAAATCTCAATAAGCGCGTTTTGAGGCGCGTAGGCTTCCATGCTCTGTTCATAGGCGCCCCGAAGCGCAAGAGCGGCGGTCCGCAGAGCGTCGTCGGCAGAAGTAAAGCCGCGCTCATCCGGCAAAGCGCCGTCGAAATATTTTATGACCATCATCGCCGTGCGGCTGACAAGGTTTCCGAGATCGTTTGCCAAGTCCGAGTTTATGCGCGCTATAAGCGCCTCGTTTGAAAAATTGCCGTCCGAGCCGAAGGGGAACTCGCGCATGAGGAAATAGCGCAAAGCGTCCGTGCCGTAGCGTCCCGCAAGTATGACGGGGTCCGCCACGTTTCCTTTGGATTTGCTCATCTTGCCGCCGCCGAGCAAAAGCCAGCCGTGCCCGAAAATCTTTTTCGGAAGCTTTTCTCCGAGGCTCATCAATATCGCCGGCCAGATGATGGAATGAAAACGCACGATTTCCTTGCCCACGATATGCGCGTCCGCCGGCCAGTATTTTTCATAGTCATTATATTTTTCATTGCCGTAACCGAGAGCCGTGATATAGTTCGAAAGCGCGTCCACCCAGACGTAAACGACATGGCCGGGGTCGAAATCCACAGGGACGCCCCAGGTGAAGCCGGTCCTCGAAACGCAGAGGTCTTCCAGCCCCGGTTTTAAGAAATTATTCACCATTTCGTTTTTGCGCGAAACCGGCTCGAGGAAGCCGGGGTCTTTTTCAAACAGCTCCGTTAACTGTTTTTCATATTTTGAGAGCCGGAAAAAATAAGCTTCCTCCTCGGCGTATTTGACCTCCCGCCCGCAGTCCGGGCATTTTCCGTCCTTCAGCTGCGCGCTCGTCCAGAAGCTCTCGCAAGGGGTGCAGTACATCCCTTTATACGAGCCCTTGTAGATATCGCCGTTGTCCCGGAGTTTCAAAAATATATTTTTGATCGACCGGATATGATAATCGTCCGTCGTGCGGATGAACCTGTCGTAAGAAATATTCATCAGCTTCCACAGATCGATGATACCGCCCGGCCCCTCGACGATATCGTCCACGAACTGCTTGGGGCTCATGCCCGCGGCCTTTGCCTTTTCCTCTATCTTAAGACCGTGTTCATCGGTCCCGGTGAGAAACATCACGTCACAGCCTCGCATGCGCTTGTAACGGGCTATCGAATCCGTCGCTACCGAACAATAGCTGTGTCCTATATGAAGTTTATCCGAAGGATAGTAGATCGGAGTCGTGATGTAAAACGTTTTGTTTTCCATGACCTGTCCTTTCGCCGCGTTACTCGCCGGGCTCGCCGCCGTCTTCCGGCGGCTCAAACAGCGCGCCGGGCACGGCGGGATCATTTTCAAAGTTCTCCTCCGGCAAAGCCGGGTTTCCGTCGGACTGCGGCGTCTCTTCCGCCGCGCCGCCGGTCCCCTCCTCACCGTCCGCATCATCCTCATCGTCGTCCTCGACGTGATAATGATAATAGCTCACGTCTTCGCGCGTCCTGCGAAGCAGGGTCCCGTCCCCGGCGTATACGCATCTGTAGCTTGTCGCCCCGTATGTTGAAGCCGTGCTCAAAGGGACAGTCTCCATAACGACGTAGCTGCCGTCAGTGTCCGTGCCGTAGATCTCGACCGTAACGGTATAGGCGTTCAGATCCGTATAGGCGTTTATTTTTATCGGGAAATCTCTGTCGTTTTTAAATTTGAAATCCGGAGACGGCCAGCTGACCGTCGCGTCAAGCCCTCTCGACAGATAAGCCACGCCGAAATAGTGGCAGGTCCTGTCGATTATTCTGAGATTCGAAAGGAGGGCGCTGTTATACATCGTCGACGACACCTGACATATCCCGCCGCCGATCTCAAGCACTTCCTTGCCGTTCAGGTAAGCTCCGGCCAGCTGATATCCTTTTTCGCGGGTGCGTCTGCCCACGGTCTCGTTATATGAGAATTCCTCGCCCGGCAAAAGGATGCATCCGTTTACGCTCTCGGCCGCGAGCGTTACATTTACATTCCGGTAATAACCGGTCGTCAAAGCGGTGGTGGTGCCTCCCAACAGATCCCGGAACAATATCCCGTCGAGATATTCCGTTGATATTTCCGGTTCGGTTATAATGAGAGGTATATGTATCTCTTCCCCGTTTTTGGCGGCGTCCCAAACGGTTTGCGCCTGCGGTATGCTGAAACTTATGCCGGTAAAAGACATGGTGACCGAATCGGTTTCTTTGACGTATTCGGCGTTTACAGGTTTTCTGAAAACACTGTTATACAAATCCACGATATCTATTTCATCTTCATCGCCCGAAGACGCCGGCAAATACTCCATAGTCTCGTATCTGCCCGCTTTGAAAGCCCCCGCGATCATCTCATATATTTCGGCTGCGTTGATCTTCAGGGATTTCGTGCCCTTAATGACCGAGATATATGTTTCCAGGACCGTTATCTCGGAACCCATGATATCGAGATTTATCTCGTTTACTATATCGTTTGTTTTCCCGCGCACATATTTTTCATCTATGGTAAACTCCGATTCAACGGTGAGCTCCGCTCCCCTGAAGGCGCACTCAAGGTATTTCAGCGTATTCGAAAGCACGTTGCCGTCGCGCCCGAATCTGTAAGCCGCGAGCGCCGCCTGCGTCGCCGTGACCGCGACTCCCGCTTCCCTCGCGCTTATGCTGAGCGTTTTGTTTGTAGGGAGTTCGACCGTAACGGCAAGATCTCCCCGGGCCCTGAAGCCGGAATTCTCAAGCACCATGGTCGCGTCGATCGCCGAGAGTCCTCCGATATCTATCCCGTCCATACTGATGTTCGGATATACGGTGTCGAGCCGGCCGACGAACAGCCAGCCGCCCAAAAGCACCACGCACATCATGACCCCGGCGCAAATCGCCGTTATGATCCCGGCCGTTGCCCCCGCTTTTTCCGGGCTTCCTTCATCAGCTTCCCGCTGCTTCACCGGCCCGGCTTTGCCGGAGTTTTGTTTTTTGCCCCCCGGCTTCGGCTTGACCGCAGAGTCAGCCGGTTTTTTGCTCTTTGCCTCCGGACCGGCCTTCGGCGGTTTTTCATAACCGAGAGCGATCCTGAGCGTGGCGTCGTCGATCTTGGAAGCGGATTTCTTATCGGTTTTGCCGTAGCCGTCTGCCGCGCCGCTTTGTTTTTTCGTCTTTTTCGCGGCAGAATCCGCGTTATTTTTTTTATTTGTCACGCCGGCATGCTTGACTTTAACTCTCTCGCCGACTTTGCTCTGCGATTGTCCTATCGTGTCCCCCGCCTTTCCGATTCCCCGTCAAAAGCAGCATATCGCTAAGTTGTATACATTTTGTTTCGCGCCGGAAAAACATATTTATCTTTCATATCGTCAAAGACGTCCCGCACCCACGGGTTTGTCGAAAGCTTGCGTTCCGCCTGCGCTTCCAGAAGCGCGCCGATCAGCGTGTTCGACAAAAGAAAGCCCGATGAGGTGAACCTCCATCTGCCGTCGTCTTTTAAGATCGCCCAGCCGTGTTTTTCAAACAGTTTGAGCTGAAGCTCGATGATATCGAATTCGCTGCGGTAAAAATCGTGGTATTCCTTCCCGGATATTCCCCTCGCCGTCCTCATGCCGAGAATTATATATTCTCCGGCTCTGTCAAGGTTGCTTGTGTTCTCATATTCCGAGATGACCTTTCCGTCCTCAAGTATTCCCGAAATGTATCTGCTCACGTCCGAGACATATCCGTATCTGATATTATCGACGCATGAGTGAGCGGCGCAGCCGAAACCCATGTAGTCTTCGAGATTCCAATATTTCCGGTTATGCCTCGATTCAAAGCCTTCAAGGCAGAAATTGGATATTTCATACTGTCCGTACCCGTAATGCTCAAGCGTCTCCACCGTGTACAGATACATATCCGCCTGCTCGTCCTCCGAGGCCAAAAACGGCGAATCCACATACGAAAACATCGGCGTGTTTTCATGAATGGCAAGGCCGTAACAGGAGATGTGGTCCGGTTTGAGAACAAGCGCTTTGGCCAATGTGTCGGCCCAGTCGTTTTTTGTTTGGCTCGGCAATCCGTACATCAAGTCAATGCTGATATTCGTGAACCCTTCGCTGCGCGCGAGTTTAAAAGCCTGTTCCGCCTGCTTATAGCTGTGTCTGCGGCCCAAAAGCTTGAGTATACCGTCATTTGCCGACTGCACGCCGATAGAAAGCCTGTTGACTCCCTCTTTTCTGAGCAGCTCCAATTCCCGTCTTTTTGTGCTTTCGGGATTCATTTCAACCGTCACTTCGGAGCTTTTGAGAATACGTCCCGATCGCTTCAGCGCGTTAAACAGTTCGCATATTCGTCTTGCTCCGTAATAACTCGGCGTTCCGCCCCCGAAATACAAGCTGTCCGTATAATAGGCCGACAACTGCGCGCTGCTTCCGGTTATATGCTTTAAAAGCGCGTGATGATATTTCGACATTACGGCGCCGGACGCCGGCTTTGAACAAAAATCGCAATAACCGCACTTATCCGAACAAAACGGTATATGAACATATATACCCAACATTTTTTCCATTTGAAATCGATCCTCGTCAAAAAGGCGGGCCTGTTAAGCGCATCGTTTTTCAGGATACCTTATCTTTGGTGTTATGTCAACGCAGGGCGTCATTTCTCTCAACCGGATTTTCGGTCGGCCAAGATTTCGGCGATCTTCATAACAAGCTCGTCCACGCCCTCTCCCGTCCCGGCGGATATGCAGACAGTATCCGCGCCGCGCGGCGGCAGCTCGCCCGAATAGAGGTCGCATTTGTTAAAAACCGTTATGCACGGCGTCTCTCCGGCGCCCAAGCGGAAAATAAGTTCCCTTGTAACGGAAATATGCTCATCTTTATCCGGGTTCGAGATATCGACGACATGCAGCAGCACGTCCGCGAAACAAAGCTCCTCCAAGGTCGCTTTAAATGATTCTGTCAGGTGCGCGGGCAGTTTTCTGATGAAGCCCACCGTATCGGATATGAGTAATTCGTGTATACCGCTCACTCTTATTTTTCTTGTGGTCGTGTCAAGAGTATCAAAAAGGCGGTCGTTCGCAGTGACGCCGGCTCCGGTCAGCCGGTTCAAAAGAGTGGATTTCCCGGCGTTGGTATAGCCTACGAGAGCCGCTACGGGCACGGAGTTTTTTTCCCGCATCTTTCTTTGGACTTTTCGTATTCTCCTAACTTCCTCAAGCTCCTTTTCAAGCTTTCGGATCTTGCGTCTTATGTGCCGTTTGTCCGCTTCAAGCTGTGTTTCACCCGGCCCTCTTGTTCCGACGGGCGAAGCCGCCCCCGAAGCGGTCTGCCCCGCAAGGTGCGTCCACATGCCGACCAGCCGCGGCAAAAGATACCTGTATCGGGCCAATTCGACCTGCAGTCTGCCCTCTTTCGTTTTTGCCCTCTGCGCGAAAATATCGAGAATCAGCCCGCTGCGGTCCAATACCTTCACGCCCAACTCTTCTGTTAAGACCCGCATTTGAGAAGGCGACAACTCATTGTCGAAAACCACCATCCGGCATTGTTCGGTTTCCGTCAATTCTTTGATCTCTTTTATTTTGCCGCTGCCGATGAAGCTGCGGGCCTCCGGCGCTTTGCTGTTGACAAGAACCAAAGCCGACGCTTTGCCTCCGAAGGTTTCGACGAGCGACGCGAGCTCGTCCATACTCTCCGGGGTCGAGCGCTCTTCCGGCGGCATACTTGCCGCGCACAATCCGGCAAGCACCGCTCTTTCCTCGGTCTTCTCATTATTGATTACAGCGGTTCAGTCCTTTAATACTTACTCTTCATAAGGCATACTGCGCAAAATCATTTAAAAGCAAACGCCGCGGAGCCTAAGGCAAAACCCCGCGCAAAACGGCGCGGGGTTTTGCCTGTCCCCGTATAGCCGGAACAGGCGTCAAGAAGACTTTATGCCGAACTTTTTATTAAATCTGTCGACACGTCCTCCGGAATCGACCAATTTCTGCTTGCCGGTATAAAACGGGTGGCATTTTGAACAGATCTCGACCGATATGTCTTTTTTGGTTGAACCGGTCTCAATAACAGCGCCGCAAGCGCATCTGATCGTCGTTCGCATATAATTCGGATGTATTCCTTCTTTCATTTGCCTCACCTCTCGTCAGTCGTCTTGATTGCTTCGCTCCCGGGCGAAACGGTTACAAAACGCAAATAATATATTAACACGCCGCGCACGTCCGCGCAACTGTTTTTTTATATAATACCCGGGATAACTGTTTTTTCAGCCGAAAAGCATATATGTAAAAACCGGCTTTGAATCGCTCGCCGCTTATGTTATACTTTTTATTGTAAATTCTTGAGACAGGGAGGCATGGTGATGCAAAAACTATCCCGCGAATATACGGCAACGCCGTACGCTTGGATCATATTGGTCGTACTCTTTACGGGGCTGCTCGCGACTTTCGGGATGCGCTCTTCCTTCGGAGCATATATATCGCCGTGGGAACAGGACTTTTCCGTCGGCAGGACGCTCATAACCTCGGTATCCATGCTGAGCTTTGTTGTCTTTGCCATAGGTCAGCCGTTAGCGGGCAAGCTGAACGACCGGCTCGGGAAAAGCATCGTTCCCTCCGTCAGCGTTATTCTCGTGGGAACAAGCCTTTTTCTGACTTCCCGCGCAACTCAAATGTGGCAGGTTTTCTTTACTTACGGCATCGGGTTTTCATGCGGCATTTCCGGCTGCTGCAATTCCGTATCCGCTTCGATACTCACCAACTGGTTCGTTGAAAAAAGAGGTTTCGCTTTGGGACTTGCCACCTCGGGCATGGCCGTGGGATCGTTTATATTGGTCCCCGCAAATCTGTTCATCATAGAGCGGTTGGGCTGGAGGACCTCAATGGCCGCTCTGGGTATAATCATAGTGGCCGTCGTAGGTCCCCTGTACATGTTTCTTCTGCGCTCAAAGCCGGAAGAAAAAGGCATGAAACCTTACGGATATAAAGAATCCGAAACAGCCGGCCGGTCAGGCGCCGCCGGTAAACCGAAACCCGAAAAAGATCTGCCGATATTGAGCGTATTCAAAACGAAGGCTTTCAGGCGGCTGTCCGCGGCCTATTTCGTATGCGGGTTCACAGACGTGGGACTGATACAAACTCACCTTATCCCCATAGCTCAGCACAAAAATTTCCCCGTGACGGGCGTGGCGATGGCCTTCAGTCTGATCGCGATCGCCAATATCGTCGGAACCATAGTCACGGGGCATATGTCCGATCATTTTGACCGCACAAAACAACTGTCGGTAATATACGCGTTTCGAGCAGTTACTTTCATATTTCTGATCACCATGCAAAGCCCGGTGCTCCTTTGGGTTTTCGCCGTGGCGTACGGCGCCGTTGAAATGGCGTCCATCGCGCCGACAAATTCATTGGCGGTCGAACTGCTCGACGGGTATTCGACAGGCACCTTATTGGGGATCGTCTTCGTCAGCCACCAAATAGGCGGAGCTGTCGGCTCATGGGCTCCCGGGCTTTTGTATGACATCACCGGCTCATATTACGCGGTGCTGGCTCTATCTGTAATAATGCTTTTCGGAGCGTCGCTCTTGGTACTGAAGATACCCGATTCCAAAAACAAACAGCGGCTCGCGTAAGCTCACACCGAAACGCCGATATTCCGCCTCAGAAAATACAATACGGCGCGTTTTACCGGTTTTTGCATGATACGTTCCATTGCTCCGGCATAGACACGCAGCTGCGGCGTGTAGAGTTCGATTTTTTTGTCGAGATCGTCGGTATTATCCGTTTTGTAATCGATTATCGTGAGTTCGCCGTCTTTTTCAGCGCAGCAGTCAACTACGCCTTGCAGCAGTATCTGCTCCTCCCCGCCCCGGTCGAAAAATTCCCGGGCGCTGCATAAAATTGAAAACCGAAACTCACGCAAAACAGAATCCGCCGCAATGATCGATCTGCCGGTTTCCGAAGCAAAAAAGTTGAAGATCATTTCCGCGTCCACCGATTTCGCTTCCCGGCTGCTCAGGAAGCCCGACATTTCAAGTCTTTCCGTTTCGGAGCGAATATCGGCCGGGCTCGATATTTTTTCAAAATCGATATGCTGCAAAACGGTATGGACGGCGCTGCCGCGCCGCCTGCCGGACAAAACCAGCCGGTTTTCGGATAAATCCGGGATTTCAAAATCATAATCATAAGCGTCGTCAGCCTGCGGAAAACTCACGTCTTCCGCCGGGTTTTCACTGCCCCGGTCCGTAAGTCCTGTCGCCGTGAGTTTCGAGGGCAGCATCACGGCGGCCGCGTGCGGATATTCAAAATCCAAGCGTCTGCGTATTTCTTCCGTGATCTTCTCATCCGGTGTTTCCGATGAGATTTCCCGAAAATCTTTTGCGGGCCTGTTTATAACTTCGGCAGCGTCTTTTATTACCGAAAGACACAGGGGGCCTTCGGCCTGCGGCAGGGCTGTCATCAGCAGCCATTCCGAATGCGACGAGCAGTTTTCAAGCGCCTGCGGCGCCGGCGGGAATGTAAGGCCGGCGCCGAGTTTTTTCAGCATTCCGTCAACATCCCTCACGGAGCATGTAATGTACAGCCTGTCTTTCGCCCTCGTCACAGCGACATATAAAAGCCTCATCTCCTCGGAAAGGGCTTCGAGTTTAAGACGCCTCGCCACCGCGTGCCTCGCGAGCGTCGGGTATTCCGTCCCTTTTTCAGGGTCCGAGACTTTCGGCCCCGCTCCCAAACGGGAATGCACCAAAACGCTTTCGGTCCGGTCTTTGTTATTGAAGCGCCGCGAAGTATCGCACAAAAACACAACGGGGAATTCCAAGCCTTTTGATTTATGTATGCTCATGATGCGAACGGCGTTTTGCGAGACCCGGGCCATGCCGGGCTCTCTGCCGTTTTTCTCGAGACGCCTCATATACCGTATAAATCTGAACAGGCCCCTGTAGCCGGCTTCTTCAAAATCCCGGGCGAACTCAAAAAGAAGCATAAGGTTTTCCCTTTTCATTTCTCCGGCGCCCGTCGCGGAACAAAGAGCAAATATCCCCGTTTCATTATATATGAGCCACAGCAGCCGCTCCGCAGTGAGGTCCGGCGCCAAAGCGCGAAGTTTTTTGTACAGTTCCGTGAAAGCCGCCGCTTTTTCATTGTTCTTCGCGGCGGCGGCAAGCGCGTCAAAAAAGCTGCCGTCCGGTCCGCAGAGTCTTATTTCCGCAAGCTCCTGCGCCGTGAAACCGAACATGGGCGAGCGCAGCGCCGAGATCAAAGGTATGTCTGCGTAAGGGTTATCGAGAACAGTCAGAAGCGACAGGACCGATAAGACTTCGTCCGAACCGAAAAATCCCCTCCCCCGGTCGCTCACGACAGGTATTCCCGCCTCCTCAAGCGCTTTTCGGTACAGCCCGGCCGCCGGCCCCGGCGAATGCAGCAGGATGACTATATCGCCGTATCCGACAGGTCTTGTGTCTTCCTTATCCCGCACGAGAGCTCCCGAAGTCACAAGATGCTTTATCCTCTCGGCCGTAAAAGCGGCTTCGATATCGGCTTTGCCCTCATTCGGCTCCTCCCGGGCATTCGGTATCTCCAGCGCATACAGAGTGACCGGAGGCCCGTCATCGCCCTCCTGCGCGGCTCCGCATCGGAGCGCGGCTTTATCGTCATAGTCGATCTCCCCCAATTTGAACGACATGATATTTGAGAAAACATGGTTGACCGCATCCAAAATCGTCTTTTTTGAGCGAAAATTCTCCCGGAGCATTATGCGTGTCGGAGGTCTTTCGCCCGGAGCGGTTTCGCGGCGCTCGTCACGGTCGGCGTAACTCAAATACTTTTCCGTGAAAATCCCCGGGTCTGCGAGGCGAAAGCGATATACGGACTGCTTCACGTCTCCCACCATGAAGATATTCCGGCCGCCCCGGGATAAAGCGTTAACGATCATTTCCTGCACCCGGTTGATGTCCTGATATTCATCTATCATGATCTCCGTGAACCGCTTCCCGATATCGACCGCAAGAGCGGTCCTCTCTCCGGTATCCGCATCGGTGAGCAGTCCGAGAGCGATATGCTCGAGATCGGAAAAATCAAGTTTGCCCCGGCTGTGTTTTTCCGCGGCATACAGTTTATCGAACTCAACGCACAGCTTAAACAAAGCGTCCATAGCCGGCATAACGCGCGCCAAATCCTCAGCGACTTCTTTCGAGCTCTGACTCAGTATTTCATTTATTTTGCCGATATCTTTTTTACACGCGTCGCGCATTTCCTTTATATATCCCGCAAGCTCTTCGTCATATTCGCCTCTTAAAGGCTTAAGCCTCGGGAAACGAAGTTCCGTATCCTTTCCGAAAACATCACTTCCGTCCTTTATCGCTTTGCGCAGCGCAAACAGATCATCCGTCGTCGTCTTGAGGCTTTCGAAATAGGCTTCTCTTATGATTTTGCCCCCCGCAAGCCTCGACAGCGCTTTTTCGAACTGATCCGCCCGGAATGAAACCGCTTCGGCCGCCCAATCCGTTATCTCCTTGCCCCATTCCGTATCTTCCGCTCTCAGGCCCTTTTGCTTGCGCATGGCTTCCGCTTTGCTCTTTGCCCATTCGCCCGGTTTTTCGCTGCTTTGCATGCGGGAATGAAGGTTCAGCAACAAGCCGGTCAAGCGGGAATCATCCCGGCCGGCGCCCACGGAATCGACCAAGCTTCGAAATCCCTCGTCATCTTCTATTTTTTCATATGCGGAATCCAGCAGTTTTTCAAGCGTCTTGGCTTTGATCTCCGACATTTTATCCTCGTCCGGCACTGTAAAATCCGGCGCCAGACCGGTCAAATGCGTGTTTGCCCTTATAATCGATGAGCAAAAACTGTGTATGGTGCCGATATGAGCCTTGCGGCACAGAGACATTTGGAGTTTCAGCCGTTTATCGTCCGAATTCTCGGCTGTTCGCCTTCCCAACTCCTCGAGTATCCTGCCGCGCAGCTCGGCCGCCGCCGCTTTTGTATAGGTGATGATGAGAAAATCGGACACGTCGCGCGGATTCTCGGGGTCTGTTATATAAGACATAAGCCGCTCAACGATAACACGGGTCTTTCCGCTTCCTGCAGCGGCGGACACGAGAACAGGCCGATCCCGCAGATACACAGCCGCTCTTTGATCAGCGGTGAGCTCTTTGTTTTTCATTTGCAGCTCTCCTCAATGTATTCCCAGACTTCATCGGGTCTTTGTTTAGCCAAAAACCTCGGCTTATCCTTAGATTCATCGAATCTGCAGGCGCCGGAATAATCGCAGTACAAGCAGGCTGATTCGTTTCGGTCCTTAAAGTACGGGTCCGCGTCGATGCTGCCGCTTTTCAGCTCTTCCGAGAGCTTTCGGAGTATGGCTTCCGTATGCCGCCCGAGCATCCCCAATCGCTCGTATGTGACAAGCGAGTCCCCCACAGCTTCTCCGGATTTATTAAAACTCACCGGTATGAACCGAGGTTCGCCGGATGTCTCCATTGCGGCAATGACTTCAGGCTCGCTGAGTATCAGGCCGGAGCGTTTAAGGTCTCTCGCGCGTTTTTTTTCGAGATCATCCTCCTTTGCGTTTCGCCCCGCCGTTTGTATGAACGCGTCGCGCGCCGGCACATAAAGCACTCCGGCGGGAACGATTTCCCGTCCGTAGCGCCGGCTGCCGGTCTTTTCTATCGAAAACAAATACAAGAGCATCTGCATGTTGAGCCCGTATCGGACGTCGGATAAGTCAAAGGATTTTTTCCCGGTCTTATAATCGACGACCCTGATGTACAGCTTGTCGTCATGCAGCCAGCCGTCCACTCTGTCAACTTTCCCCGTGAGGCGCGGAGCATCCTCCCCGTCGAATGAAACAGGCGGCAGTTTCCCTCCGGCAGAAAAGTCAAGCTCAAAATCAAGCGGCATAAAATCCGATTCTTTCAATTCTTCCGCCATATCCGCGACCACACGGCGCACCGCCCCTGTCAGCCTGCGGAAAAGATACTCGAACCGACCGGACTTCTCACGGAAATCCTCAAGTTTTTCATGTATGTAAAGCGACACGTATTTATCGGTCAGCGCCGTTACTTTTTCTTTATCGGCGTTTCGAAAGCCTCCCGTTTCCGCGATCTCCGACGCCGTATGTTCCAAAACATAGTGCATGAAGTTTCCCGTTTCCCGCTTATCGAAAACCACCTCTCTTTCAGGTTTCGCCTTAAGGCCGTATTGAAGAAAGTATTTGAATTTGCATGAGGCCAATGTTTCCGCGCGGCCGGCGGACAGGCTCGGTTTTTTGCCGTACAGCGCGTTTGCCGCGCTTTCGGAAATCCGGCCCCGCGACATTTCCGACGCCAATGAAATGAGCTTGAGGTTTTCTTCAAATCCTACTTTATTTTTGAAATACTCCAACGCCGCTTGTCCGCTCAGCGCAGGCTCGCCGGCAACAGCCGCGGCCGCAAGCTCGAGCGCCGGCCCTTTTGCCCGGGTCCTGACGTCGGCCGGATCAAAAGCGCGCTCCTCTTCGCCGAAAAGGAGCTTCAGCCTGCCGAAAACAAACGAGGGGCGCGTCAAAGCGCCTTCGGCGCCGCATTGACTGTATGAAACCGTAAGAGACTCCGACGGCAGCGTCAAACAATTATAGATAAGCCCGAATTCGCGGCATATCTCATCCGAGGGCCGATCTCCGATTTCCGAGCCGAGCCGGGCTATTTCTTCTTTTTCCTCGGGCGAGAGTATTCCCGTCTTCTCGGCGATCAAAGGCATCCGGTCATCCGAAGCTCCCAAAACGAGTAAATGCTTGATATTACGCTTGCGCATTCGATCAGGCTCTCCGGCTTGCACCCTGTCCAAAGATACCGGTATGGTCCCCACGTCATAGCAGGAAAGCAAAATGAGAAAAAGCTTCGAAAATTCCTCTCTTGTCAAAGGCGCGTCATTTAAAACAGCGGCAAACTGCTCAAGCGCGTTTTTTGTTATATCCCAGAGCTGCGCATACTCGTCGGCGATCTCCCTGCTGCCGGACGCTTTTAGTCCCGAAGCTCTCTCGGCAAGCCTTTCGGGCAGAGAGATATCCGCGAAAAAACGGCAAAGAGCTTCGGCCTGTTCCCGCGCGGTCGAAGCTTTTGAGCTTGCCTCCTGCAGTCTTATGAGCGGCGCTTTTATGACGCGCCTGCATTCGTTTATTTCTTTCAGCCGGTTTTCCGCATCCTCGTCAAATTCCTCTCCGTAACCGTCGGGATGCAAACGCAGATCATCCTCTTTCGTCCACGAGCCTCCGCGCAGCAAACGCGCCGCCGCATATCGGGCGAGCAGGTCTGATTGTTTTTGGCTGAGTCCCGTCAATCCGGTTTTGATATATTGCAGCACATCGTCGGTATCCCATCCGCCGAAGATGATCTCATAAGCCGATCCGATCAGCGCCGGAACCGGTTTTTTCAGTATATCGCTTCTTTTTGCCGTATAAAGAGGCACGCCGTAATACTCAAATATACTCTCCAGTACGGCGGCATATTCTCCGAATCCCCGCGCAGCTATCGCTATATCACCGAAACGGCAATTATTTTCGCTGACCAATCGCAAAACGTTCGCCGCGGCCAATTCACATTCCGAAACGATATTTAAAGCAGTGTATAACCTGACTCCGGTGTTTTCATTCTCAAAGCGCGCGGGAGAGTATTCAAAAAGATGACGTTCCGCGAATTCCATTTCCGGGGTCCTTTTTCCGGGGACATATCGTTCGACGGAAACATCGCAGTCTGTCCCGAGTTCCTTTGCCGTTCGTATCAGCCTTAATGCCGTGCGGCGCGGGAGCTCAAAGACCTCCGCTCCCTCCTCAAGGCCTTC
>WRJA01000062.1 GCA_009782435.1 Oscillospiraceae bacterium
AGCGCGGGGTGGTGCTTGATCTCAAGTCAAAGAAGGGGATGGAGGCTCTGCACAGGCTGCTTGCCGAAGCCGATGTGTTTCTTACGAATTGGAGACCTCAAGCTTTAGTAAAACTCGGGCTTGATTATGAATCGTTAAAGACACTTTATCCGAAGCTTGTTTTCGGCGTCTTTACCGGCTATGGTGAAGAAGGGCCGGATCGCGATCTCCCCGGCTTTGATTTTACTGCATATTTTGCGCGCGGAGGATTTATGGGGTCACTTTATCAAAAAGGGACTGAGCCGATAAATCTTGTTCCCGGTCTGGGGGATCATCAGGCCGGCATCTTTCTGTGTGCGGGTATCATGGTGGCGCTTTTCAATGCTGCGCGCACCGGAAACGGAGATAAAGTATCTGTCAATCTTCTGCACAGTTCGATCTTTGTACAGGGAATCGCAATACAAGCGGCCCAGTATAAAGACATGGGGCAAAATTACCCCACAAGCCGATTTTTGGCGGATAATCCGTTCAACAACTTTTATAAAACAAAGGACGATCGTTTCATGCAGATCAGCATGCCGCCCTTTGATTTATACTATCCACGCTTCATGCCTCTCATAGGCCGAGAGGACTTGGTGGGCAATCCCCGCTATACAATAAAGAATATTACGGAAAATAAATTGAATCACGAATTTTGTGAATTGGTCGATAACGCGATTCAAACCAAATCTGCGAGTGAATGGGCCGAGATATTCACAGAGAACGAAATACCTTTCTCCGTAGCCAAGGTTTGGGAAGAGGTGCTTGAGGACCCGCAGGCTTGGGCTGTCGGAGCATTTTCCTCTGTTGAGTACCCAACCGGACATCGCACCATGATAAGGCCTCCGGTTTACATAAAGGGCTCAATACAGCCGCCGTACGGACGCGCGCCGCTTCTCGGCGAACACAGTGAACAAATATTACGTGAGATCGGTTACAGGGAGGAAGAGCTTGAGGAAATGCATACAGCAGGAGTCTATCATACATGGGATGATTTGAAAGAGGCCTGCGGTGGCTGATAAAAATCTTATTATGGGAGTTGATATAGGTTCTGCCGCCACCAAATGCGTCATTATGAGAGAAAACGGCACGATTGCCGCTGAAGCTGTGGTGCCTGCCGGAACGGGTACCACGGGTCCGAGCCGGGCTGTATCCGCAGCATGCGAAGCTGCCGGTACAGCGCCGGATGAAATGAGTTGTGTCGCGGCTACCGGTTACGGGCGAAATACATTTAGTGATGCGGATATCTGCCTAAGCGAATTGGTCTGTCATGCCAAAGGCGCTGTTTGGTTATTCCCCGAGTCGCGAACGGTAGCGGACGTCGGCGGACAGGACGTTAAGGTACTCACGCTCTCATCTGACGGAAAACTATCAAACTTTATTATGAACGATAAGTGCGCCGCCGGCACCGGACGCTTTTTGGAAGTTATGGCCCGAGTACTTGAGACGGATGTCTCTCTTATGGATGAGCTTGCCGCCGGAGCGAAAGAGCCGGTCGAAATCAGCTCAACCTGTACGGTTTTTGCCGAATCCGAAGTGATCTCCCGGCTTTCGCAGGGAAGCGATAAACGCGATATAGCTGCCGGAATACATCACTCCGTCGCGGTGCGCGTCGCATCGCTTTGTAAGCGCTCGGGCGTAATCCCGCCGTTATTTATGACCGGAGGACTCTCGCATAATAAAGACGTCGTACGCGCGCTGCGCGCGGAACTTGCGACGGATGTTTTCACGGACACGCGAGGACAGTTGGCGGGAGCGATCGGCGCCGCTGTTTTGGCAATCGAACGGGGAACAAAACGATGAACATAAAAAAGGGCGCAAAAGCGTCCTTTTTATGTTGTTTTTACAGAATTGAAAATATCCGATTGATCACGACAAAGAATCATCGACCCGGAGATTTTGATAATATGAATCAAGGTCAAAATGCTCTCCTGCGCCCATGATCTCCGCCGCACGTTTGATCTCAGCCCGAAAATCTCCGGTAAAAGGGCTGATTCCCGTCTCTGACAGCATTTTCATGCCTTTTGTGATTTCTTGTTGGATATGCATCATAACGCCGGGATGTATCACTATCTGGAAACGGGCGGCAGCGTTCAGATCGTTCATAGGCAGGCCCATACAGTTGTTAAACAAGAGCGGAATGTTATTAAGGCGCTTTCTGTAATCTATAGCATCTTCCATTGTAACCAATCCGTCCGCAAATACCATATCCGCTCCGGCTTCCGTAAATCCGCGGGCACGCTCTTCCACTTCATCCGGCCCCAAAACAGTAAGCGCGTCCGTGCGGGCGATAATGATGATATCCGTTGTACGAGCGTCGACAGCCGCTTTGATTTTTACGATTGCTTCCCGTCGATCTGTTACCTGTTTCGTGCCGAGATAACCGCAACTCTTAGGCCATTTTTGATCCTCTATGTGTAGTGCCGCCGCACCGGCTTGTTCATAGGCGCGTACCGTGCGCCTTACATTTGCATAGCTCCCGTAGCCTGTATCCGCGTCCGCGATGATCGGCAAATCGGAACTCTCGGAAAGAATACGTATCTTGTCGGTCATTTCCGACATAGTGATCAGCCCGACATCGGGAAAACCGCGGGAATGCGAATTACCGCCCCCTGTACAATACAGGGCCTGCATTCCGGAGGCAGCTGCCATTTTTGCCATCATACCATCATAAACAAACGGCGCAAGGACAGGAGCTTTCTCAAAAAGCAGTCTCAATTTCGTTCCGTTTGACATATCTGATTCTCCTTATAATCATTTTACTGTTCTTATATCATAAACGAACAGGTTATTCAACGGCTCACAAAAAGGCTTATTAACTGCAGACCGGGCAGATAACCCTTGTCGGTTTTACCGGTGACGGTTATACTGTTATCATCGGATGATAAAAAGGAGGACGGGATAATGATTGATACGCAGACGCCGGAGCGAAAACCGGCGAAGCTCCGTCTGAAAGAAATAGCAGACAAAGCAACGCAAGACGCTTGGGATGCGAAGAACAGGGGAGAGAAGGTAGGCTGGAGCGCATCAAATTTCCCTCAGGAATTAACGACCGCGATGGGGGTCCCCGTTGTTTACCCGGAGAATCAGGCGGCAGCCATCGGAGCTAAAGGCGGCGGTTTGCGTATGTGCGAACATGCGGAAGGCATGGGATATTCCCCGGATCTGTGTTCATATTCGCGTATAAGCTTTGCCTATGCGAATCTTAAATACTGCAATGAATTGCCCATTCCGATGCCGGACTTTCTGCTTTGCTGCAACAATATATGCAATTGCATGATAAAATGGTATGAAAACCTGGCTTTGGAATTAAAGATTCCCATGCTTTTGATCGATATACCGCACCTTGACGCGAGGATATGCGACGAAGACCGTGTGCGCTACATACGCGCTCAGTTTGACGACTGTATTAAGAGTTTGGAGGAAATAACCGGTAAGCACTTTGAGGAAAAGCGCTTCAGAGAAGTAATGGAGCAGTCCAACCGCAGTTCAAAGGCATGGCTCAGAGCTGTTGACTACGCAAAATATACTCCGTCACCTTTTTCCGGCTTTGATATTTTTAATAACATGGCCGTCGCATGCGTGGCTCGCGGTCTTCCTGAGGGAGCAGAGGCTTTTGAACAGCTTGCTGAAGAATATGAACTGGCGATAAAAAACGGAACCTCCACATTTAAAGCTGCCGAGGAATACCGTGTGCTTTTTGAGGGCATAGCTTGCTGGGCTCATTTGAGCTATACTTTCAAGACACTTAAGAACATGGGAGTAAATGTAACAGCCAGTATTTACGGCCCGGCATTCAGTTTTCTGTATGATAATATCGATGAACTTATGGCTGCCTACAGTTACGTTCCCAACTGTAACTGTTTTGACAGAGAAACGGAACTGCTCGTTCACGACGCTGTGCGCAATAGAGTTGACGGAGCCATATTCCACATGAACCGCAGCTGCAAGCACTGGAGCGGCAACCTGTATGAAATGGAACGCCGTCTGCGTGAGCAAACGGGAATCCCCACCGTCGTCTTTGACGGGGACCAATCAGACCCGCGCGCTTTTTCCGAGGCGCAGTATTTGACAAGAGTACAGGGACTTGTTGAGATCATGGCGGAAAATAAAAAGAACAGAAAGGACGCGGACCGTGGATAAACTTAAGAACTTACTTGATCGATGTCTTAAGATTACCTCAGATCCTCTGCGTGAAGCGGAACGCTTTCTCTCAGATGGTCAGAGAATAGTCGGCTGTATGCCGTATTTCTGCCCGGAGGAGCTAATACACGCCGCAGGAATGATGCCGTTCGGTATGTGGGGCGCCGAAATACGCGCCGCAGATTCGAAACGTTATTTCCCGTCTTTTTTTTGTTCGTTGCTTCACACGACGTTGGAACTCGGAATAATCGGCGCATATAAGGGCTTTTCAGCCGTTATGATTCCTATTTTATGCGACAGCTTAAAGTGCATGGGCGCCAATTGGGAAGCCGGCGTTTCAGATATCCCCGTTATTCCGGTAGCTCATGCTCAGAACAGAAAAATCACCGCCGGTATTGAATTCACAGTCTCACAGTATAGAAAGATACAAAAATGTCTTGAGGAGATATCGGGCCGCACCGTGACGGACGATCAAATCGCTGCTTCAGTGAGAATATACAACGAGAACCGAGCGGCGGGCCGACGGTTCCTCACTGCTCTGAAAAAACGGCCGGAAACACTATCCCCATCCGAGAGATGCGCGGCGATGAAATGCGGATATTTTATACCCGTAAAGGAACATACGGAGATTTTGAATAACTTGGCGGAATGTTTGGAGCATTCGCCGGTAACTGTCAGAAAAGGGGCGCGCATAGTAACTACGGGGATGGTCGCCGATAACTTCGGTCTTTTAGCGCTTTTGGAAAGCTGCGGCGTCTCTGTAGCTGACGATCAGGTGACACAAGAATCCCTGCGATACAGGCAGGATACCCCCGCGACCTTTGACCCGGTATACGGGTTGGCTTTGCGTATCGGAGAGACTGAGGGCTGCGCGGTGTTGTATGACCCGGGCAAAAAACGAGGGGAGATGCTCATTAATCTTGTTAAGGAAAGCGGAGCGAACGGCGTCTTGTTCACTTCCACGAAGTTTTGCGACCCCGAGGAGTACGACTATGTTCCGATAAAACGAATGCTCGATGCTGAAGGGATACAAAGTCTTCTTATAGAAACAGATATGCAGACCGGGTTTAGTGAACGGGCCAGAACGGCTTTGGAGACTTTTTGCGAGATTCTGCGATAAATATCCTTGACAGAATCAACCTGATAATTTAAGCTGAAAGTTAAGCTTATTTTTATTGGAGGGTAACTTATGTTCCGTGTAGAAAAAGAAACAATAATTTCCGAAATAATGTCGAGCGCGCCCGATACAATGCCTTTATTCCGCGAAATCGGGATGCACTGTATGGGCTGTGCGATGGCAGCGGGAGAAAACATTGAAGAGGCGTGCGGAGCGCACGGAGTCGATGTTGAGGAATTTCTCGAAAAACTAAACGCTTTCATAGCCGCCGGCGCGTAAGATGGTAACAGCCGGTATCACCGGCTGTTGTTTTTTTGAGATTTGACGCCCTGTGTATTCTTTTTACTCTAAACGGAATCAACGGATAACATGAATAATAAGAGGTTGCCCGAAAGGCTGCTGAAGATTGCTTCACTTGTGCCACGGAATTCCGTTGCCGCCGATGTGGGAACCGATCATTGCCGTTTGCCGGTATATCTTATCACGAGCGGTATATGTCGGCATGTTTATGCGACGGAAATAAAACACGGACCTTATAAACGCGCGGAAGAATCGATCTCACAAGCAAAACTTTCCGACAGAATAACGCTCTTTTTATGCGACGGTCTGGAAAAATGCCCGGTCGATTCGACAGACACCGTCATAATTGCCGGTATGGGAGGGGAGACCGTTTCCGGTATTATCAGCCGTGCGCCGAGGACAGCCTCAAAACGCCTCCTGATACTCCAGCCGATGACTAAATCGGAGAGACTGAGGCAGTGGCTTTGTGAAAACGAATATACGATAATAACCGAATATCTCACGGAAGACGCCGGCAAGATATATCCTGTAATTTTAGCGACGGGCGGAAAAGTCCGGACGGATTACAGCGCCGCAGAATTAGCAGCGGGAAAATTTGAATTCTTTTCAGCGGAACCATTGGCAAAAAAACACATTGACTTACTAATTAAGAAATACAGCAAGGAGATTACCGGAATTAAGAGCGCCGGCATTATTGAAATTGAAAAGGAAAAAAACCTCCGCAAAAGCACGGAGATTTTATATGATTTGACTGAAATGAGGAGAGATATCTGTGCCGACTGTCGCGGAGATAGCGGATTATTTTGAAAACAGAGTACCTGTCCGTCTGAAATCGGATTTTGACAATGCGGGATTATTGGTGGGAATAACAGTTGCTGAGGTGAAACGTGTACTCGTAGCGTTGGATATCACTGATGATGTGATATCCGAGGCAATAAGCTTCGGTGCAGAACTGATAGTGTCGCATCATCCTGTTTTTTTTGAACTGAAGAGTATTACGGACTCCGACAGCGTCGGACGTAAAGCGGTCCGTCTTCTGACGAATAAAATATCAGCGATCTGCCTCCACACAAATCTCGATTCTGTCGGCGGCGGCGTTAACGACGTTCTAATGTCAAAACTGGGCGGGAGGGTTACCGGAGTGCTTTTGCCGGCGGGAGAGTATCCTGACGGAATACCGTACGGAATCGGACGAACAGGAAAACTCCCGGCTCCTGTTCCGTTTGAACGTTTTGCGGAAACAGTAAAATCTGCGTTGAAAACAACCTGTCTCAAATGTCACAATGCCGGCCGTGATGTAGAGTATATTGCATGCTGCGGCGGTTCCGGCGGCGATGAGTTGGACGCCGCGGTTAAAGCAGGCTGCGATACATATGTGACGTCTGATATAAAGTATCACCGTTTCCTGTACGCAAAAGAATACGGAATCAATCTGATAGACGGCGATCATTTCTCCACTGAAAATGTTGTTATTCCGGTCATTTCCGGGATGCTCAGGGAAGCATTCCGGGATTTGGATGTAAAAATATCCGAAACTCATAAGCAGACCGCTGTGTTCTGCTGATATTTGCCGAGTGAGGTGTCAGAATGAAACCACTTTCAGAAACAGCCCTTTCAATAAAAGCATCTACAACTCTCGCCGTTGATTCTCTTGCCAAAAGCATGAAAGCCGGCGGATTGGATGTTATTGGCTTCGGCGCCGGAGAACCTGATTTTGACACTCCGGACAATATAAAAGCCGCAGGTATCGAAGCAATAAAAACCGGAAAAACAAAATATACGCCTGCCGCCGGAATAACCGAATTGCGGGTGGCGATAGCGGAGAGACTAAAAGCCGATTTAGGACTCGGATATGATTATACGCAAATCGTTGTAGCCGGCGGGGCCAAACATAATGTGTTCATAGCCCTGACGGCTTTGCTTAATCCCGGAGACGAGGTGATACTTCTTGCTCCGTATTGGGTGACTTACAAGGAAGCGACGATCATGGCAGGCGGGGTGCCGGTGATAATAAGCGCGGGCGAGGAAGCGAATTTTAAAATACGTCCCGAACAAATCGAAGAATTTATTACGGATAAAACAAAAGCGATAATCATCAATAATCCGTCAAATCCGACCGGAATGGTGTATTCACGCAATGATTTAAAAGAAATTGCCGACATATGCAAAAAACATGATCTGTATGTCGTTTCTGATGAAATATATTACGGGCTTGTTTATGACGGCAGGGAATTTGTAAGTTTTCCCACTTTGAGCGAAGACGCGAAAGAACGTTCCGTATTGATAAACGGCGTCTCAAAATCCTATTCCATGACGGGATGGCGTGTCGGGTATTCCGCGTCGAATTCGCAGATAGCTGAGGTCATGTCAAATTATCTCAGCCACTCAACGGGAGCGCCCGGAACGATGTGTCAGTGGGCCGCCATTGAAGCGGTCAACGGCCCGCAAGACAGCGTTGAAGCTATGCGAAAGATTTTTGAGGTCCGGAGAAACTATATCACGGAGCGTATTAATAAAATTCCGGGTGTAAGCTGCCTCATACCGGAAGGCGCGTTTTATATTATGATGAACATTAAAGGGCTGACAGGGAAGTCCCTTGGCGGACAGTATATTAATAATGACGATGATTTTGCAGTCGCGTTTCTTAAAAAGGCCATGGTGGCCGTGGTTCCGTGTTCCGGTTTCGGAGCCCCGGGTTTCGTGCGTTGGACTTACGCTGCTTCAATGGAAAATATCCGATCGGGACTTGACAGGCTTGAAAGCTTTCTGAAAGGAGAATGAACTTGAACGACACGTATGAGTGTCCTTTGGTATCAAGATATGCCGGCCCGGAAATGGCGTATCTTTTTTCTCCGCAAAAAAAGATATCCGTTTGGAGAAGGCTTTGGGTGGCTTTGGCGAAAGCGCAGCGTAAACTCGGCCTAAATATTACAGCAGAACAAATAAAGGAAATGGAAGCGCATACGGATGATATTGACTTTGAATACGCCGCCGCAAAAGAAAAGGAAATCCGCCATGACGTTATGGCGCATATTCACGCTTTCGGAAAAGAATGTCCTTTGGCAATGCCGATTATCCATTTGGGAGCGACAAGCAGTTACGTAGGCGATAATACAGACATTATTCTTATGCGTGAAGGTTTGACTGTTATTCGCGCGGGGCTGATAAACACTATTAATCGCTTGGCGCTTTTTGCGGAAAAGTATAAATCATTGCCGACTTTGGGGTTCACGCATTTTCAGCCGGCTCAGCTGACTACTGTCGGTAAGAGAGCTTGCCTGTGGCTGAACGACTTTTTGACCGACCTTAATGAAACGGAATATCGGATTTCCTCACTTCGGCTACTCGGAAGTAAAGGGGCTACAGGTACTCAAGCCGGTTTTTTAGAGCTTTTTGACGGAGATCACGAAAAAGTTAAAAAACTTGATGAACTCATTTCTGCGGAAATAGGTTTTGAAGCGGGGACCGTACCCGTTTCCGGCCAGACATATTCAAGAAAAACGGATTACCTTGTTTTATCGCTTCTTTCTTCCGTAGCACAGAGCGCGGGGAAATTCGCAACGGATATGAGACTTTTAGCTCATCTTAAGGAACTTGAAGAACCTATCGAGACCGGGCAGGTCGGCTCGTCGGCAATGCCGTATAAACGCAATCCGATGCGCTGCGAAAGGATTTGTTCTCTTTCCAGATATATCATTGCTCTGGCGCAAAATCCTGCGATGACCGCTTATAACCAATGGTTTGAACGAACTCTTGATGATTCTGCGAATAAACGCTTGTCTGTGCCGGAGGCTTTCCTTGCAGCGGATTCGATATTGACTGTCTGTTTAAACGTGGTTTCCGGAATAGAAGTCCATGAAAAAGTCATAAAAAAACACGTTGTCGAGGAACTCCCGTTTATGGCAACAGAAAATATACTGATGCGGGCGGTGAAAAAGGGCGGAAACAGGCAGCTGCTTCATGAAAGGATACGCATACATTCCGTTGCAGCAGCAGCGGCGGTGAAGGATATGGGGTTGCCGAACGATCTTATTTCAAGGATAGCCGGCGACCGTATGTTTAACATGACTGAAAGTGAGATACAAACTGAGCTTGAACCTTCGGCCTTTACAGGCAGAGCTGCGGAGCAGGTTTCTGAATTTCTGGGTGAGCATGTACGGCCTGTTCTTAATAAGTACGATGACCTAATAAAATACCGGGAACCGGATTTAATAATCTGATCGGAGATAGTTTCTTTTTATGAAAAGCAAAACGGTATTTTGCTGTTCGGAATGCGGCAACGAATTTCCAAAGTGGAGCGGCAAATGTCAGATTTGCGGTGCGTGGAACGCAATGACAGAGATTCATCCGGAAAAAATAACGCAAAAACCGGGAACAAGCTCGGCTGATAATCCTGCCGTTCCGATAAATGAAGTGAGCGAAGAAAACGAGATAAGGTTTTCAACAGGTATGCCGGAATTTGACCGCGCTTTGGGCGGGGGAGCCGTACGCGGATCGCTTGTGTTGATCGGCGGCGCGCCCGGTATTGGAAAATCAACGCTTTTACTGCAAATGTGCGGCTCTGTAGCGGAAAACGGAAAGATTTTATATGTGACCGGAGAGGAAAGCCGTCGGCAAATAAAAATGCGTTCCGGGCGTCTCGGTATTGCGAACGAAAATCTGTATGTCTTAGCAGAAACGGATTTGGAAGCGGCCCTTGAAATAACAGAAAAGCTGGAACCTTCCGTTGTTATTATAGATTCAGTTCAAACCCTGTGCAGCGCAAATCTCAATTCTGCTCCCGGAAGCGTAGGCCAGGTGAAAGAATGTGCATCTGCAGTTATGCGTGCTGCGAAAACAAAAAACTTAACAGCTTTTATTATCGGACATGTTAATAAAGAAGGAGCTATTGCCGGACCGAGAGTGCTGGAACATATGGTCGACTGTGTGCTTTACTTTGAAGGCGTCAGCAGCACTCCCAATCGAATACTCCGCGCTGTTAAAAACCGTTTCGGCTCCACAAATGAGATCGGTGTTTTCGAAATGGCTCAAAACGGTCTGATACAAGTGAGCAATCCTTCAGAAATGCTTTTAGCCGGACGCCCGAGAGATGTTTCCGGCACGTGTGTTACATGTGTCATCGAAGGTTCGCGCCCTATTATGGCGGAAATCCAAGCACTTGTGACCCCGGCCTCAGGAAATGTTCCGAGGCGCAATTCTAACGGCATTGATTATAACCGCGTTATGCTTATGCTCGCCGTTCTTGAAAAACGCGGAGGTATGGTATTGGGCGGTTGCGACACTTATGTGAATGTTGCGGGCGGGCTTGAATTGGATGAGCCGGCTGCCGATTTGGCGACTGTTCTTGCAATGGCTTCAAGCTATAAAGACAAACCTATAGGTTATGATGTCGCTGCGATAGGTGAAGTCGGACTTACCGGTGAACTGCGGCCCGCATCGTCTACAGGAAACAGACTTTCGGAAATAGCTCGTATGGGCTTCAAATATTGTGTGCTTCCGGTTCGTGACGGGGAAAAATCAAATTTACCTGAAACCCTGAAACTCATCCCCGTAAAAAATGTTCGCGATGCTGTTTATGCGGTCCTTTCCAGATAGAACGGCTTTACCGATAAAAAGAGAAAGATTCATATGCCGTCCGAATCTTCCGCAGGGAAAAGTTAATTGCTTGCTTATCGGGGAAAAATATGCTCCTGAACTTGAAAACCCTCTTAACAACGAGGGAGTTGAAGTTATCCGTATACCCGGTAATTTAAATGTTGATTCAAAACTGTCGGGACACGCGGATTTGAGCGTTATCCATGCAGGGGAAAACAAGCTTATTCTTCAGAAAAGAATATACATCGAAAATCCGGATTTTGTTGACCGATTAGTTGCCGAAGGATTTAGAGTAATAAAAACCGAAAACGAACAGGGGAGAGAGTATCCCTTTGACGCCGGACTCAATGTGTGCGCAGCCGGTGATTTTATGTTTTTTAACCCTGATTATACAGACCCTGTTGTTTTTAGATCTATGACCGGCTGTAAAAATATTACCGTCCGTCAGGCTTATGCGAAATGTTCTGTATGCGTCATTGCCTCAGGAGTGATAATAAGCTCTGATCCCGGCATAATAAGTGCGGCTGAAAAACACAGCGTTCATTTTTTAAGAATAACTCCGGGTCATATCAGTCTTCCCGGATTTAACAGTGGTTTTATCGGCGGTTCGTCTTTTTTGCTCTCAGAGAATCTCATTGCGTTTACCGGAAATTTAAACAATCATCCGGACGGTCATAAAATCGAAGAATTCTTGGTTGAAAGAAATATGAAGCCGATTTATCTTACAAAAAGACCGTTGTTTGATATCGGCGGCGCAATTTTACTAAAAGAAGAATAATACATGCGGTGTTCACTTGCGCCGCAGAAATGGCAATTACACAAAACAAGGTTTTGTTGACGGAAAAAGGGAATTTTGATATATTGTAAGAAAGCAGAAAACACAAGGGAAAAGGCGCATTGCGCCGGTATCGCCGGCAGACATTATTAAACAAAATAAAAATTTTGTTTAATATAGGGGATTGAAAATGGATTACAGGAATGAAGCCCCTGAAGTATTGAAGGGGTTTTTAATTTATCACGAAACCATTAAGGGGCATTCTAAAGCCACAGTCGAAGAATATTTTTTAGACCTCCGTACATTTTTTCGTTACTTGAAAATAATCCGGGGAAATGCTCCGCGCAATACAGACATTAATAGTATTGATATTAAGGATATCGATATTGATTTTGTTTCCGCTGTCAATATCAATGAAATATATGATTATCTTTCGTATCTGTCCCGCGACAGAGTTAAAAACCAAAATTCAAAAACTGAGAAATACGGGTTATCGCCTGCGACAAGAGCAAGAAAAGTTGCAACACTTCGAAGTTATTATAAATATTTGGTCGTAAAAGCACAGCTGTTGACTGATAATCCGATAAAGGACTTGGATTCTCCGAAAATACCGAAAACGCTGCCGAAGTATTTATCTGTTGATGAGAGTATGCGTCTGTTGAACGCAACAGGCGGAAAAAACGATATTCGTGACTATTGCATTATATGCATATTTTTAAACTGCGGTTTAAGAATTTCCGAAATTGTCAACCTGAATGTCAACGATATTCGAGAAGATCACATAAGGGTTATCGGTAAAGGAAATAAAGAACGCATCGTTTTTTTGAATGACTCGACCGTGTCGGCAATAAACGATTATATATCTGTGAGAAAGCATATAGCTTCCGCTGATAAAAACGCTCTTTTTCTTTCAAACAGGCGGTCAAGGATGAGCCGCGAGAGTATACACGCCATGGTAAAGAATACATTATTGAAAGCCGGGTTGGATATGACTAATTATTCTTCACATAAACTGCGACATACTTGCGCCACGCTTATGCTCAAAAACGGCGTTGACGTAAGGACGCTTCAGGAAATACTCGGACATGAGCATTTGAATACTACACAAATCTATACGCATGTCGACAGTTCAGATCTGCGCATGGCCGCCGCTGCAAATCCTCTCGGGAATTTTACAAAATCCGGTTCAACTCATAATGAATAGCGACTGTATATTTGCGTTTAATGCTGCATTAAAACAATCTCCGGCCGGGAAAATCCCAAAGCAGCCGGAGATTGTGGTAGCGCGTAATAAATTGTGTAAACCTCCTGAGTCAGGTAAAATAAGACTTGATGACGGAGGTATTTTATATGGCAAGGAAA
>WRJA01000063.1 GCA_009782435.1 Oscillospiraceae bacterium
CTTCGGAAGCGCTCTTAACGAGTCCGGCTATATCCGCAAACTCGATTACCGCCGGGGTATATTTTTTCGGCGAATACATTTCCGCGAGATAATCCAAGCGTTTATCCGGCACAAGAGCCGCGCCCGCATTGTATTCTATCGTACAAAACGGATAATTCGCCGTCTCGGCGCCCGCGTTCGTAATGGCGTTAAAAAGCGTCGACTTGCCGACGTTCGGCAGTCCCACTATACCTAATTTCATCTCTCACCCGGTCTCATATCCGTCAGCGCTCCCCGCTCTGCGTCCCGTCTTCCGCATCCGCGGCTTCAGCGCCGGCGTCTTCCGTATTTTCCTTATCTTCCGCGGCTTCAGCGTCATTTCGGTCATCAGCTTTTATATCGGCGCTTTCGTCTTCCTGCGCTTCTCCGGCTTTCATCGCCTCATCAAAACCGGCAGGCGCGATCTTCTTCGGCGGGAATTCTCCTGTGTCACAGAGATAATCGAAATCCTCGCCTTCCATCGTCTCGTTCTCAAGCAGGTAATCCGCTGTTTTTATGAGCAGTTCCATGTGTTCTTTCAGTATGACCTCACACCGTTCGCCGGCTTCATCGAATATCCTTTTGACTTCCTCGTCGATCATGGCGGCGGTCTCTTCGGAGTAGCTTTTTGTCTGCCCGAAATCTCTGCCGATAAAAATACTGTGTTCGCTCGAATCGAATGATATGGGCCCCAGCCTGTCGCTCATGCCGTATTGTGTTACCATAGCCCGCGCGAGGGCGCTTGCCTGCCGTATATCGCCGGACGCCCCGGTGGATATGTCGTCGAGCATCAGCCGCTCCGCAACGCGCCCGCCGAGCGCCGAAATGATTCTTTCAAAAATCTCGCTGCGCGAAGAAAAAGTCTTGTCCTCTTTCGGCCTGTAGACCGTCATGCCTCCGGCAGGCCCGCGGGGAATGATCGTGATGTGGTGCACAGGGTCGACATGTTCCAAATACTTGGACGCCACCGCGTGTCCCGCTTCGTGGTAGGCCGTCAGTTTTCTTTCCCGTTCCGAAATCACCCGGCTTTTTTTCTCGGGTCCGGCCATCACTTTCAAGATCGCGTTGTCGATATCCGGCATGGTTATATATCTTTTCTTTCTGCGCACCGCGAGAAGCGCCGATTCATTCAGAAGGTTCTCAAGATCGGCCCCGGTGAAACCGGGCGTGCCTTTTGCAATGCTGTTTAAGTCAACGTCGTCTCCCAGCGGTTTACCTTTCGCGTGTATCTTCAGTATCGCCTCGCGTCCTCTTATATCCGGCAATCCCACATAGACCTGCCGGTCAAAGCGCCCCGGGCGCAAAAGAGCGTTGTCCAATATGTCCGAACGGTTAGTCGCCGCAACGACGATAACTCCCTCGTTTGTCCCGAACCCGTCCATCTCGACAAGCAGTTGGTTCAGGGTCTGCTCGCGCTCGTCATGCCCGCCCCCGAGGCCCGCGCCCCTTTGTCTGCCGACAGCGTCTATCTCATCTATGAAAATAATTGCCGGGGACACTTTTTTTGCCTGATCAAACAGGTCGCGAACGCGGGACGCGCCCACGCCCACATAAAGCTCAACAAAATCAGAGCCGGATATCGACAAAAACTGTACGCCCGCCTCCCCTGCGACGGCTTTTGCGATGAGCGTTTTTCCCGTTCCGGGCGGGCCTACAAGTAAAACTCCCTTCGGGATCCTGGCGCCCATCTCGGTAAAAGCGCCCGGATTTTTAAGGAATTCGACCACTTCCTGCAGTTCGGCTTTTTCTTCTTCCGCGCCGGCAACATCCGAAAACAAGACTTTCTTTTTTTCGTCGCTGCCCAAACGGGTGCGCGCCTTGCTGAATTTGGCAACTCCTCCGGCGCCTCCTCCCGAAGCGCGGTTTATCATCAGATACCATAAAACGCCGAACAGTATAATAACGCCGAGATACGGAAGGAAAGACATCCACCAAGGCGGCGTCCACGCTTCCGTATAGTCGTATTCGGACAATATCCCTCTCGCCTTTTGTTCCCTTATAAGATCGTTCAGGTCTGTATAGAATACCGCGAAATCAAACATTTTATATTCGATCTCTTTGCTTCCGTTATATTCTTCCCTGAGTATGAGAACAAGATCGTTGCCCTTTGTTCCGAAAGACTCCACTTTTTCCCGTTCAAACAGTTCTATAATTTCGGAATATTTATATGTGACGGTGTCCGTCGGCGACGTCATTGAAAATACCGTAGCCAGAATGATTATTAATATAAGGGCATAAAAACCGAAATCTCTTGCTCTGTTGGGTCTTTGCTTCAAGTAACAGTCACTCCCTTCCCGCACCGCCGGCCGGTCTCAAAAACAAAAACCGGTCCCGGGATTATCTTTCTTTTTCGTCCTTATCGGTCAGTCAGCGTAGATCAAAGGCTTCAGAACGCCTATATAAGGCAGATTTCTGTATCTTTCTGCGTAATCGAGTCCGTAGCCTACAACAAAAGCGTCCGGAACATCAAAACCTATATAGTCCGGTTTGACAGATTTTTCTCTTCGAGCCGGCTTATTCAAGAGCGCGGCTATCGAGATCGAAGCCGGTTTTCTGACTTCGAGGCAGTTGACCAAATAGTTAAGAGTCACGCCGCTGTCAAGTATATCCTCGATCAGAATAATACTTCGGTTTTCAATGCTCTCGTTCAGATCCTTGGTGATCTTAACGGCTCCCGTGGTCACCGAACCTCTCCCGTAAGAGGACACGCCCATGAAATCCACGGTGCAGTCCATATCCACGGCGCGCATCAAGTCCGACATAAAAATAAAGCTGCCCTTAAGTATCCCCACGAATATGGGATCAAGATTTTTGAAATCCGCGGAAATCCTGCTCCCCATTTCTTTGACGCGGTTTTTTATTTGTTCTTCGGTAAAAAGGACACTTTGAATATCCTTATGCATAGCGTCATATCGTCCTTACTTCAACTTTTATAGCGCCGGTCCCGGGTTTTGCCGCCGATTTTTCATCCTGACCGAACCCGTAAACGGCCAAAACCTTTACCTCGTCCGCGATGACGGGAATACTCTCTCTCTTTGCACGCGGAATTTTTGCGTCCGAAAAGAGTTTTTTTAAACTCTTTGTGCAATTTCTGCCTAAAATCCGTATTTCATCCCCGCCGCGGCGACACCTGACAGATATTTTACCACAAACGGATTCACTTTGAAAGAAAAAAATATTTAACGAATTGTTAAATTCCGGGCAGTCATCCGTTTTCCGGCAGAGGATTTCAAATCCCGCCTCGGGTAAAATGAGCGTATCTCCCGGCTTCAGTTCGGATGCAGATAAAACCGTTTGCGGCGGAGCGCCGAAGACCAACCGCGAATACTCGCGCCTGACGCAAACCCCGTTGATCTCCGCCGTTGACGACGGGCCGTCCCCGCCGCACAGCGCGTAAAGCGCCTCTATCCGTTCGGCTGCCGGCTGCGCTTTTACTGCCTGCCTCAACACTCTTGCCGAAACAGCTCTCGGCAAGCTTTTCAGCTCTGCCGCCGGCAACGAGTTTTCTTTCAGGTTCTTATTGATGAAATCCTCCGCCTCGGACGAAATGAAGCCCTCGTCTTCCCGCAGAAGCTCGGACGATCTGAAAACGTTTTCGGCAAAAGCGGGATTGATTTCTTTCAGCACGGGAACGACTCTGCTTCGTATCTTATTCCTGATATAGATTTCCGATCGATTGGTTTTGTCCTCAATGTGCGGGACGCCGTTTTCCGAGAGATACTCTTCTATCCGGGCTCCGGTCGCCCATAAGAGCGGACGAATGATTTTCCCTCGAACAGGCGGTATCCCGCACAAGCCGCGAAGCCCTGTCCCGCGCGTCAGATTTATGAGCACGGTTTCCGCGTTATCGTCAGCGTTATGCGCCGCAGCTATCCTGTCAGCGTTTATCTCAACCGCTGTTTTTTCGAGAAAATCATAACGGAGTTCCCGCGCGGCCTCCTCGACGCTCAGTCCGTTTTCGGCGGCATATGTTTTTACGTCGCCGGAGCCGCAGTAAAAACCGATTTTATTTTCAGCGCAATAGTCTCTGACGAATCTCTCGTCCGCGTCTGATTCGCTCCCGCGTAAAAGATGGTTGAAGTGAGCGCAAAAAACTTCGAACCCGCGTTCTTTTGAGCGAAAAAAAAGAAAATGCAGAAGACACATCGAATCTTTTCCGCCGGAAACGGCGCAGAGTACCCGGCAGCCGGGCGGGAGCATATCGTATTTGTCGGCAAAGTCAGTATTCATCTTCATGCCGTTTTTCCGCCGAAACATATGTCGTATATTCCGGCAGCCATAAGAGTTCTATCGTTTTTGAGTCGCCTCTGCGGTTTTTCAATATTATCGCTTCGGCAATGCTCGGATTCTCAGATTCTCTGTTATAATATCCGTCCCGGTAGAGTCCTATGACAATATCGGCGTCCTGCTCTATCGAACCCGATTCACGCAGGTCCGACAGCATCGGGCGCTTATTCTGCCTGCCCTCGTTAGCGCGGGAGAGCTGAGAAAGGCATATTACCGGAACATTGAGTTCCTTTGCCATTATTTTAAGCATACGGCTCATGTCGGAAACAGCTATCGTGCGGTTTTCGTTTGAGTAACTGTGTTCCGAGCCCGCAGTCTGCATCAGCTGTAAATAATCGATGACCACAAGTCCCAAATCGTCCGCTCTTCTGCATTGCGCGTTCATATCGGCGACGGACAGCGAAGGATTATCGTCGATCTTTATCTTTGTGTTGCTCACGGCGGCGGCGGCTTGAGCCACCCGCCGCCACTCTTCACGGCTGAGCTTGCCGGTCACGAGCTTTTGGCTGTCCACCCGGCCTTCCGAAGCCAAAAGGCGCGTGACTAATTGTTCCCGCGCCATTTCAAGCGAAAAAACAGCCACCGCTTTCCCGCTCGTTTTCGCGACGTGCTTGGCCATATTCAGAGCTATACTGGTCTTTCCCATGCCCGGGCGCGAGGCTATAATGATCAGCTCCCCGCGGTTCAATCCCAATATGGCGTCGTCCAAATCGGGCAGACCCGTCGACAGCCCGGGTATCTTTACTCCTTTTTCCGCGGCTTCGGAAAGCTGCAAATAAACGCTTTGTATCACCTCGGACACCGGCACGAGCCCTCCAACGGTCCGATCCCGGCGCAGCGCGTAGATCTTCCTTTCGGCGGCTTCCAATATTTGATCGGCCGCGCCGGAGCCGTCGGTCACCATGGAGGTTATGTCGCTTGCCGCTTCCGCGAGGTTGCGCAGCAAGGTCATATTGCGGATAATATCTGTGTATTTCATGACATTAGCCGCTGTGGGCGTGATCTGCATCAATTCAAGAAGATAAGATTGGGAGCTTTCTTCCCTGAACGTTCCGCGTTCGCGCATGCCGTCAAGCACCGTGACGGGGTCGACGATTTTCCCGTATGAGAACATCGACAAAACAGTTTCAAATATCTCCCTGTTGACGGTCAGATAAAAATCCGAAGGAGTTGCCTTATGCAAAACCTCCGCAATACAGCCCGGGTCTATCAGCATCGAGCCGAGCACCGCCTGCTCCGCCTCCGCGCTGTGCGGTATCCTTCTGCCCAGAAGCTCGTCCAATTCGCTTTGCACCCCATATCAAAGGCTCGCCGGGGTCATTCGGTCCGGATGTTTATTTTTCCTCCGTGACCAGAACGTACAGCGTGCCGGTTATTTCATGCCCCAATTTGCATTTTACTTCAAAGTTGCCGAAACTCTTTATAGGTTCCTGCCGGACTATCATGTTTTTGTCGATCTCGATACCGTGCTGCGCCGTGAGCGCCTCCGAAATCTCTTTTGAGGTGACAGAGCCGAAAAGCTTTCCGCCCGCTCCCGATTTCGCGGGTATTCTTATGATTATGCCTTCCAGTTTCTTTGCGTTTTCTTCGGCCGCGGCTTTTTCTTTTGATATCCTCAGCGCTCTTGCCTTTTCCTGCGCCTTTAAGACGTTCAAATTATCCGTCGTTGCCTCGGCCGCAAGTTTTTTCGGCAGCAGGAAGTTTCTTGCGTAGCCGTCGGACACTTCTTTCATTTCGCCTTTTTTTCCTTGGCCTTTAATATCAGCCAGTAAAATAACCTTCATAGTTTTTTTCCTTTCGCCGTGGACGGCGGGAAATCGACCCTATCCGCCCAAATACGCGTCTATGGTTTTGAACATCTTGTTGACCGCGTCTCTTAAGCTTATGTCTTTGACCTGCGCTCCCGCAGCCGATTTATTTCCGCCTCCGCCGAATTCTTCAAGCAGCAGCTGAACGTTTATGTCTCCTATCGACCTTGCGGAGATCACTACGCCTCCGTCTTCCGTCGGATAAATGACAACAGAAGCCTGTATGCCGGAAATATTGAGCAGTTCGTCCGCCGCTTGTGCGGCAACGATCCTGTCCTGAGGGGTTTCCGGTGCGGCAACGGCTATGTTGCCGTGATAAAGCTTTGTGCGTTGCATGATGTTGTACCGCGCGACGGTATTTTCTATGTCGTTCTGCATGAGTTTTTTTACTTCTTCCGTATCCGCGCCCGCGCGGCGCAGGAAAGCCGCGGCCTCAAAGGTCCTCTCTCCCGTTCTTATCATAAAATTCTTAGTATCCATGACAATGCCCGCCATAACGGCTTCGGCTTCGCATCTCATTATGTCCGACTGTTCCGTCAGTTCCTGGAGAAGCTCAGCCATCAGTTCACATACAGAAGAGGCATAAGGCTCATGCAAAGATAACGCCGCGTTTTGAATATAACTCGCCGCGCGTCTGTGATGGTCGATCACAACAACTCTGTTGCAGGCTTGCAGCAGGTTTTGATCCTCAACCTGCTCGGGCCGGTTTGTATCCGTAACGACAAGCAAGCTTTGGCCGTCCGCTTTCAGCATCGCCTCCTGAGGACTGATAAAAGCGTTTTCATATTCAGCTTCACGGCATAAGAGGGAAATCAGCTTATGCGAGGCGTTACGGACGGGGTTGATAACAATGTACGCTCTTATCCCGCGTTTTCTGCAAATGCAGCACATGCCCGCCGCGGCCCCCACGCAGTCCATGTCGGCAAGCTGATGCCCCATTATGAACACCTGCGAGGAATCGCCGATAAGCTGATACAAAGCGTTAGCCATGACTCTGGACTTGACTTTTGTCCTTGTTTCGATCTCAGTGCCGCGGCCGCCGAAAAACTCAAAGCTGAACCGGTTTTTCAGAACGATCTGATCTCCTCCCCGGGACAGCGCCATATCGATGCTCAGCGACGCAAAGCGGTAATTCTCCTCAAACCCGGCTCCGTCTTTGCCGATGCCGATACTTAAAGTAGCGTGTATTCCTGACGGGTTCACGACCTTGCGCACCGAATCCAAAATCGAAAACTTGTCGTCCGTCATACCCGTCAGAAAACGTTCCTCGAAAACAAACACATAACGGTCCCGGTCATAACGATTGAGAAGCCCGTCTTTTCCCCCGAGCCATTGTTCTATACGCTCGTCCACGGTGGCGCGAAGCTCCGCTTTTATTCTGTCGGAGACGTTCTTCATCAGTTCGTCATAGTTGTCGACAACTATGATCATGACCACCGGCCGGGAATTTTGATACTCAAGCTTGACGTCATCAAACTCGGTAACGTCCACCCAGTATGTCACGCCCATAAAATCCTTGCTCCGCTCATCGCTGTTCGCCCGAATGATGTTACCGTGTATTTGGTATTTACGGCCGGAGACTTCAATGACGCCCGCCTGACGGGTTTTCCCCTCAAGCAGCCATTTTCCGGAAAAACCCGGCACGAGATCCGTCAGATTGGCGTCAAATGTCGGTATGCTTTTGCCGCACATTGAAAAGAATATCCTGTTTGCCCAAACCATTTGGTAGTCGTTGAGTTTAAAAACGACAATGGGCAGCGGGAAATTCATAAGCGTGTTATTCTGCGCGGATTCCACGTTATAGGTTATCGATTCGATATACTCGGCCAGTTCGCCGCGTCTTTTTCTTCCGATGATCAGAGAATAAACAAGAAGAAGAAGGATCACGGCCCCTTCCACAGCCGCCAGCCTGACATTAAAGAACAATGATCCGGCCGCGAAAAAGACCAGTATCACAAAGTACATCTTCATGCTCGGTTCAATAAACTTCCGGAGTTTTTTGTTCACTTACAACTCCTCTCACAAAAAAAAGCCGGTCAAATCGTCAGACGGCGCTGGGCAAAGATCCGGTAAAGCGATAAAACTCTATCTTGCCGCCCTCATACCCTCTCCCACTTCAAGAACGCCGATCATGTTCACAGGGTCGCCGTCTTTTGTAAACAGATTGGTAAGAACCAAACCGGTTTCCGTTATCATAAAATACATAAACGCAATATCCGCGCCGGGCAAACGCTCCATTCGATTCTCGAATATCGCGCATAAGACATACGAGCCGTTCGCCTCATAATTCCCGACGGCCGCCCCCATCCACGTTCCGTCGTATGTTTCGAAGATAAATGTGTGAGCGGAGGCGTTAAGCAGAATCGACGCCACTATCATGCCGACGTTATCAGCTTTAATAAAATAGGCAAGATTGTCCCTGTCGCCTTCAACTATCGGAGCGAATATGACGCGGCGCTCGGGAACGATCGTTCTGATAAGTATGGCCGCCGCCTCCGCTCTTGTCACCGTGTCTTTCGGCCTGAAAAAGCCGTCCTCATCGCCGGTAAGGACCCCCGCGCGGTACAGCGCATAAACAGCCTCGGAGTCTACGGCGTCTTTGTCAAAATCCGGAATCGACTCCACAGTGTTTATTGCGGGGTATTCTGACATAGGCAGAGTTTTATAAAACAGCGCCGCCATTTCCTGCCTTGTAGCTTCTCTGTTGTATTTTACAAATTGATTTCCTCTTATTATGCCCGCGCTCAAAGCGTAAGTGATGTATTTTGTATACCAGGCTCCGGGCTCACTGTATATCTTCTTGTCATAGTAGACGGAATTTATTCGAGCCGCCATAACGATCACCTCAGCCACCGATATGCACTCATCCGGGGCGAATTTTTTATCGCCCACACCTTCCGCCATGCCGTATTCATAGGCCGCCTTTACGTCGTTTTCAAACCACCGTCCGGCTATGTCTTCAAAGACGGTATCGTCATAGACAAGCGTTTTTTGAAAACTGTCCGGACCTTTAGCGGCGGCGGTCACAACGAATATCTGCGTCAGCGTCAATATACATAAAATAATCGATATCGATTTCTTTTTCATCATGCCACTCCTCTTTCGGTTTTTCGCAGCGCAATTTTCGATCATCATATCACATTATTGAAATAATTCAAAGAACAATGTCAAAATTAAGAAGAGCGCAGGAAATCCCGCGCTCTTCTTTTGACCGTGGCTCCGGCTCAATCCGTAAAGACAACGCGCCCGAGCCCGCTTCGGTCTTCAGACAGCTCCGGGGCTCCTTTGCAGGTGATATCGCCGATGCCCGAAATAACGGCGCTCAACGTGTCGGAGCAGGACAGTTCAACGCTGCCCACTCCCGAGACTTCGACATGCGCCTTTTTTGTATCAAGACCGATAGCATTGAAGGAACCTGCGCCCGTCGTGATAAGCTCCGCTCTTTCCGCAGTCCCGGTCAGCGTTATTTCGCCGGCGCCGGACAGAACGGCGCGCAGTTCTTTGACGTCAAGCGATAATTCTCCGCTTGTCAGGCCGAGCGCATATAATTCGAATGAATCCGCTGTTATCACATCTGATTTGCCCATTTCAACGATCCCCGCCGCGGTGATTTTTTCCAAAAGCGGCGCCGAAACATATATTTCCGGAATTTTCGTCGATCCGGAAAATGAAATATTCACATCGGAAAAAACGACAAGCGTACCGGCGCGGTTTTCGACCCTGACATGCTCCGCGAGATTTTCCTGCAGCTTTATCGTGACAGCGTCTGATTTCCCGGCGGTATAATAAAGCACGGCGGGAATGCCTACCCTGAGTTCATTGAAATCCCCGCAAGGATACGAGGCGGATATGATTTCACCGGAGCCGGCAATTCCCCCGTATCCGGGCGAAACGCTGACGACCACGCAGCCCTGCAAAATGACCGCTGATAAACAGGCCGTCAAAACGGCAGTCAATTTTTTCACAGCAGATCGATCCTCCTTTCGATAAGTTCTCCGGACGCGATAAAAAGCGCCGCCGGACGCAAGAGCGCGAGCAAGCAGTAAGCCGCGAAGCTGACGCTGAGACCCGGCGAAACACCGACAGTGAACAGAAGGCCCCACCGCTCCGCAAAAAAGAAAGGTACCAGCGCGAAATTGAGCAGATTGAGCAGCCAAAGAGACGCCGCGACTCCGGCAAGCGAAAGAAGCGACTTGCCGCGTACACCGGAAAAAACACAGGTTTTAAGCGCCGCTCCGAATACAGTAAACGTGATAACATAGGCATATCCCAAGATTATGATGACCGCGCCGGAAAAAATCAGTCCGAAATCCGGACGGTCGGAAAAATCACCGGGACTTGAACCGATCAATCCCGCAAGTATAAAAGATTGCAATACTACGCCGGCAATCCCTATGAAAAGAGCGGCAAGGTCCTCGCAAACGATGCAGCTTATCCTTGCAAGCAACACAGTCCTGCTCTTTACGGGAGCAAGAGCGCCGAGATATCCGTGCGGCGTGCCGAAAACGCTTTTCAGGCTTACGGTATCCGCTATAACATTCGTCACGAATATTCCGCACAGCGCCATAGAGGATAAGACGACCGCGGTTATCAAAAAGGCGGACCCGGCCGGTCCGAACAGACCGATAAGACCGAAAACGAGATTCAGCAGTATCACCGCCGCCAGCGCGATCAGCCTCAGCATAAGGCTTGAGCGCAGCGCGTATTTAAACTGCGCCTTCATAAGCGAACACCTCCAAATAAGCAGCTTCGACCGTTTTACCGTTTTCTTCCCGCATTTTGTCGCAGTCTCCCTCAAACACCAACCGGCCCCCGGAGATAAAATATACGCTGTCGAAAATCCTTTCTGTATCCTTGACCAGGTGCGTGGAGATCATGATAGATGAATTTTGAAGCTGCATCGCCAAAACAGCGCTTATGATCTTGCTTTTTCCGAGCGGGTCTATACCCCCGAGCGGCTCGTCGAGCAAATACAGCCGGGTTTCTCTCGAGAACGTCACTCCCAAAGCCACGCGCTCTTTCATTCCTCTTGAGAGTTTTTCGACCCGGGTGTTCATCACAGCGCCGAGATCAAGAAGCTTCATCATTTCATTCGCCCGTTCCGAGGAATAATCGGGATACATGTCCCTGTAAAAAGCAAACGCGTCCTTTACCCTCATGTATTCCGGAAAAGCAAGTATATCGGGAAGGAATGAAACAGTCTTTTTGGATTCCAAGCCCCTTTTCGCGTTATCCGGATAAATTATCTCGCCCGCCGTCGGTTGCAGGAGACAGGCGAGCAGCTTCATCATCGTTGTCTTTCCCGAACCGTTAGGCCCCAAAAGCCCGATGATTTTTCCCGGTTCTATCGTCATATCGACTCCGCGCAGCGCGTGAGCTCCCGCGTATTTTTTTTCAAGCCCTTTTGTCATCAGAAGCGCCATCATTTTTTTCTCCTTCCAGCCGTATTTTAAGTTCGCTCATAATCCGCTCATCCGAGAATCCGAGCGCCCGCATTTCCTCCAAAAATCCGTTGACGGCGACTCTTGCCATTTCGTCCCCGACTTTTTTCGCCATATCCTCATCCTCCGTAAAATAGTATCCCGTCCCTCGTCTGCTCGAGATCAGTCCGCTCCTCTCCATCTCCCTGTAAACGCGCTGCATTGTGTTCGCGTTCACTTTCAAGTGCAAAGACATATCCCTGATCGAAGGTATCCTCTCGCCGGGGCTGATCTCCCCCCGCGCGAGCGAGCGGGAAAAAAGCGTTATGATTTGGCTGTATATCGGGGAACTGTCGCTGAAAGCGGCGTCAAACCGGTCCCACGCGTCCATGCATTCACCCCTCTCCGTTAGTGTACTATATTACTAACACACTATTTCGCATTTGTCAACCTTTTTACCCGAAATATTTTTTTATGTCATAACGCACACGGCCGTTAATAACCGCTTGTGCCGGAAGCAATTTCAGTTTTCTCGGATTTCACTCCCCATCACATGCAATGAACCGCCGAAGTCGGAGCAAAAACGCTCCTTCTCGGGCAGTTCATGTTCAATAATTTCAACCGGCGGATCCGGCGGCGTCCGGTCGCTTTTTTCCGGATTTCTTACGGAACCATTTATGCAAGTCCTCTTTACTGTATCTGTAAGTATTCTTTAACGCCGTTTTGCAATATCTGAGAAAAGTTAACGTGTTTTTTTTCCCCTTCTTCCTTTAACCACAGGGGAAGGGTCACATTAACTTTTACCGATTTACCTTCAAAATAGTGTTTGTAATATTTTGTATCACAGGCAACCAAATTCACAATATCGCTCGGACTAACCGAAATATCGCCCGGCTTGCTTGCCGCGGG
>WRJA01000064.1 GCA_009782435.1 Oscillospiraceae bacterium
AAAAGTATCACGGCGCCGCAGACAAAGTCTGAAGAAACCATTATTGTTTTTCGGTTGTGCCTGTCGCCCAAAACTCCCGCGAAAGGGTAAACGATCAAAGCCGGCATGAGCGAAAGAAAGGAATACAGCCCTATTGCCGCGGCTGAACCGCCGGTGTCGATGATATAAAGCGGTATAACAGCCGCTTGAATACTTGTTCCCATATCGGAGACCGTACGGCCCGCAAGCAGAAGCATCAGGTTTTTATTGATTTTTTTACGCTCGGGCATACCGGCCGTTTTGCCGCCCGTCAATTCAAAGCAGTTCAACATATCCGTTCGTCCCGTTCACCCGGATGCGCTGTCCGTCTTTTATTGTTTTTGAGGCGTTCAAAACCCCGACTACAGCCGGCAAGCCGTATTCGCGCGTGATAACGGCGCCGTGCGACATCATTCCGCCGATCTCGGTCACAAGGCCCGAAATCGAAACAAACACCGGCGTCCAGCTCGGGTCGGTAAAAGTCGTAACGAGGATATCTCCCTTTTCGATATAGGCATTTTCCAAATTCTTAATGACGCGGGCACGGCCTTCGGCGACGCCGCCCGATACCGCGAGTCCGGCCAAAGCGCCGCTCGGAACACTCGCGTCATGAGAGATCACCGGCACTTCGCCGTCGGAGAAAATGACCCGGGGCGGCGTCAGCGTTTCATAGGAGCGGTAGGCGGTTTTTCGCTCTTCGATCAGGCCCGGGTCGGCATGCCCGGTCTTTACGACGTCATACAGCTCATCCGTCGACAGGTAAAACGCGTCTTTTGTTTCTTTTATCACGCCTTTGTCTGCAAGCTTGCGGATTTCACGCATGATCGCCTGCTTGTAGACGTCATAGTAAGCCATCCAGAAGTATTTGGTATATTCCCGGACGCCGATGAATTTCCGGTATATCTCGATTTGCCGTTGAAGTTTTTTCGCCTTGCGGCGGCCGTATGCGGCCTCTGTCTTTAAAACAAGCTCCGCCGCCGCTTGCTCAGCTTCCCTCTCTCCTCGGGCGAAAACAGCGTCCGCGTGACCTGCGGGCAGGTTTTTGATGTTATTGAGCAAAGAAGCGCAGAGCAAACCGGGGCGCTCGCGAAAGCGCTCGCGGGTGATATCTATTTCTCCTGTGCAGCGCATGCCGTATTCCGCGAGAAATCCTTCGAGCTTATCTGCAACTTCGCTGCCGCCGATAACATTTCTGAGCGACTCAAGAGTAAGGTTCTCCCCCTCTTTCTCAAAACAGGAAACAACATGCGGATAAGAGCGGGCGATATCCGAGACCTCGCAGAGTTTGAGTCCCATTTCGGAGGTTACGTTGTGCCTTACCGATTTTGCCAGCCGGTTGCTGACCTTTTTTTCGCCGGTGAGCTTTTCCGCAGATTTGTCCAAAAAGTGAGCCGCCATCATTGCCGCTGTAGTTGTGCCGGCTCCGGCAGGGTCGCAGATCGTCACGCGCAAGCGTTTTTGGTCGTCGCGGATGAATTGCAGCGCCTCGATTCCGGAAAGAGCCTCAAGCTCCCGGCGCGCAGTCTCGATCGCTGCCTTCTGCCTTTTGACGTAGGCTTCGATCTCCGTCTCGTCGCCGCTGAAATAAGCGCTGACGGTCCGCTTGATGATCGCAAATCTGCCCTCAACGGAAATCGCGCTGCCCGGGCCTTTCGGCACGGATTTTATGTATTCTTTCCTCTCAATGATTTTTTTCAGCGCGCTGTTCATGAGAGGGTCTTTTATTCCGCTCTCCGACAGATGCGAGAGTCTTCCTTTCGGTTTGCCGAGGTCGTGGGTTATATCGATATACATTCGCCCGCCGAGTTCGTTTACATCGTAAAACCGCGATTTTTTCCACATGGATATGCCGAGAGGCAAAACCGCGTCGGTCATCATCTGCAAATGCCCGACAGATATGGCGCAGCGTTTGAAGCCGTCGCGGCTCTGCGGCGGCGGGTACAGGGCGGTGACAGGCCGCGCCTGAACGACGGAGAATCCTTCTTCGGTATGACACCATTCGATATCCTGCTCGCAGCCGAAAGCAGCTTCAATTCGTTTGCCGATCTCCGCAAGCTCAAGAAGCTGCGTCTCCGTCAGCGGTACTTCGCCTTCGCCGTCTCCGGTTTTTTGAAGCTTGCCGTCGCGCAGTTTCCATTCGAAAGGATTTTTGCGCCCGGACACCAGTTCCTCGCCCAAGCCCCGGACAGCCTCGATAACGGTGGTGAAGCGGTCCGAGGTCATGGGGTCGGCGGTAAACATAACGCCGGACACTTCGGAATCCACCATCTTTTGAACGACAACGGCGATCGTGACCTTGTCATGAGGAAAGCCGTTTTTAATACGGTAAGCTACGGCGCGGTCGTTGAACAGAGAAGCCCGGCATTTCATAATTGCCTTGCAGATATTTTGCATGCCGCTTACGTTCAAATATGTGTCCTGCTGTCCCGCAAAGGAAGCTCCGGGCAGATCCTCCGCCGTCGCGCTGGAACGGACCGCGTATGAGAGCAGATCGCCGTGTTTCATAAGCGCGTTGGCTGTCTCTGCTTCAAATTCCGCCGAAAATTCGGTTTTCTCGATTATTTCGCGAATTTGCCCGCTTAACCGGGATATGGCTTCGGCGTCGTCATGGGCAACGCCTGACAGCCGGCTGAGCAGATCCTTAATTCCGGGCAAGGCTGAAACCGTTTCACTGCAGCTCTGCGCCGTGACAACAAATCCGTCCGGCACGGTTATTGACGGGATGCCGTGCAGCCGCGCGAGGTTCGCCCCTTTGCCGCCGGCAACGGCGATGTCTTTCGCCGCCTCGGCTTTCAGGTCAACAATATTATTTGCCATTTTATTTGCCTCCCTCACTATTGATAAAAAATGCTTGTCTTATGACAGACACATACTTTTCGTATTCTTCGATGAATTTCTCTGAAGCCGGGTCCCGGATATCTTGTCCCGTGTAAATGCCCTGCAATTCCGCCGCGCAGCCTTCCAATGCCCATCTTATCAGCTTTACCGTCTGCTCATTTCTGAACTCCGGCTTAAACGGCGACATGTCCGGCGAGTTGAACAGGCGGTTTTCCTTGAGTTGAAAGCTGCGTTCTTTCCCTATTTTTTCCAATTCCTCTCGGACATCCGGAGATTTTTCTCCCTTTGCCTGCGCGATGAATTCGGTAAGACCGGGATAGCGTTTCAGCACCTCTAACTTTCTTCTTCCGAGCTGCATAAGCAGGGACGGTAAATCACCTTTGCCGGCTTCCGGGGGGGCATAGATCTCTTTGTCCGTGACCTCGCGGGCATATCTGTACAAATATAAATACAGGTTCTTTTTACTGCCGAAATAGCGAAACAGTATGCCCTTGCTGATTTGTGCGGCGTTGACTATGGCGTTTGTGGAAGCATCCGAATACTCTTTACGGGCAAACTCAGCCATCGCCGCGTTGATAATGCGTTCTTTTTTCGCAGGCTCAAGCTTTTCGAACATCTCATGCACAGACGTGACACACCTTTCACAATATATTGACCACTGTGGTCACTGTCATAATAGCATATGTGACCACAGTGGTCAATAGTTTTTTTTATAAAAACCGAAAGAAATTTCAAAACCTTGAAAACAGGACAGCAGCGGGATGATATATGAGAGAAGCCTTAAGTTTTGCCCGGTGTTCGGCGCTTTAGGCTTTTCAGCTTGATTATTCACTCCGGCTGAGATATAATGACTGAATAAATATGATCCCGGCGAATATCCGGAGGGATGTATTCAATGAAAAAATTCAGATATGTCGCTGCGGCGATGTTATGCGCCGTTTTTTTGAATGTGACGGCCGCGGCGGAGAAACCGTCATTTCCCGATGTAAAAGAAGGAGAATGGTATGACGATTACGTCGGCTTTATCAGCACGCTGGAGCAGCTTGAAATAATCAACGGATACAGCGACGGTACATTCAGGCCCGATAACACTGTCACGCGCGCGGAATTTATCAAAATGTTAGCCGTTTCATCCGAGCTTTACACCATTACTCCCGATACCGGCGTACATTGGGCGGAGCCCTATTGGAACATGCTCAATGAGGCGGGAATATTAGAGGGCTCGGATACGGCTTGCACGAAAGAGGCGATGAACGCGCCGATAACCCGCTATGAAACAGCGCTTTACGTCAACAATACGCTTTACAACCTGTTCTGTGAAAATCCGGTCAAACTTGATTTGCCGGAACAAAACATCGGCGATCACTCCGTGCTGAAACCGATGTACCGGTCTTCGGTGGAACAGGTATACGGCAAGGGCATAATAACAGGTTATGAGGACAGTTCCTTCAGAGGAGACGAGACCCTGACGCGCGCTCAGTCAGTAGCGGTGCTTGTCAGACTGCTCTGGGGGGCGGAGAGAAAAACTGTCAGTTTTTCCGAGGAGCAAAAGCCGGCAGAAGCGGAAGATCTTGAGTTTGTGCCCTTCGCAGTCGAATACAGATCGATGTCGGTGGAACAAAGGCGCGTCGCCCTTTTCGGCAATCCGTACAAGACGCATTTCACGGGTCCCGGCGACGCCGCGGCTTATATAGAAAGTGTTACCGTTCCCGTATGGCAGATCAAAAACGGGGCTAAGGTATCGTCGAGCGTGGTTATTCAAGTGCATAAACTCGTCGCGCGGGAGGTACGGCTTATTTTCGAAGAGATATACGGCGATCCGGAACGCTTCCCGATATACGGCGTCTCCGGCGCGAGATATTCCGATACGATGCGGCATTCTTGGGGATGCGCCATTGACATCAACCCGAACGAAAACTTTTATATCCAATATTCGTCGGGATATCAGGTAGGCAGCTATTGGAGACCGTACACGGACCCGTATTCCGTAACGCCGGACGGCAGCGTCGTGCGCGCTTTCAACAAATACGGCTGGGGCTGGGGCGGTCAGGGATGGGCCTCCGGCGCCGATTACATGCACTTTTCCATTTTATCGTCCGGCGGTTGATCGCGCGGCCGTATTGTGACCCGGTGAGAATAACAGATTAGCATGTATATACATTAAGGAGGAAAAAATGAAAAGAAGGATTCCCGGAATTGTACTTGCCTCGGCGCTTATGCTCAGCGCCGCCGCGCCCGCGGCGCAGGCCGCGCCGTCCGAGGAGACGCTTGCGGCTGCGTACAAGGCCTACTATGACGTGCTGAAAACTGCGACGGATGAATACGGCATTGGCTTTACTTCCGATCTTTCCGAAGAAGATTGGGAAGATGCGAGAGAGAACGGAGTTGAATTGCAGCCGTCTTCGTCCGGCCTTATTTACGCGGAACTGATCGATTTTGAGACCGGCGGATTGCCTCAGCTGTTGGTTTTCTACGGCAGTTACGGATTGGGCTTCTATAATATGTCCTGCGATGTGTATGATTTTACTGTGTCCGGCGCAGAACTGTGCGGAACATATACTGCGTACGGGACGACTTATGCGGCTGAATTTGAGGGAGAATACGGCTATAGCGGCGTATATCTGTCAGAAGATCGAGACGGGGCGTCTTTTTTGCGCGTCGCGGTCTTCGACGGGTCCGGCGCTGTATCCTCGGAAAACCTCTACACGATCAAGGACGGCATTTGGATCGAAGTGCCGGGAGACGGCTTTGACTTTGTGAACTCACGGGAGTTGACGGTTGAGTTGAATCCAACCTCTGTAAACGCCGTTCTTGAAGAGCTTCAGTCACTTCCGCCCGCAGCGCCGCCCGAGCCGTCGCCGCAGGCGCCGGAAGCGCTTGACGCTCTGCCGTCCGCGTGGAGCCTCAATGTCGACGGCGGCGATTTGCGCGGGACCGATATGTATAACATAAACGGCAGCAACTACCTGAAGATACGCGACATAGCCGCCCTGCTTGACGGCACGGAAAAACAGTTCAACATAACCGTTGAGGGCAGGACGGTCAACATGATACCGGACGCCGGATATGAGGCCAGGGGCGATGAAATGACCCGGAATCCGGACGCCGTAAGCACAAAGACCTCAGAATCGACCTTTGATTTCACGCTCGACGGTGAAAGAGTTGAACTGACATCGTATATGATCGCCGGAAGCAACTATATAAGGATACGCGATGTTCTGCGCCTGTTTGACGTTTACGTCGACTATGACGCCGGCCTTCGTGAGTTTTATATCGACACCGAAAGGGCCTATGAAGACAATTAACGAAGCCGGACTTCATTTATCTCCGCACCGGTCACAGGGGACGATGTATTCATCGTCCCCTGTGACGTCAAGTGCGGCAACCTGCCGCCCCTTGTAAAGGGAACTAATTCGGTCGCCTTTCTTTTTGGCCGGTGTTTTCTTTCGGCGAGACGAAAGAAAAATGTTGAAAGGTCGTGCAGGAACTAAGCCCCGCGGCGCGACAAGGTCTTCGTCCCCGGCAAAGGGATGCCGCAGTCCGCATCCGCTGCGGGATGATGAGGGTCGCAAGCGAAGGGCTTGCCGAGGAGCTTGTTTTTGAGCTCGTTACGGTATATACTTGACATATGAAACGAGGTGCCGGATAAAAATGGCGGATTATGCGAAAGAAGCGTTGGAACTGCACTATAAATTAGCGGGAAAACTGAGCTGCGCTCTGAAAACACAAATAAACAGTATTGAGGACCTCAGCTTGATATACACGCCCGGTGTGGCCGCCCCGTGTCTTGAAATAGCGAAAGACCCCTCAAAGAGCTTCAGCCTGACCGGCCGCCGAAACCTTGCGGCGGTGATTACGGACGGCAGCGCCGTATTGGGACTCGGCGATATCGGCCCGGAGGCCGCTATGCCCGTTATGGAGGGGAAGTGCGTATTATTTAAGGCCCTCGGAGGCGTTGACGCTGTGCCGCTGTGCTTGCGGACAAAGGACACGGATGAATTTGTTCGCACGGTTTTTTTGCTTTCGGGCAACTTCGGAGGCATAAATCTTGAGGACATATCGGCTCCGCGCTGCTTTGAGATAGAGCGGAAACTGAAACAAATCAGCGATATCCCGATATTCCATGACGACCAGCACGGCACGGCGACCGTTGTTTTGGCCGCGCTGACTAACGCGCTGAAAGTGGTCGGCAAGACCGGGGATCGCATCAAGATAGTAATAAACGGCGCCGGAGCGGCCGGTACAGCCGTTACATATCTGCTGCTGAAGGCCGGTTTTGAGGATATCACCGTTATTGACAGAGAAGGGGCGATATATAAGGGCAGGCCCGGGCTCAACTCTGTCAAGGAAGCTGTATCCGGCGTCACTAACCTTAAAGGGCAAAAAGGCGGATTGAAAGACGCTGTTGACTCCGCCGATGTTTTTATCGGGGTTTCGGCGCCGGGTGTGCTTGATGAAAAAATGGTGCGTTCCATGAAAAAAAGCGCGATCATTTTCGCGCTTTCAAACCCCGTGCCGGAAATAATGCCGGATGAAGCGATCGCCGCCGGAGCGGCGGTCGTCGGTACCGGAAGAAGCGATTTTCCGAATCAGATAAACAACGTTCTCGCGTTTCCGGGAATATTCAGAGGGGCGTTTGACGCCGGAGCTTCGGACATCAATGAAGAAATGCTGCTTGCGGCTGCGGGGGCTTTAGCGGAGCTTGCGGATAATTCTCTCTGCGCGGAACATATACTGCCGGCGCCTCTCGACGACCGGGTGGGGCCGGCGGTGGCCCGGGCCGTCGCTGATGCGGCGGTGAGGACCGGCGTATCCGGGGGATGATACATGCCTTTTTCCTTAAACGGTGCGAGACTTGAGATAATCTAAAATAACGGAATACTGTCCGGGAATTAAGTGGATGCCGTCGGGGAAACAAGCGTCTGCGGGGAGATGGCCGTTGCCGTCGGCAAGCAGGGAATATATGTCAATGTAATATGCCTTTTTTTCCTCCGCGACCCGCAGTAATTGAGCATTGAACGCGATTACGTTTTCTCTGTTGAATTGAGAGCCCGAGCCGGACTTTTCCCGGGATACCGGAGGGACGGCCAGCAGATACAGCTTCGCTTCGGGCAGGGCTTCGCGCACCAGATCCGTAAGCTCGCACATGTTGTTATAGTATTCCGAGCGGTGGTTCTCCTCTTTGCCCAATTCGTTCGTGCCGAGCATGATGTAGACCTTGCCGTATTCGGCTTGACCGAGCGCTTCTTTCAGTGTCCCCGTCTTTCCGGAAGGTAGCTTGAAGCTGTCGTAGGTGAGTATCCTGCCGGCTGCGATGCCGTTAACAGCGTAGAAATCGGAGTTTCTCAGCTTAAAATGTTCGTCCATGCCGACGACTATCGAATGCCCTATAAAGCAAGCGTCGTTAAAATAACTCTCGGGGACAGCGGCGCGTTCCCGTACCGGTATGCCGAATTTATATTTGGCGTTTTCCGCGAATCTCATAAACATAACGGCAACCTCGGCCCTCGTTGCCGGGGAGTCCGGAGCGAAAGTATCGTCGCCGCGGCCGTTTACGACTCCGAGTTGCTGCATGGCGTAAACCGCTTCGATATATTCCGGGGAAATATACTCAAGGTCGGCGAAATCGGCTTTTTCATACTGAGGAGATATATCTAAGCGCGCGTGATCGGCGTAATTATAGAGCATGGAGCATATCTCTTCGCGGGTAACGCCGCGGTCCGGTGAGAAAAACGCCCCTGAATATCCGTTCGCGATATTGTTGATGTATGCCCACGCGACATAAGGCCCGTAATACAGCGAATCGTCGACGTCGATAAAATTACTGCCCGATACGGACATGAGGTCGCCGCGGACCCAGCCGGAAATATCGCCGCGGCTTATTTTATACCATACGCCTGAAAATCCCGTTATGTCCACCATGGTGTTTGCGGTCAAGACTTCGACGATACTGTCCGAGACAGAAGGGCCGCTCCTCACATTAACAACCGATCCGGTTATTATTCCGCTGCGGTATAAAGCGGCGTTCGCAAAGCGGCCGAGTACGGTTACGAACATTCCCCGCGTCATTGTTTCCCCGGGGGAAAAGATATTTTCACCCGTGCCGTTGAACAGATCGTTTTTTACGACATAATCAACAGCGTCATAATACCACGAGCCGGAAGCGACGTCCGTAAAATTCTCCGTCTCCGCGGCAAAAGATGAGGAAAGCATCGCGATTATCATTGCCGAAAGCGCCGGAACGATAAGCAGTTTTCTCAAACGCTACACCTCGCTTTATCACATTGTAGCGGAAAAACCCCGCAATGTCAATCATTTCGGGGAAGCTTGGGGGGAACTTGACAAACTCCGGTGTTTGTGTTAAGCAAGTCACGTCAGTTAAAGATCGTAAGGAGAGATACATATGAAATGTTTCGGGTGCGGACGAAAGCTTCCGGGAGACAATGAGTTTTGCCCGTATTGCGGCGAGAGACTCGATTTGAACCGGCCGGGAGCGTCGCTTCGATCAAGCGGCGGACCCGTGACTCAAGCGCCGGGCGCCGAGCCGGACCCGCAGGAGTTTGAAAAGACCGTAAGCGTTGTCGATAAGGCTGATAAACAGATAAAAGCCGCGGCAGGCACAGTGGTTTTTATCGCGGTCATCAATATTTTGCTCGGAGCGTTCTTGTCATTTTTTCCGAATGTTTTGTCCGGCGCGGATTCGATGTTTGATTCCGTTGACGGTATCTATTACATCATTGCCGGGCTGATGTATTTAGGCTTGTCTTTCGGCACCAACAGACGCAGCAGGGTCTGCTTTCTGATAGCTGTCGGTTATTTTGTGTTTGATGCGGTCATTTTATTGATCGCAGGCGGAATGAGCGGCGGCGCTGCGGCTTTATTTATGCGGATAGTTCTGATCTGGGGTCTTTTCACAGGGACTCTCAACAGCTTCAAATACCATTCGCTTATGAAAAAATACAAAGACATGCCGGGAAACGAGACAGCTGACTTTATTCGCGAGCGCAAGCCCGTTATGAAAAAGCGGCAGGTCGTATTCAGAGTCATACTCGGATGCCTCGGAATTGGCGCCGCGATATACGGTTTTACGGGGGGCGTGTATATCGAAGGGCGTGATTTCAGTGATTGGACAGATTATTCATCCGGCGCTGTGACTGTGAAAATGCCCTCCTCGTACATCGGTGAATTTTCTGAACAATATCCCGATATGCCCGGCGTCACATACCGTTTCGCGCAGAGCGACAGTTACATAGGCAGCGTTTTTCTTATAACATACAGCAATATGCTGAGCTATGCGGAAGTGACCGCCGAAGAGGCCGGCGAGCTTGAGGACATTCTCATGAGTGAACTCATCATTGAGATCGACGCAAACACTTCTGAACAATCGACCGGCGCCATGGCGGGGAAAGTCAGATATACTCAGCTGCGGATTGAGATTCAGGGCATGCCGGGAGCAATACGATGTTTTTCTTACGGGAATGATGTTTACATGGCGGGAATACTGCTGAACGGTAAAGATGACCTTGAGAATGACTATATCGGCAGATTCTTGGAAAGCATTAAGGTCATGCTGTAGCGTGGTAATGCAGAAACTGAAAGGTAATTCCCTGAGTAAGGTCCGCTGCGGACCTTACTCAGGGAATTTACGATAAAACAAAAGCGGAGCAGTAATTATTGCTGCGGTTTGTTTTTACGCGAGCGTTTTCTGAGCAGCAATACCGCGACGGCGACGACGGCGAGAACGATGAGAACGGGCAGTGATATTATAAACCATTTAAACAAGCCTTTGAAGAAGCTGCCGGTCCCGGAAAGCGTTGAGGAAAGCCCGTCGCCTATCTGTTCCCAGTAGCTGCGTATCACGGGGACTTCTTTTGTATATTCCGCGACCTCCGAGACAGAGAGACTGAGCGTTGAGAAGTTGACCAAGCTGTCCATGCCGCGCAGGGAAGTCGTGAGGGCTTCGATGTTGTAGCGAACGTCCGCGAGCCGGTCTTCAATGGCCAGCATATCCTCCAATGAATCTGCTTTGCCGAGCATTTCGAGCAATCTGCTTTCCTGAGTGAGATAGGAGTTCAGGCGTGATTGGGTATCGTAGTAACGGCTTGTGATGTTCTCGGCGGAGGTATTGCAGTACGGCACGTTGCCGAGATCGGAAAGGCTGCCGGTCACCTCTTTGAAAAACTCACTCGGAAAACGGATCGTGAAATTAGCGCTCCGGGACGAAACGTCGCCGTAATATCTGGAATAATAGTCGCTGCCGGTGACTGAGGAGTTTTCCAAAAATCCGCCGTAACGCTCGATCATGGCGTATACGCCTTCGATAGTGGCGTCAAAGTCTTGCGTTTCCACACTCGCGTAAGCCGAATAGACTATTTTTGCCGAGTCGATCGACGGAGGAGGGATGCCGGCGACGCTTCTTGCCGCACCCGCTCCGCTTTCTCCGGCGTATGAGAAATTCATATCGATGTCTGAATCCGGCATCGGGGCCGCCTCGGGCGCCGGTGCCGATCCCGATGAAGTCGAGCCTCCCGCGGGGTAAGCCTGATTTTCCGACGTATCATACATCGATACGCCGCCGCCGGAAGCGCCGCATGCGAAAAGCGAGAAGATCAGCGGCGCTGAAAGTAAAACGGCAAGAGAATTCTTTTTCAGGTTTTTCATGATGTCACTCCTTTTATTCTTATTGTCGCAACCGTCAGACGTTTGATTTTGTTTTTTGTTCCGCTTAATATTGGTTTATTTCGTAAAAAATCGAAACAGTAAATACCGGCCCGCAAAACAGCGGGCCGGTATTTACTGTTTATTCAATAAGCCACTCCCCAGACGATTTGGGTTTTACCGGGTTTGCCGCAGAGCGGGCAGGAAGTTCGGGGCCTTTCGGCGGTAAAGGGGATGCAGCGGGCTGTGAAACCGTATTTTTCTTTCATGCTCAACTCGCACTTTGTATCCCCGCACCACGCTGTTGTAATGAAACCGCCGCCGCGTTTTACCGTCATGGAGATTTCTTCCGGAGTTTCCGCCGTACAGCTGTGCTCTTCCAGATTCTTCTTCGCTTTTTCAAAAAGGGCTGTCTGAACTTCGTCAAGCAGTTTCGGTATCGATGTCTCAATGCCGTCCAGATCCGACGCGCGTTTTTCGCCGTTGTCTCTGCGGACCGTGAGACAACTGTTGTTTTCGATATCTTTCGGCCCTATCTCCAAACGCAGAGGTATACCTTTCATCTCGTGTTCGGCAAATTTTCGGCCGGGGCTGTTATCCGAAAAATCGCCTTTCACACGCAGCCCCGCGGCTGTTAAGCGGGAGATGAGCTCGTTTGCTTTTTCGGCCACGCCTTCCTTATGTAAGGCAACCGGTACGACGACGGCTTGTACGGGGGCTATGCGGGGAGGTATGACCAAACCGTCGGCGTCGCCGTGTGTCATGATGACCCCGCCGATAATGCGGGTGGAGAGGCCCCAAGAGGTCTGATGCGGATAGCATTTTATGTTATTCTTATCGGAAAAGGTGATGTCAAAGGCTTTGGCGAAGCCGTCGCCGAAATAATGCGACGTCCCGCTCTGCAGCG
>WRJA01000065.1 GCA_009782435.1 Oscillospiraceae bacterium
ATATTGCCGCTTTAATGTTCACGGGAGGGGGTGTTACGTTCTGCCTGTTGATCGTTGTTCTGATACTGAAAAACAGATCAAAAGCCGGCGCCGGCAGGAATCGATGACAAAGCCGGCGGCAAAAAATTCATTTATCATACCGCTTCTGATACTGATCCCTCTTGCCGTCGCCTTGCTTTCAATATGCACGGGACGGTATCCGATCTCGCCGGCATCCGTTTTCAAGGCGCTTTGGCAGGGAATCACGGGCCGTCCCACCGGTGTGACTTCTGAGGAATTGACGATAATAACCGGGATACGCCTGCCCCGCACCATCATGGGGGCGTTTGTGGGCGGGGCGCTGGCGGCGAGCGGCACGGCGTTTCAGGGCATATTCAGAAATCCGCTTGTAAACTCCGGAATATTGGGCGTATCATCCGGGGCAAGTCTGGGGGCGGCCTTATCTATCTTGGTTTTTTCAAACTATGCGTTTACCGCCGCTTTTGCTTTCGCGTTCGGCCTGCTTGCGGTTTTTCTCAGCTGTATGGTCGGCAGGATACACAATTCGACCACAACGGTCACATTGGTACTGGGCGGAACGATCATTTCCTCGATATTCACGTCTCTGCTGTCCTTTGTCAAGTACATCGCGGACCCCATGAATCAGCTTCCCGCCATAACTTTCTGGACAATGGGCAGTCTCGCGTCAACGATTTCGGTGAATATCAAATTTGCGCTCGTTCCGATCATCGTAGGGCTTATGATGCTGATTTTCAGCGGATGGAACATCAATGTGCTGTCAATGGGCGACGCCGAAGCCGGGATGCTCGGCCTGAACGTGAGAGCTGCCAAGCTTATTGTTATAACGGGCGCCACTTTGGCGACGGCCGGCGCTGTGTGCATAAGCGGAGCGATAGGATGGGTGGGACTTGTAGTACCGCATATAGCAAGGATATTCATGGGCAATGACAACCGCAGGCTGATGCCTGCCGGCATATCGATGGGCGCCTCGTTTCTTATGCTGATCGACGTGCTTTGCAGAGTCATTTCGACCGCCGAGATACCTCTCGGCATAATGACATCCCTCATAGGCGGGCCTTTCTTCATATATCTGATAAAAAAGAAGAAAGGAAACGCTTGGGTATGAGGTTGCTGGAGCTGTCAAAGGTTTGTTTTTCTTACGGGCGGAAAACTGTGCTCAGCGATATATCTCTGCAGCTTAAAAGGGGCAGCGTGATGTTTTTGTTCGGTCCCAACGGCTGCGGGAAATCGACTCTTTTGGGTTGTGTCACGGGTTTTAACAGACCGGAGTCCGGCTCGGTGCTCATAAGCGGCAAACCTTTGCGAGAGTATAATTCGAGGCAGCTCGCCGCCCTGGTCTCATATATACCGCAGTCGCATACGAAGACATTTCCTTATAAAGTTTCCGAAGTCGTTTTGATGGGCCGCACATTCTCTTACGGCATGTTTTCTTCCCCGGGGCAAAAGGACAGGTCGCTTGCGGCGGAGGCGCTTGAAAAAGCGGGACTGATCGGCTTTGAAAACAGGCCGTATACCGAGCTCAGCGGAGGAGAGCTGAGGCTTGTGCTTATTGCCAGAGCTCTTTGCCAGAATTCACCGCTGATGCTGCTCGACGAGCCGACGTCGCACTTGGATTTCAAGCATGAGATCAACGTTATGAACACTCTGGCAAAACTGGTAAAGGAAACCGGCCTGACCTTGCTTTTGGCTTCGCATTCGCTCAATCATCCCTTTTTCTTCGAGAGTGAGGGGATAAACACAAGCGTCGCTCTTATGGATAAAGGGCGTATACTGCAGACCGGCAGGCCCGAGAGCGTATGCACAAGGGAGAATATTTACGGCGTGTACGGAATCGAAGCAAGACTGAAGGTACATCACGAAGACGGTAAAAACCGTTATTATGTCATATCGTGGAAACAGGAGTAAGAGGCGGCGGATGAGATGAAGAGATATATTTCAGGCCCGGGAATGATTTTATCGGCATTCGCCGCCGTTTTGCTGATGTCGTCTTGTTCCGAGGGCGGGGCGGCGGGACTCCCGCCGGAACAGACCGTAAAGACTCCGCCGGAAATATCCGCCGGGATACCGCCGGCAGACGTCCGAAACGATATGAAGGTCACGGTAACGGATTTTACGGGACGTGAAATGACCGTGCCCGACCGAGTGGATTCGGTGGCTTGCCTGTATGCCTACATAGGCCAAGCGGTCGTTCTGCTCGACGGCGGGGACAAGCTCAGCGCAGTTGTGGCCGGCATGCAGAGAGACGAGCTGCTTATGCGCAAGGTGCCGCATATTGCCGAAATGCCGGTCCCGTTCCGCGCCTCGGCGATCAACATAGAATCCCTGATGGGAATCAAACCGGACGTCACGCTTATCCGTTATGAGACAGCCGCGAACCCCGGCGAGATAGAAAACCTTGAAAAATCCGGTCTTTTTTACGCCGTAGTCGATTATCGCGATATAGAGCAGCAAAAGGCTTCGATAAAACTGGTGGGCGATATCATAGGCAAAACGGAAAACGCGGAGAAATACCTTGATTATTACGACAAGACGCTTGATCTGATAAGATCGCGCACAGCCGGCATACCGGACGATAAAAGAGTGAGCGTTTATCATTCCGTGAACGAAGTTGTGCGCACTAATCACCCCAATGAGATATCATATTATGTGCTTGAAGCGGTGGGCTGCGTTAATACAGCGAAGGATTTTAACACCGCCGAACTGGGCGGGAAGCTCTATGTGAACGTCGAGCAGATCTACTTGTGGGACCCCGACGTTGTGATAGCCAACGAGGCCGAGGCGGTCGAATATTTCAGAACGAACGAAGCTTTCGAGGGACTGCGGGCCGTTCGGGAAAACCGGGTATATCAGCTTCCCGTCGGCGCTTCCCGCTGGGGCCATCCGGGTTCGATCGAAACGCCGATCGCCGCCTTGTACATTGCGAAGCTCTTGTATCCCGAATATTTCGAGGATATTGACATATATAAAGAAATAACGGATTTCTATCACGATTTTTGGCTGATAGACCTTGAAGAGGAAGAGACAGAGAGCATCATATCCGGAGTGGGCATGAGAGAGCCAAAAGCCGGCAGCCGGTGACAGGAGATCGGGCAAAGAAGGGGGCGGCAGTATTTCAAAGGTTTATTTGGCGATAGATGATACCGACGATCTTGAAAGCGCCGGAACGGGGCATGTGCTTGAGGATTTCAGAAGTCTTGCAGCCTCAAAGGGAATAGAGACGCAAGCCATATCGAGGCATCAGCTCTACTTCCACGAGGATGTGCCGTACACGTCGCATAACAGCTCAATGTGTACCGAGGCGGATATTCCGAAAGAGCTTGTCCCCGAACTGATACGGCTCGCGGTTTCGCATTTGGAGAGTTCATGCGCGCAAGGCTCGGATCCCGGCCTCTGCGTTCTTTGTCCGGAGGATATTCCCGATATCGCGGGCCTCATCGCTTTCGGACGCCGGGCCAAGACCGGCCTCCTCACGAAAAAAGAGGCGTATGATACGGCAAAGGACCGGAATATACACCTTTCCGAGCACGGCGGTACCGGCATGGGGGTCATAGGAGCGCTTGCGGGAGCCGCGCTGCGTGTGTTCGGATTTGACGGCAGAGTGAAAGGAAAAGTAAAGGCCGGAGAGGACGGCGAGACCATGCCGGCGTCGGAATTGCTCTTGAGGACCGGGTTTTCAAGGATCATGGCCGTCTGCGGAGACGAGATACGCGGCGATGAGAACATCACCTTAACGGAAGGTCTTATCAAAGCGGTGCGCATGAATTGGAAAAGCACGATCATAGTCGCGCCGGCATACGGCGGAAAAGGTTATATAACGCTTACCAAGCAACAGTTGAGAGTATATTAAAATTTTATATATCAGAAAGGATGATTAGTTATGGAACAAAGAAAAAGGATAGGGTTCAATACCCTGATAAGCCTGCTGCTCGTTATTACATGCGCGTTTATGATAACCGGCGTCGCTTTCAGTATGGGCGGCGCGGAGGAGATCATACCGAACGAGCCGGATGAACCGGAAATCGCCGAAATGCAGGAAACAGACGACGGCGAGGATGTTGATTCGGACGACACGGCGGAAGCAGGCGATGCAGACACGACTGCGAATGATCCGGGCGAAGATGACGAGGATATCGTGCAGAGCTTCATTCAGATACAAGCGGCATTCGAGCCTTTCGCTCCGTTTGCGGCGGGCCTCACGAGTTTAACAAATATTACCGTAAGAGCCGGCAGCGGAAGCAGAGACCCTGTCGCGGGCGATAGTATTGCCGGGTTGCTTGATCCTGATACAGGCTATGAGTTTGAGTTAAACTTTGGCGCAGACGGCGCTGACAATGCAATGGTATTTGCTTCACATTTGGATAAAATCGTTATTCAAGAAAAAGATACCGATACAGATATTAAACGAACGCCCACACAAGCGGGCAGTTCTCCGTATGCTGTAAGAATCCCGGTTTCCGGTCTGAAACCCGAGACCGAATATAAACTTATTATAGACAAATCGATAGCTGATGCCGACGGTCTTATTGACAGGGTCATAACATTTACAACAGACGTCAGTACAGCGCCGCCGGTCAATACAGACTTTGCCGCGGTATTCTGCTATCCCGCAGCCGGTACAAGAACAATGGCGATCGAACGGTCAATCGTTATCGAGTTTAATCAGGAAGTGAAGAGAAATACGGTCGAAGGGACGACCAATGTTGTTTTGGAGACAGGCAGTATATCCGGCGGCGGTACAGATGTTCCGATTGACTTTTCACTGGATAACGCGAGGAAAGTGCTTACGGTAAAGCCGAAGGGAAATCTCAGCGCCGGCACGGACTATGTCCTTACCCTGACGACCGGCATCCAAAACAATGCCGGAACGGAATATTTGAAACAATCGACTCTTACATTCAGAACAAAGAGTTTTGACGTTTTAAGCGCGGACTCAGCAGCTGACAGTGTTACGGTCACGATAAAAAATAACGCGGCGGATGAGCAAAAAAACACCCGGGTAAGAGTTGAGATACGCAGAGATATAGGCGCGAGGCTTGAAAGCGGCGGAACGGTGGTATATATCGGAGAGCAGAGCCAAAATATTTCCGGCGGAGCGACCGGTATATATGTTTTTTCCGGTATAGACTATACAACTGATTTGTACAACAACGAAGCGCGGGGGGACACTTACATTGACGTCTATGTCTCGGACAACCAAGGCCGGCCGCTCAGTGATCCGCTCCATATTCAAATTTGAGTGCAAGCGGCGAGGGAGAGACTTAAATGAAACATTTTAAACAAATCACCGCGGCGGCGATTGCGCTTCTTCTCGTATTGACGCTTTACGTGCCGGCATTTGCTGTTCCGGTAATAGAGTACGGCACAAACGGAGCAGCGAACCGCTACGGAGCGGGCGCAGAACTTATGCTTGTAGGGAAGGTCACGGACAGCGGGATAGCCATTCAAAACGCGGACGCTACCGTGTCGGTTAAAGCGGGCGGCACGGAAATCCATTACGCACATCTTGTTACGGACAGTTTGGGTTTTTTCAGAACAAGGATAAGCGTGCCGGCGACCGCTTCGGGGACGCTGTTGATTGAAATGAAAGCCGCCGGCGAATCGGCGTCGTGGTCACCGTTACAACCACTGGGAAATCCGGGCTCGGTCAAATTACAAGGTTATGTCGACTGTGTCGGATACCGTGAGGGCGAAACGCCTGTATTGACCCCGGCCGGTACGAGCCGGTTCGGTATCCTTTTTGTAGGAAACGTTAATTATTACAATAACAGGAATGTGCAGGGCGATCTGGGCCTGGAGAGTCTCGGTTTCAATGAGCGCAACAGGGATTGCTTCACGCTTTACAAAAAAGTCGCGGACGGGTCATTTGCGGATATAGGATGCAGCGTTGATTTGGTTGAATCCGACGCGGCCGGCGGCAACGCGCTGATCCCGATGAGCAGGATAACCCCTTTGCCCGGAGTTTATATTGACCCCGGCCCGAATAACGGAGGACAGGCATATAAGGACACGATTTTTGTAACTCCCGGTGAAAAGCTTCAGCCGAACACGACATATAAACTTGTCATTGATAAAAAGCTTTCTCAGAATTCAAGCGCTACGCTCGGCAAAGATGAGATATTTTACTTCACGACAGCCGCTTCCGGAAGCTCTGACGGCGCGGGCGGGGGAGCGGCGCCTCCCGCGGCGGAGCAGGCGGCTCCGCCGGTAGTCGAAAATCTGCCGGCGGCGGCAATCGAGGCGGCGCCCGCGAGCGAAGAACAGACGAAAGCGGCCGAGGAGGCGGTCAGTGAAGCGGCGGCGCAAGCCGCGTCCGCTTCCGGCGTGTCGATAATGCAGGCCGGCGATCCGGTGGCGGTTTCCGCCGGCGAGGGTAAAACGGTGGCGACGCTGACGCTGCCGGACGGGACGGACACGTCGAAGATCACGACGATGGCGGCCTTGAACGAGAACGGCGCGTTGACGCCGGTCCCGACGCGCGTCGACGCCGCAGGGAATGTGATCGTTTTGATAAGCGGCGATGTTGTCTTGGTCCCCCTTAACGTCTCGGCCCAATTCAACGACACCTTTTTCGGCGCGGAATTTACGCATGTAACGGATGAGATAAACCGCGCCGCAAGCCTTATGATCGCGGACGGGCAGGGCAGCGGAGTCTTCAATCCGTCGGCGGCGGTGACCGCAGGGGAAGCCGCGACGATGCTGCTGCGGGCGATGGGAGCGGCTGTTGATTGGAACACCGCCGCGGATGCCGCAGCGGCGCACGGGCTGATCGCCGCCGGAGTCGATATCGGAGAGCCGATGTCGCGCATAGACACAGCCGGTATGATAGTCAACGCGCTGAAGGATATCGGTATGCAGCCTACGCTCACGCCGGATGAAGCTAATGAAATACTCAGCGGCTTTACCGACCTTGAGGGACTCAGCGACGCGGAGCGCGTGAACCTTGCCGCATGCGTTAAGCTCGGCATATTCAAAGGCGCGGGTAACGGCCTTATGAACCCGTCCGGCGAACTGACGCGCGCGCAAACGGCAAGCTTAGCGGTCCGTTTGCAGGACGTTATTCTCGGCGTCTGACAGGAAATTTTCAACAAACATCCGCTCCCGCCGAGGCGGGAGCGGATGTTTTACTGCAGCCTGCATATGCTTATATATCGATTTTTGTGAAATCGGGAGTTTTTAAATCCATGATAAGCAGTTTTCCCGACAGTTCGCTTTCTCGTCCGCACAGAAGCTTGACCGCTTCGCTTACCTGTATCGCCGCGCAGACGGAGGCGACAAAACCGAGGTTGCCTCTTGAGGGCGGTTTGTTTTTTTTCGGGGGATAGAGTTTTTCCATTGTTCCGGAGCCCGGCGCTATGACGGTCACTTGCGCGAACCACCCGCTGATAGCCCCGTGAACCAAACAAATGCCCGCCTCATTGCAGGCGCGGGCCAAGGTCAGTCTGGCTTCGGCGCTGTCGAGAGCGTCGAGCGCAAGGTCGCAGCCTTTGAGAAGACGGGGGCCGCTTTCAGCCGTGAACATTTCTTCCTCAGAAATAACCTTGACCCCGGAATTGATCTCGGCGACGCGCAGGGCGGCGGCCCGCGCTTTTTTTTGTCCGATATTCGATTCCTTGCTAAAGAGCTGCCGGTTCAGATTGGAGACGTCGAACACATCGCCGTCCGCAACGACAAGCTCGCCCGCTCCGGCGCGGGCGAGCAGTTCGATGATATAACCGCCGAGCCCCCCGCAGCCTGCGACGCACACGCGTTTAGAGCGGAGCGCGGCGCATTCCTCCGGGCTCAGAGCGGGAATGTTTCGGCTGTATCTCTCATCAATGCCGTCCATAGTCAACCGCCGTCCATGGGGCGGATTATGCTGACAGTGTCGCCGTTTGAAACAGGGTCGGCGGGATTTGACCATTTGCCGTTCACCATGACCGTGGCGGTGCGGAATTCGTTCTCGTCTATTGTCACCCGGCGTCTGTCAAACTCCGCGAGGCATTCGTCCAAAACGTCGTTTACGGTCGCATTCGGACCGATTTCAAACGAGGCGTCCGCGAAGCCGGGCGGCAGGTCGAACACAAAGAATTTAACAGATACTTTCACTTCCGGCGCTCCTGTCATTTATTTTTTCTCCTCGGGAGGATACAGGTCGCGTATAACGCAGTCAAGACCGCCGGTGAATTGAAGCATGTCAAGATAGGGAACGCCGTTTTGATAGTAACCGATGGCGTTGTAGAAATTATCGCCGAGGCGTTCTTCATCCAATGTTACGCCCGCCGTGGGGCCGCCCTTAAGCGGCGGTCTTCCGGCCATGCGGTCGGTGATCGTGAAATCTTCACGACGCAGCCCTTCGCGCAGGTTGAAAGCCCATCTCATGGTAAAAGAGCGTACTCCGAAAAAACGCAGGCCGCGCATGTCCATCTCATTGCCGGTGATCAGTTTGTAGGCGTCATATATCGTGTTGCCGGGGAAAACACGCGCGGTGAACAGACAAAGCCCCGAAGCGTTGATGTATTCGGTGACGCTCATTTCCTGAACGTCATGATAACCTGTGACGCGGTAGTTGAAGCGAAGCTCTTTTGTCATGCGGTCGTTTGCTTTGGCAAGGCCGCCTTTGACGTGACGCCCCGGCGACGGGTCAAGTTGGTATGTGCGGATATAACCGGGCGCCCGGCGCGGATCGTGCGCGGCTATCTCGACGCCGGCGGCGGTGAACAGGAATTCATGCCCTTTGCCGAAGGCGTTTGCGGCGTTTCGGGAGCCTTGGGCAAGTGTTTTTCCGCAGCCTTCCGCATTGCATATTTTCTCGGTCAGCTTAAAAGCCGCGTCGGAGTCGCCCCAGAACGGCTCGATCCCGTCCAATTCTTCCTTTGTGAGCACGCCTTCGTTAAAGCATTCCAAAGCCCACGCGAGCGTCCCGCCGACGGATATAGTATCGAGTCCCGCTTCGTTACACAGGTGGTTCATTTGAATGAGGGCTTCCGGGTCCTCATTCATAATGCCCGAGCCGAACCAGCCCAGGCTCTCATATTCGGGACGGCCGACGGGGATGTTGTCGTCGGTTTTGTATTCACCGTCCTTCACCTTAACAGTCGCTCCGCAGCGCATGGGGCAGGAGGCGCAGGCATAGCCCTCGTCCTTATATTCGTCGTTAATAGCGGGCGCCGCGATACGGGAGAAATCGTCCGGTGTTTTACCGGTCTCCTCAAGGGAGACCGAGAAGTTTTTAACGCAAGCGTCGCCGCTTATGAGGTTCGGCATGAAAGCTCCGGTCGAGCCCGCGGTACGCATATTGGCGTACATAGGATGGTCTTTTAAAAACTCCGCCAGAGACTTGTTCAGATCGATGATCCCCTGCTTGTTTGCGAGCTGAAGCGGGAGCTTGCCTGTGCAGACGACGGCTTTAAGTTTTTTTGAGCCGATAACGGCGCCCGTGCCGCCTCTGCCGGCGGCCCTGTGATAATCGTTCATGACGCAGGCTAAAGGCGAGAGTTTTTCACCTCCGGGCCCGATGAAGGCGGCGCTGTATAAAGGACCGAGGTCGCGTTTGAGCGCAAGCTCAAAATCTGAACTCGAAAGGCCCCAATAATTCTCGGCGTCGCGTATTTCAGCCTTGCCGCCGTCTATAAAAATATATACGGGTTTTTGTGAAATGCCGTTTACGAAAACGCCGTCATAGCCCGCCGCTTTAACGGCGGGCCCGAAGTTGCCGCCGCAGTTGGCGTCGTTCCAGCCGTTGTAGACCGGTGATTTTGATACCACGGAGAAACGTCCCCCGCAAAAGAAATTCGAGCCGGAAAAGGGGCCTGATATAAATCCGACCATGCTGTCATCCCCGAAGACATCGCAGCCGCCGGGCATATACTCATAGAGTATCCTCGCGCCGAGAGCAGGCCCGCCGATAAAATCCCTGTACCACTCCTCGGGAATGTGTTTATCCTCGATCTTGCCGGTCGTAAGGTTTACAAACAGCATTTTTCCCGTATATCCGAACATGTGAATTACCTCTTTTTTATTATTTGTTTACAAGCGCGGCTTTAAGCGCGGTGCCTTTTCTCATGTCTTCAAGCGCCAAGTTCGCGTCTTCAAGTTTGTATTTTTTTGATATGATCTCGCCGAAAGGATATTTTGATTTATTTGCCTCGATAAATTTCAGACATTTGATATAGTGCCTGATGTCGCCGGAATGGCTGCCTATGGCGACCACGCCTTTTCGCTGTATCTTGTTCGGCACGATGGGAACGGCCGATTCTCCGGTCTGGCCGATTATCAGATACTTTCCGTAATAAGCGGGAAGATCAAGGTTTTCCGCGAAAACAGACGGCAAACCCGAACACTCGATTACAATGTCCGCTCCTCGTCCGCCGCAGAGGTCGCGTATATATTTGACTCGCTCCGCCGAATCCTTGAAATCGGCAGAGTTAACGACGTCCGTGGCGCCCCATTTCTTCGCGAAGTCGAGCCGTATGGGGCTGATGTCGACGGCGATGATCTTACCGGCTCCGGATTGAGCGGCCATTACGATAGAGAAGAGTCCCACGGGTCCGACTCCGGTGACAACGACGGAATCGCCGTGGCGTATCCCGCCGCAGTCGGCGAGTCTGTCAAAAGCGTTTACAACCGTGCGGCCGGCGCAGCAAGCGCCCACCGCTTCCTCGGAAGTGATGTTGTCGGGGACCCTGACGAAATCGGTGCCGGCGATGATGATCTCATATTCGGCGAAGCCGCCTCGCAGCTCTTTTGCCGGTGAAAAACCGTAACCTCTGCTGTGCTCGCACATTACGGGTTCGTGGAGCACTTTACAGGAATAGCAAGTGCCGTCGAAGAAATGCGACCACATTATGCGGTCGCCGGGCTTGACCGGTGTTCCGGCGGTGTCAAATTTTATCGTATCGGGAAGTTGCAGTATTTCTCCGACCGTTTCGTGGCCCATTATTATGGGACAAGGCGGATGCATGGAAAGCTCGTCGCGCGCCAAATGCACATCAGTGCCGCACACGGCGGCGAGGTCAACTCTGACCGGTATATCCCCGAAATTGAGCTCCGGGATCGGAATGTCGAGAAGTTCCATAGGTTTTTTGTATTCTGTGAGTACCATGGCTTTACTTGTTTTCGGAATATTCATAACAGCGCCTCCCCAAAAAAATAAGTTGTTGCGGTATTGCAGATGCGGAAGTTCCGTGTATCGCGGAAATCAATATTTTAGTGTTGACAAATATTATATCAATGAATACTAATGTTGTCGATATTTTTATACCGCTTTATCTTGTAATATTCTTCCGCCCGGAATAGAATGTCAGACGGATAGAAAAGACTGCGCGATTCCGATCGTTTGGAGGAAATGTTCATGTCAAAGGAAAAATATTTCGCGTTTGCGGGGGAGCCGGCCGGCAAAGGCGGTGTTTTCTCAAAGGGAGGGCTGCCGGAAACCGTAACGACTGTGAGCGGTGATTTATTCAAAGGCTGTATATTCGCGCAGGCGAGCTGTATAACGGAGACATGCCGGAACAAAGGACTTGTCAAACATGATTCCGACGAGCTTCTCATGTTTATCGGCTCCGATCCGGTAGAGCCCGAAAACCTCGGCGCGGAGCTTGAGATAAGACTTGAAAACGACGTATTGAAGCTCAACGAGACCTGCTTTGTATTCGTTCCGAAAGGAGCGGCGCACGGTGATTTCGAAGTGAAAAGCTTAAAAAAACCGGTGTATTGTTTCACATTTCTGATGAGCTCCGACCAAAAAGACGACATTCCCGCCGAAGCACAAGCCGCCGCCGGGACATACGCGGGCAACGTCGTGAAAAAATACGCGCCGGTCAGCGGGAAAATGCCGAAGGCGCCGGAGGGATTTCTTACGCTTTTGCTCTGGATCGACGGAAAGAAACTTGCCGGAGCCCCGTATACGGAAGCGGTGTGGTTCAACCGAATAAACGATGAGGGACCGCCGGAGCATGAACACGAATTTGACGAATTCATCGGATTTTTCGGTTCCGACATGTCTCGCCCCGGAGAACTCTGCGGAGAGATAGAGTTTTTCATCGACGGCAAATTTGTTTCGTTCACAAAGAGCTGCCTGATTTATATCCCGAGAGGCGTCCGGCACAGCCCTATAATCGTGCCGAAGCTTGAAAGGCCGATCTTGCATTTTTCGGGAGGCAACGGCGGGGATTATATCAGAAGCGGTGATAAAACCTGATTAAGCCGCAGCATTTCCGCTGATTACGGCAAAAAATCCATTAATGACAATAACTATTTAGGCGCTGCTGAACAGCACGTAAAGCATTGAAAATACTAGAAAAAGCAATGATTCTGTGATATACTAGACGCAAGGAAAAGGCGAAAAATCTTTAAAAAAGGTTGCGTCTG
>WRJA01000066.1 GCA_009782435.1 Oscillospiraceae bacterium
GACGGTGAAATCACGGTGCCGGAGGGGAGCATATTCGTCATGGGCGACAACCGTAACGGTTCAACTGACAGCCGAGATTCTCGCATAGGATTTGTTGATACCCGTGAAATCATCGGTAAAGTTATTTTTCGCATTCTTCCGATAGATGACTTCGGCTCGGTATATTAAAAACGTCGTATGCAGGAAAGTCCGGATGAAAAAATAAATATTTCGTGGTTCCCGGGACATATGGCAAAAGCGCGGCGAATGCTTGAAGAGAATATCAAGCTTGTTGACGCTGTGTGCGAGATAGCGGACGCGCGTATACCGCTCTCAAGCCGCAATCCGGATTTAGCCGGGCTGACGGCCGCAAAGCCCCGGCTTTTGATTTTTAACCGCGCCGATCTGGCCGACCCCAATATTACGGCGAATTGGCGCGAATATTTTAAAGGAAATAAAGAGCCGTTCATAGAAACCGACAGCAAAAGCGGCGCGGGAATTTCCGGTTTTCCTCGGGCGGTGCGAGAGCTGCTTAAAGAAAAGCTTAACAAGAGCGCGTCAAAAGGACTCAGACCGCCTGTTTTAAGGGTCATGGTTGTCGGAATAACGAATGTCGGCAAATCGAGCTTCATAAACAGAGCGGCAAAACGAAAAGCGGCCCCGGCGGCGGACAGACCGGGCGTGACAAGAGGAAAACAGTGGATAACGGTCGACTCCGGGCTTGAACTGCTTGATACGCCGGGGTTGCTTTGGCCGAAGTTTGACGATCCGGAAACGGGGGAGCTTTTGGCGATAACGGGAGCGATACCTAACGAAATGACCGACGCCGCGGAATTGGCTGCCGGATTTATGGCAAGATTAAAAAAATATTATCCGGAGGCAATAAAAAGCCGATATGATTTTATACCGGAGGATAACGACTCCGGTCATGAGCTTTTACAGAAGGCCGCAAAAAGGCGGGCGTTTTTGATGCCCGGGGGGGATTATGACATTGAACGTATGGCTTATGTCCTCTTTGACGAATTTCGCGCCGGGAAACTGGGGCGTATTTCACTTGAAAGGCCGGATATCCGTACAAAATGACGATCGATCTTTGGGAAACGGAAAGAAACATTAAAGCTTCACCGATATGCGGAGTTGACGAGGCGGGCAGAGGTCCGCTCGCGGGACCGGTCTGCGCGGCTGCCGTCATACTGCCGCCGGAGATTAAAATCGAGGGACTGAACGACTCGAAAAAGCTCGCCGAGAAAAAGAGAGAGGCTTTATTTGATATCATTACGTCCGCGGCTTTGGCTTTCGGGGTCGCGTTCGCCTCGGCAGAAGAGATCGAGGAACTGAATATACAAAACGCGACTTATCTTGCGATGAACAGGGCGATCGGGAAGCTTTCGGTCCTGCCGGCTCTGTGCCTGATCGACGGGAACAGGTCAAACGGCATTTCATATCCGAACATGTGCGTAACCGGCGGCGACGCGAAATGCGCGAGCATAGCGGCGGCGTCGATACTCGCGAAAGTGACGAGAGATCGGTATATGACTGATATGGCAAGAGTGTATCCGGTGTATCAGTTTGAAAAACATAAGGGCTACGGAACGGCGCTTCATTACAGGGCTATAGATGAATACGGAATATGTGAAATACACCGGCCGTCTTTTTTGAAAAAGGTTATTAAGTAAAATAAAAAAGCGGAAATCACGGAGGGCAGGATGCTTTGGACGTGTTGAACAAAGAGTATTACACGAAATCGCAGCTGAATAAAAAGCTTATGGGGCGTTGGGGAGAAGAGCGCGCAGCCGAATACTTAAAAAACAAAGGATACAAAATAATCGGCCTGAATTTTTCCTGCCGTTTCGGAGAGATAGATATAATCGCGTCGTACGGTGTTTACGTGGTTTTCGCCGAGGTAAAATTACGCAAGGATGCGTCGTTCGCGCGCGCGGCGGAATCCGTTAATCGAGCAAAGCGCCGGAGACTGACCGCCGCCGCGGAGATATGGCTGTCAAAAAACCGGTCGATGCTGCAGCCTCGTTTTGACGTATTGGAAGTTTACGCACCCGACGGCCGGGGAGTATATACTCTGGACGGAAGTGCCGGGTCGCCGATAGAAATAAACCATATTGAGAACGCGTTTTCTCGGGAGGATCTATGAAATACATCAGTACAAGGGATGCGAAAAACACGGTTTCCGCGACATACGCCATAGCGACGGGACTTGCCCGGGACGGAGGGTTGTTCGTGCCTTCCGGTTTGCCGCAGATAACGGCCCGAGATATTGACAGGTTCCGAACAGCGGACTACAAGCGGCGGTTTATCGAAACAGCAGCCGGTTTCTCGGATGAATTCAGCGAATACGAGCTTTCCGATTTCGCCGAAAAAGCTTACGGTGAAAACTTCGCTTCAACTAACCCCGCGCCGGTGAGACGTATCGATGAAAACACAGCGTTTTTAGAACTGTGGCACGGGCCGACGTGCGCCTTCAAAGATATGGCGCTGCAGATGCTGCCGCTTCTGCTCACGGCCTCTTTAAAAAAATGCGGCGAGACCAGAAAAGTTTGCGTCGCGGTCGCGACCTCAGGTGATACCGGAAAGGCGGCTTTGGAAGGATTTCGGGATGTTGACGGTACTTCTGTTATCGTTTTTTACCCGCGCGACGGAGTATCGGAAGTCCAGAAACTCCAAATGGTGACACAAGAAGGCGAAAATGTTTTTGTGTGCGCTGTGAACGGAAATTTTGACGACGCGCAAAGAGGCGTAAAGGATATTTTTTCAGATCCTGTTTTTGCGAAATTTTTGAGTGAAAAGGGATATATGCTCTCCTCTGCGAATTCGATCAATTGGGGGAGATTGATGCCGCAGATCGCATATTATATTTCGGCTTACTGTGATTGCATGAACTCGGGAATGATCGGTCCCGGTGAAAAAATCAACTTTTGCGTGCCTACCGGCAATTTCGGGAATATCCTGGCGGGATGGTATGCCAAGCGCATGGGGTTGCCTGTCAACCGTTTCATTTGCGCATCAAACAGGAACAATATACTGACGGATTTTATAAACACAGGTATTTATGACGTCAACCGTCCGTTTTACACCACAGCTTCGCCGTCCATGGATATTTTGGTTTCCGGAAATCTTGAACGTCTTCTTTACGGATTATGCGGGGATTCCGCCGAAATATCGGGATATATGAACGATTTAAAACAAAAGGGCGTTTATAAAGTCAGCCAGGAAATGAAAGAAACGATCAATAACGAGTTTTCCGGCGGTTTTTGCGACGACTTCGACACAAAACACACAATTGCGGAGCTTTGGGAAAAAAACGGGTATCTGACCGATACCCACACCGCCGTCGCATACCGGGTTTTGGAAGACTACAGAGCAAATACAAACGACTCGACAGCTGCCGTAGTCTTGTCGACGGCAAGTCCTTTTAAATTCTGTGAGGATGTTTCGGACGCTTTGGGAGGTAATACAGGGAACGGGGAAGACCCTGTTGAGGCGCTTGCCGCGCTGACAGGGCAAAAACCTCCTGCGCCGCTGAGAGGGTTAAGCAAAAAAAAGCCGCGTTTTACCGATCATGTTGATAAAAAAGACATGAAAAACGCGGTAAGCGGCTTCCTGTTTCAGTGACTGAAACGATGCGTGATATTTTCGGAGATACAGATTATGGCTTTATTCGCTGCCGGTGACCTGCATTTGTCGCTGGGTACCGATAAACAAATGGACATGTTCGGCGGCGGCTGGAATAATTATGTGAAAAAAATTTCAAGCGGCTTTTCGGTCCTGTCGGAAAACGATGTCTGCGTTTTGTGCGGAGATCTGTCTTGGGGAATGGATTTTGAAGAGGCGCGCGACGATTTTTGTTTTATTAACGATCTTCCGGGTAAAAAGATCATCCTTAAAGGAAATCACGATTACTGGTGGACGACTGCTTCGGGCATATATGCGTTTTTCGGGCGTGAAGGCATTAAAAATATCGAAATTCTCCATAACAACTGTGTTTTCTACGGTGAAACAGCGGTTTGCGGAACTCGCGGTTGGTTTTTCGAAGAAGAAAAAGGGACCGGTCACGACAGAAAAATAATGCAGCGCGAGATCGGAAGACTGGAAACCTCGCTGAAAGCTGCGGAAGGGCGAAAAAAATTTGTGTTTTTGCACTATCCTCCCAAATACGGAGACTATGAGTGCGCCGGTATATTAGAGCTTTTTGAGAGATATGAAGTTCCTGTATGTTGTTACGGCCACCTGCACGGAGCCGGACTTCGTTATGCGTTTCGCGGAACTCACAGAGGAACGGAATTCATTCCGGTGTCAGTCGATCTCTTGGGCTTCAAGCCGGAAAAGATTCTTGACTGAGCGTTCGAGGTCAAGGGAACATGACCCGCGGGTATTATTACACAACGAATTCAGGCGAATCTCGGATTTGCTTTTTTTAAATATTTCCGGTAAAATATAGTTTATGCTGCAAAGGATCAAGCAAAATAATGCATCGCCGTTCATACTGTTCGGCAATCGGGAGGATTATTCTTAATGGTCGTGAAAAATGTTGAAAAAACAGAGAAAAGCAAAGTTAAGTTCACGGTGGAACTCTCAGGCGAAGAATTTGAAGCCGCACTCAATAAAGCTTACATTAAAAACAAAGGCAATATAAATGTGCCGGGATTCAGAAGAGGAAAGGCTCCCCGTATGGTCGTCGAGGGAATGTACGGCAAGGAGTTTTTCTATGAGGACGCGGTCAACGAAACGGCGGCGGACGCATTCGCCAAAGGGACAGCCGACGAAGCGATAAAAGCCGTCGGACGGCCGAGCCTTGTTAATGTTGATATAGCCGAAGACAAAACAGCGGAATTAACCTTTGAAACAGCGGTTTATCCTGAAGTGAAAGCCGGACAGTATAAAGGCCTTGAAGCGGAGAAAGAAAAAGCGGAGGTCACGGATAAAGACGTCGAAGCGGAACTTGAGCGCGTAAGGCTGAGAAACGCTCGATTGGTGACAGTCAGCCGCCCGGCGCAGTCGGACGATGAAGTTACGATCGATTTTAAAGGTATGGTCGACGGCGTGCCGTTTGCCGGAGGAGAAGGCAAAGATCACAAGCTCGTTCTCGGCTCGGGGCAGTTTATTCCCGGATTTGAGGACGGGATCATCGGTATGGAACCGGGCGGTGAAAAAGATTTGGACGTTACTTTCCCGACAGACTACCACAAAGAATTAGCCGGAAAGGCGGCAGTGTTTCACGTCACGGTCAAAGAAGTAAAAGAGAACAAGCTTGACGACATAGACGATGAATTCGCAAAGGATGTGTCAGAGTTTGAAACTCTTGAAGAATACAAAGCGGATATCCGCGAGAACCTTACAGCTGTTCGAGAACGCGACAGCGAACAGAAATACAGGGAAGCTTTAATAGATATTGCCGTGGAAAACATGGAAGTCGACGTGCCTGAAGCCATGACAGAAGAAAAAGTCGGGCAAATGATGGAAGAACTGGCCGGCGGGCTTGCGGCGCAGGGGCTCACCATAGAAAAATATCTTGAATTCACGGGAGCCGGCGAGGCGGAATTTTTCGAATCGGCAAAACCGGCGGCGCTGAAACATGTAAAAAGAGAATTGCTTCTGTCTCAAATAGCGAAAGAGGAAAAAATAGAAGTTACCGATGAAGAACTTGAAGAGGAATACCGGAGCATTTCGGCCCGGTACGAGATCGACCCTGAAAGGGCCAAGGAAAGCATGGCAAAAGAATTTCTCGCGGAAGACATAAGGATCAGAAAAGCGGCTGATCTGATCTTTGCCTCAGCGGCTGTTAAAACCCGGGAAACGAAGCCGAAAAAAACGGTACGGAAAAAAGAAGCGGCGCAGGAAACAAAACCGGAAACCGAAAAACAAAATACCGAAGAAGCGACAGCCGGGAAACCGGGTGAAAAGAAAATCGCCGCTGAAGCTTCCGGCGCGGAAACAAAAAAAAGGACCGTGAAAAAGACCGCCGGAAAATCCGGGGCAGAGCAGGAATAAAACTGCCGGAAATATCGGATCAGAGAGCAAAAAAGAAAAAATGATCGGGAGGGACAAAAAATGAGTTTGGTACCGTATGTGGTAGAGCAGACGTCGCGCGGCGAACGTTCATATGATATTTTCTCAAGGCTCTTAAACGACCGCATAGTAATGCTGTCGGAAGAGATAAACGACACAACGGCGAGTCTTACGGTCGCGCAGTTTTTATATCTCGAAGCGCAGGACCCCGACAAAGACATTCAATTCTACATCAACAGCCCGGGCGGCAGCGTGACTGCCGGCATGGCGATCTATGATACTATGCAATATGTTAAAGCTGATGTATCCACCATTTGTTTCGGATTGGCCGCTTCAATGGGGGCATTTCTTCTGAGCGCCGGAACAAAAGGAAAGAGACTGGCTCTGCCCAACGCAGAGATCATGATCCATCAGCCGTTGGGCGGTTTCAGAGGTCAGGCGACGGACATTGAGATACATGCCGCTCATATACTGAAAACAAAAGAGAAAATGACGAAGATATTGGCCGAGAACTGTTCTCAGCCGTATGAAAAGGTTCGAAACGACTGTGAGCGCGATAACTTCATGTCAGCCGGCGAAGCTGCGGATTACGGTCTTATCGATAAAGTCATCAATAAACGCTGAGTTTCAGGAGCGGCAATAAAACCCGCAGGCGGAGCATTTTTGAAAAAATGAGGTAACTGTATGGTGAAAAATGATGATAAGAAACAAGTAAGGTGCAGTTTTTGCGGGAAATTAAAATCCGAAGTATTAAGGATGATAGCCGGGAACGGTTCTTATATCTGCGATGAGTGCGTCAGATTATGCATGAGCATTGTTGACGACAGCTGTATCGGCGCGGAATCCGGTCCGGTGGCGCGCAAAAAAACCGCAAAGGCAAGAGAACTGCCCAAACCGGCGGATATTAAAGCTGTGCTTGATGAATATATAGTCGGGCAGGAACGCGCGAAAATAGCGTTGTCGGTTGCGGTATACAACCATTACAAACGCATATTTTACGGCGGAGGCAACGACGTCGAGCTTCAAAAAAGCAATATCCTCATGATAGGTCCGACAGGAAGCGGAAAGACGCTTTTCGCGCAGACGCTCGCGCGTATTTTAAACGTTCCCTTTGCGATAGCCGACGCGACGACGCTGACGGAAGCCGGTTATGTCGGTGAGGATGTTGAGAATATCCTTCTCAGGCTGCTGCAAGCCGCTGATTTTGATATCGAGCAGGCGGAAAGAGGAATAATATACATCGATGAGTTGGATAAGATATCCAGAAAAAGCGAAAACACGTCAATAACAAGAGACGTTTCCGGTGAAGGCGTGCAGCAGGCGTTGCTGAAGATTCTTGAGGGGACGATCGCCGGGGTCCCTCCGCAGGGAGGCAGAAAACATCCTCATCAGGAATTCATTTACGTGAACACGACAAATATCCTTTTTGTTTGCGGCGGCGCGTTTGACGGTATTGAAAAAATCATTGAAAACAGAATGGATAAAAAAAGCATGGGCTTCGGCGCCGAAATAAAAAGCGCCAAAGAACGTGACCCGAACGCCGTGCTTGAGCATGTTCAGGCGAGGGACCTTTTAAAATACGGGATCATACCTGAACTGGTCGGCAGACTGCCTGTTTTAACGCCTCTGGACGCCCTCAAGAAAGAAGACCTTGTCAGGATATTGACTGAACCGAAAAACGCGTTGGTCCGCCAATATAAAGTGCTGCTCGGCTATGACAACGTCGATCTTATTTTTGAGGACAGCGCCGTGGGAGCGGTCGCGGATAAAGCTGTCGATATGGAAATCGGCGCTCGCGGCTTAAGAAGCGTTTTGGAGAACATAATGACCGGTATAATGTATGATGCGCCGTCCGACTCCGAAATAGAAAAAGTTGTCATTACGGAGGACTGCATTAAAAACGGCACAGCGCCTTCGATATACAGAAAGAAAAAGAAGAATCAAAGCGCGTCGCAACCCGCATAGACTGCCCGGTGTGCAGCGCCGTGTAAGGAGGCGTATCGCCGCATGAATAAGATCGCGAATCCCGAAACAGAACTGCTGCCCATGCTGCCGCTTCGCGGTATAATAGTTTTTCCCGACATGCTGCTTAATTTTGACGTTGAGCGCAATATGTCGGTTTCCGCGCTTAATGCGGCCTTATCGTCAGACCAAATGGTTTTTTTGGCGCCTCAAAAGGACATAGCGCAGGATTCTCCTAAAGCGGAAGACCTCTATAAAGTCGGTACGATCTGCAAATTAAAACAGCTGCTGCGCGTTCCGGGGACCAACGCCGTCAGAGTGCTGGTGGAAGGGAAGACCCGCGCGAGGATCGTCAGGATAACTTCAGAGAGCCCCTGTTTTTATGCTGAAGTCGAACCCGTTAAGGACCCCGGCGGTTCTCGCTTGTCTGTAAAAGCGGAAGCGTTGATAAGAAATTGCTGCGCAATGCTTGACGAGTACGCTCAGCTGACCGGATTTATTACCCCGGAAATGATTTTAAATGTAACAGCCGCAGACAATCCCGGTTATGTCGCTGATTATGTGGCTCAAAATATTTATCTCAAGTACGACCTGAAGCAAAAACTGCTGGAAGAGCCGAATCCCGTAAGACGACTCTCTCTTTTGAACAATATGCTTCAAAAAGAAATAAACGTTCTCGTTGCGGGGCAAAGGATAAGGGAAGCCGCGCATGAGCAGATGAATAAGGGACACAGAGATTATTTTTTAAGAGAGCAGTTAAAAGCTATACGCAGAGAACTCGGCGAAGGGGAAGACGAAGAAACCGAAACGGACGATTACCGCGAAAAGATCAAGGCGATAGGCTTCGCTCCCGAAACGGAGACGAAACTGCTCAAAGACGTGACGCGTCTGTCAAAACAGCCGTTCGGTTCTTCCGAGGCGGCCGTTTTGCAGAATTACCTCGACATATGTCTTGATATGCCGTGGAACACCCGAACAGTTGAGACTCTTGAAATTGCCGAGGCAAAGAAAGTGTTGGACTCTGAGCATTACGGCATTGAAAAAGTCAAAGAGCGTATATTGGAATTTCTTGCTGTAAAAAAACTCTCGCCCTCCTTAAAAGGCGGAGTTTTATGTCTTGTAGGGCCTCCGGGAGTCGGAAAAACCAGCATAGCGCTGAGTATCGCTAAGGCGACCAACAGAAAGTCCGCACGCATATCGCTCGGGGGCGTACATGACGAAGCGGAGATACGCGGGCACAGGCGTACTTATGTCGGCGCTATGCCGGGCAGGATAGTTTCCGGAATACAGCAGGCCAAAAGCTCAAACCCTGTAATAGTGTTGGACGAAGTGGATAAAATGGGCAGCGACTACAGGGGAGACCCGGCGTCGGCGCTTTTGGAAGTATTTGACTCTGAGCAGAATCATTCATTCAGAGATCATTATCTCGAGATTCCTCTTGATCTTTCAGACGTGCTGTTCATAACTACCGCAAACACAGTCGATACGATGCCGAAGGCTTTGCTGGACAGGATGGAAGTGATACAACTCGGCAGCTATACGGACGAGGAAAAACTGAGGATAGCTAAGGACCATCTTTTACCAAAACAGCGAAAAAAGCACGGACTTAACGCAGGCAGGCTTAAGGCGGACGACGGCGCGATCCGTGAAGTGATAACGCTCTATACAAGGGAATCCGGCGTTCGCATACTTGAAAGGGAATTGGCGACGCTGTGCCGTAAAACAGCGAAGCTGATAGCGGCGGGAGAACGCAAATCGGTGACTGTCCGTGCCGGACATACGGAAGACTATTTGGGAACTCCGAAGTATAAGCCGGATTCGGCCCGAACGACGGATGAGGTCGGTTTGGTAAGAGGCTTGGCGTGGACCTCAACGGGCGGCGAGGTGCTTGACGTTGAAGTCGGAGTTTCGGAAGGGACCGGCAAGTTGGAACTGACCGGGAATCTCGGCGATATCATGAAAGAATCGGCCAAGGCCGCGATTACATATATAAGAAGCCGCGCAGCGAGATTGGGGATAGACCCCGAATTCCATAAAAACAGGGATATACACATACATTTTCCGGAAGGAGCGGTCCCGAAAGACGGGCCGTCGGCCGGAACAGCGATTTGCATGGCTGTTATTTCGGCTCTTTCCGGAGTCCCGGTAAGGCGTGATACGGCAATGACGGGAGAGATAACCCTGCGCGGGAGGATTTTGCCCGTTGGCGGCCTGAAAGAAAAGACGATGGCAGCCTTGCGCTCCGGCATAAGCACTGTGATAATACCGGCCGAGAACGAAAAGGATCTCAGGGATATCGACAAAAATGTTCGCGCCGCGTTGAATTTTATTACAGCCGACCACGCGGACAAAATATTGGATAAGGTGCTGAACAGGGAGATCATATCCGCGGGAGCGGAGACTTTACACAGCGGAAAAGCGGACGAATTGTTACCTGCGGGCATTGTTAAACCGGAAAAAGGCAAGCCCGTATCGATAAGACAATGAGGGCAATGTGAATTTTCAAAAAGCGGAATTTATCAAATCAGCGGTATCGCCCGAAGACTTCATCAGGGACGGGTTGCCGACGGTGGTTTTTGCCGGCAGATCAAATGTCGGCAAATCTTCTGTTATAAACAGGCTGTTAAACCGGAAGGACTTCGCCCGTGTCGGAGCGACTCCCGGAAAGACCGTTCATATCAATTGGTTCAGGATAGACGGAAAGATGTATTTCGTGGATTTGCCGGGATACGGCTACGCGAAAACGTCAAAAGCGGAAAAAACAAGATGGGGAAGACTCATTGAACGTTTCTTTTCCGAAAGCGGAATGATAACTCTCGGAGTCGTTATTGTGGATCTGCGGCACGAACCCACAAAAGACGATATTATCATGTCGGACTGGTTTAAAAACAGCGGACTGCCGGCGCTGTATGTCGCCAATAAATGCGATAAACTGAAAAACAGTGAAATAGAGCCGAGCGTTTTAAGGGTACAAAAAACGCTCGGCATTGAAGATCGCGGGGTAATTATTCCTTTTTCGGCTGAAAAGGGGACCGGGAGAGACGCCTTGGCGGCCGAAATAACGCGGCGGGCATCCTACCGCTCCGGTATCTCAGGCATAGAGAGATAAGTGTAACGGTTGCGGCCGTTTTCCTTCGACATATACAGCGCTTCATCCGCGCGTTTTATGTATTTATCTTGGGTCTGCATGTACTTTACCTTGCCGGTTGCGCCCCCTATCGAGATGGTAACATAAGACGCGGCCGAATTGCCGCTGTGAGGGATATTCAGTTCCCGCACTTTTTCCAAAAGGCTCTCCGCGACCGCCCTCGCTCCGTCCTCATCCGTGTTCGGAAGAACGGCGATGAATTCTTCTCCTCCGTATCTCGCCGCAAAATCGCTTGCCCTCGTTATGCCTCCGGCCAAAGTGCCGGCGATTTTTTTCAGGCACTCGTCACCTTGAGCGTGTCCGTATGTATCGTTATATTTTTTGAAATGGTCAACATCGAACATCAGCACACTCAGTAATCCTCCGGAACGGGCCATGAGTTCCATCGCGTACTGAAGGTTATGCTCCATAAATCTCCGGTTGTAGATTCCCGTTAAAGCGTCGATATTTGCTTTGATGAAAAGGTCCCTGATCGTTTTTGAAAGGTCGCCCAATTCGTCGTCGCGGTCAGTGCCGTAGATTATCGCGTCATGTTTTTCTTTTAAAACGGATAAACTGTTATCGAGCTTTCCGAGCGGCAGGAAAATAAGACGGTAGTTGACGACGCCTGTGATGAGAGCGGCCGAGATGAGTATCAACAGCATGACCGCCGAAATCGGTATAAACATCGAAATACCGAAGGGCGACGGCTCGCCGGAGAGGATAACAACGGACCAGTCTGTATATCTTATCGGCGATATCGTCATAAAACGGTAGGAGGACGACGGCCTGCTGACGGAGGGATCGCCTATCTCCGTGAAATAGCCGTCTATGTCGGTCAGGTGCGAGAACACAGCTTCGACAGAGCCGGGATCGCTCA
>WRJA01000067.1 GCA_009782435.1 Oscillospiraceae bacterium
ATCGCAATGGCAATAACAGCCAAAACTTTTCTCATTATACCGGTCCCTTCGTGAGTTTATAGTGCGTGGACGCAAAACCTTCCCGCTCATAGAAACGGTGCGCGGCCTCGCGGTGTTTGCCGGAATCAACCTCCACGCGGACACAGCCGTTGTCTTTGGCGATCTGTTCAAGCGCGGTCAACAGTTCTTTACCGATTCCCCGGTTGCGGGCATGTTCATCGACAATCAGATTGATGATCTCCGCTGTTTTACAAGAAAAATGCAAATGATAGTGGATAGCAAAGACAGCGCAGCCGCAGACAATATTGCCTTCTTCATAAACAAGGACACGCCCTTTTTCAAGATTGTATAAGTAACAATCTTCAAACTGCTCTTTCGTAAAATCATGGCGGGAAAGCTGCCGCATAAGTCTGTACACGGCGTCCACGTCACTTTTTACCGCCGGACGGATCATAAATATTTTCTCACAAACGCTTCCATATCACGAAAATCCGGCAGTCTTTCCTTTATGGTCGCATGATCCCAATCCCACCATTTTGACCGCTCAATTTTTTCGATCAAATCCCCGGAGAAGCGCAGTTTGATTTTCTTAGCCGGCACACCGGCCACAACGGAATACGGCTCCACATCCTTTGTCACCACCGCGCCCGCGCCGATGACCGCGCCGTTGCCGATTGTCACGCCGGGCATGATGACCGCGTTGTGACCAATCCAAACGTCGTGGCCGACAGTCACAGCTTTATCTTTCCGTCCGGCGAAAAACTCCGCGTCATCCTCGCCAAAGCCGAATCGCTTACTGCGGTAGGTAAAATGGTGCTGGGCTATGCGGTCATATGTGGGATGATTGGTTGCGTTGATCCGCGCAAAGCCGGCGACGGAGCAAAACTTCCCGATGTCAGCGTAGCAGACTTGGTTGTACCCCGCAAAGTATGAGTAGTCGCCAACGGTTGTATCGCAAAATACACTGTGCGCCTGTATATGCGTGTACGCGCCGATCGTGGTGTTTTCAAGGGTCACATCTTCGTCAACCGTTGGCGCGACGCCAAGCATATTGTCTAACATATCGCCCTCACTCCGCTTTCATCAGATAAAAAGTCACCGATACCGAAGGTCTGCGGCTCATATTTGCCGTGATAATCACTGCCGCCGGTAAGAAACAGGCTGTATTCGCCCGCACAGTCTTTTATCGTTTCTTTGTCCTTTTCTCCGTGCGAATGATGGTTCAGTTCCAGCCCGTCAAGTCCCGCTTTCACAAGCTCGGGAATAAGCCGAAAATTTTGCTGCTGTCCGGGATGGGCAAGCACGGCAAGCCCTCCCGCTTCTTTTACGGCTTTCACCGCGTCCTGCACATCAATATACTCTATATCAAAAGCGCAGATGCCGCCTTGTTTAAAAGTCTTTTTATAAAAATCCCCGAACATCTCCGGTACCTGCCCCGTCGAAACAAGCAGGGCCATAATGTGCTGTTTGTACAAATACTTCCCGTCGGCTCTCGCGAGTTTATCCGTATCTATCGCGAAGCCGTGCCGTATCAGTATATCCGCTTGTTTTTCCGAATTTCTGTCGCGCGCTTCCAAAAGCGGTAAAGTCAAAGCTGTGATGATTTCCGGTTTTTGAATGCTGTAGCCCAGAATATGCGCCTTGATATTCGTTTTCCGACAAACCGATGATATTTCAACGCCGGCCGTAACTTTTATACCGGCCGCGTCGGGGATCTGCGATAAATGCGACATGGTATCGTGGTCCGTTACGGCAATGGCGTCAAGCCCTGTCTTTCGGGCCGCGTCGATCAGCTGTTCTATTGTGTCGCTGCCGTCTGAAACGGTGGAGTGGATATGCAGATCGGCCTTCACGAAATGATCGCCCCCTCGGATATGTTGAACACCCTGTCACATACGCCTTCCATAAACTCAATGTCATGGAAGATGCCGATCATGCTTGTTTTTTTATCTTTCAGCCCGGTCAGTATCTCTTTTACAAGGAGCTTTGTTTTGTTGTCAAGGGATGCCGTCGGTTCGTCCAACAAAAGCAGTCGCGGTTTTTTAACCATGGCGTGGGCAAGATTCAGTCTGAGCCGCTCGCCGCCCGAAAAAGTGCCGGGATATATGCCCCACAGGTTTTCCGGCAACCTGAAATACACGAGCATTTTGACAGCTTCCGTTTCGGCTTTTTGCCTGTCCTCGCCCGTGTCGATCAGCGCGTTCATAACATGTTCTTTCGCCGTTGTGCGGGGCATAACGTTCAGAAACTGCGACACATAACCGATCTCCCGTCGGCGTAAATATATGATCTCTCTCTCCGAAGCCGCCGCAAGATCGATTCTGCCGAAAGCCTCGCTGTCATAGATGATCTCGCCTTCCATCGGCAGATAGCTGCGGTTGATGCATTTCAGTATCGTGGACTTTCCCGCGCCTGAAAGCCCCGCAATTCCTATGAATTCACCTTTTTGCAATACTATGTTTATATCGCGGCAGGATTTGATTTTAAGTCCCGGATTATGCAAATAAAAGTTTTTCGTAAGGTTTCTGACAGTTAAGATATCCATTTCAACTCCGATACTCTACGCGGGAAGCCGCAATGCCGTCCACAAACGTATGCGTAATGACAGGATAGCCGTCCGGTATGTCCACTATCAGAAAATCGGCTTTTTTACCCGGTTCTATAGAACCGTAGTCTTTATCCGTCCTCATGGCCTCAGCCGGGTTTAAAGTCGCCTTGTTCACCATTTGCGGCAGCGGGACGCCGTGTTTTGTGTGCATAAGAAAAATGCTGTGTAACACAGCAGCGGGGTAATAATCCGAGCAGATAATATCGGCGCATTCTTCCGAAACGGCCTCCGTCGCCGAAAGATTCCCCGAATGAGAGCCGTTCCGCAGAATATTCGCCGACCCCACAACCGTGTAGAAGCCGTGTTTTTTGGCCGACTTGGCCGTCTCCAAAGAAACGGGGAATTCGCTTATGTCCACTCCGATCTCTTTGTTGAGCTCAAGTTTTTTATCGGTGTCGTCGTCATGGGAGGCCACCGCTATCCCTTTTTCATGGGCAAGGCCGGCAAGCTCTTTAAGCTGTTTAACTGAGAGTACGGTCTTGTTTTTATGGTGTTCCAAAACGCCGTCAAAACCGAGTGAACTGATTTCTTTGCCGTTGTATTTTGAAATGGTGTCCTGATATACGGCAAGACTTGAATACTGCCCCTGCCCGGGAGTGTGATCCATAAAGGATATCAAATGCGCCTTGCCCTGATCGATCATGTCGCGTACTATATCAAAGGATTCCAAATTGTCAATCTCAACGCGAAGATGGAGCCTGTGGCGGATCAGCCGGTCACGCATGCGGATGCCGGCTATCAAATCGGCTATCTGTTGAACATTATCCCGCGATCTGAGGAGACCCTTCCCGAATATTTCATCCCGGAAGAGAGATAACGAGTGATACATCGTGGTGATCCCCGCGCTCAGCAAGTCCCTTTCGCATACCTTGAGAGCGAACTCAAAGTCCATTTGAGACGTCGGTCTCGGCTGGATGTATTGCTCTATCGTATCTGAGTGTACGTCAATGATTCCCGGCATGATAAAGCGGCCGCCGGCGTTTATGACTTCGTCAAAAGCGTCATCGTTATCAAGACTGTCGGCAAACCCGAAGATTCTGTCTTGATCAATAAGCAAGGTCTTATCTTCAATTATCCGGTCCGGCGTTATCAGTTTTCCGTTTTTAACGGCAATCAAGTCATTTCCCCCCTACAAACAAAAAGAATTGCTTGCTCACCGAGCAGCGCCGGGATAAACCCCTTTGGCTTTCTGAGCGAAGCCGGTCATATCAGTGAGTGTACAAGCTGTTGAGTGAACATATGCTGCGGGTCTTCAAGTATCTGATCCGTCAAGCCGCTCTCCGCTATCCTGCCGTCCAGCATGACCGCCGTCCTGTCGGCGAGCATACGGATGACCGCGAGGTCGTGAGACACCAACAGGATGGATATGCCGTAATCCGCTCTGATTTTTCGTATCAGGTCAAGCACCTTTGCCTGAACCGACAAATCAAGCCCCGTGGTCACTTCATCGAGCAGCAGTATTGCCGGATTATTGGCCAAGGCTTTGGAAATCTGTACCCTTTGTTGCATGCCGCCGGAAAAATTTTTCGGCGGCTCGCTCATACGGGAAGTCGGTATCTCCACAGCCTTAAGCAGCTCTTCGGCGCGCGCCGTCATCCGGTTCGCGTTGCGGCTGCCCGCCGCAATGAGCTTTTCGGCGATGTTGGACGCGGCTGAGAAATCCATACGCAAACCCAAAGCGGGATTTTGATAGACCATTCCCATAATGTTGTTCTTTATCGTTCGCTGTTCGGCGGGGCTCGCGTCCCATATATTTTTTTGCCCGTCCTTAAAGTCCCGGAGCACGGCGCTGCCGGATGTCGGGGCAAAGTCAAAATACAGCGTTCTCATCAGCGTGGTTTTTCCCGAACCGCTTTCACCCACGATCCCGAGGACCTCTCCGGGGTATACGTCAAAAGACAGATCGTTTGCCGCCCAAATCGTTCCGCAGATACTGCAGCGGTTTTTCTCCGGGTTTTTACTGCATTCGGGGCATCCCTCTCCGTAACGGACTGTCAGATGTTTTACCGATAAAACCGGCGTCTCATTCAGAAACATGACATCTCACCTCCCGGCAATACGAGGTGTCTGAGCATTGATAATACTTATCGCCGGTTTCTCGGTCATACATCTCGTCAAGGTATGTATCCGCGCTGCCGCACGATCTGCATATTTTGCCCGCAAAGTTTTCCCTTTCAAACGGAATGTCGTCAAAGGCGAGGGAAACGACCTCGGTGTACGGCGGAACAGCGTATATTTTTTTCTCTCTCCCCGCGCCGAACAGATACAGGCATTCGGCTCTGTGCAGTTTGGGATTGTCAAATTTCGGGATCGGGCTCGGGTTCATCATGAAGCGCCCCTCGACCATGCAGGGATATTCTGACGCAACGGTTACTTTTTTGTATTTCACAAGGCTTTCGAAAAGCTGAAGCCAAACAGGCGCGTAATCTTTTTCCGCATGCATCTTTTTCGTGACTTCCTCACGGGCTTCGACAATACGGAGCGGTTCGGGGATAGGCACTTGAAACACAAGTATCTGATCATTTGTCAAGGGGATTTCGGGGATTCTGTGCCGGGTTTGTATAAGCGTCGCTTCTCGGGTGTCGTCGGTGGTCTTGACATCGGTGCAAAGACCGACGAATTTCTTGATATTTACGGCGTTTACGCTGTCGTCACTGCCCTGATCGATGACTTTAAGAATATCGTCCGGCCCGATAAGCGAAAGAGTGAGCTGAATACCGCCCGTACCCCAGCCCCTGCCTATGGGAAGCTCGCGGGAGCCGAACGGCACCTGATACCCGGGAACGGCGACCGCTTTCAGGGACGCCCGGCGTATTTCTCTTTTGGAACCTTCGTCAAGAAAAGCAAAGTTATAGTTCCTGTTCACCGTCTGCCCTCCTTGTTTTCCTTACCGCGTCCAGTTTTGATTGGAAAGTGACATAGTGCGGCAATTTCAGGTGAGATATAAACCCGTTCATTTCCAAACTGTCACCGTGCATCAGCACGAATTCCTCGTTTTGCGCCGGATACGGTCCGCCGTTTTCGAGTTCCCTGTCAATCACGGCTATTGAAATCGCCTTGGTCTCATTCCTGCCGAAAACCGCGCCGTAACCCGAGGCAAGTTTCAGCCTGTCTTTATCATCCGCTGAATTAAAACACTCGACTTCGGTGATCAGTATTTCACCTATATAAATGCTCTCGTTATCATCTTGCATATATGGAACATAAAGCTCCGCATATCCGCAGCGCAGCTCGCCGACGGTGGGATGAAGTTGTCCGAACCCTCTCAAGGCGGAATACGCGAGCCCGGAAATAAAGCCGGTGTCCGCACGGGCAAGGGTTTGCAGGCGCGCGCTTCTGTCAGCCGGAAATTCAAGCATGTTCGAAGTCACATCAAAAGGACGCCTGTCGTCCGGGTCACAGCTGTCAATGAGTCCTTCTTTTTTCAATCCGTCGGACACGCGCGGCCGTGAGACGATTTCCTCCGGGGGCTGCGCGATAAGCATATCCCGCACGGTCTGCCGCAGTTTTGCGGGATCTTCGGCGTCCGTGTCAAAATTTATCAGTCTGTGAGTGTAATCATAAGTCGCGCCGAGCATTTGACCGCCGATTATGTCCTTAAAAGCAGCGGAGATTCGGCGCACTATCCGCATATTCTCCGTATCCGCAATATTGGTGTAATAGTTTCTCGTAAGCGTGGACCGGTAGGCGCGCAGCAAAAACACCGCTTCTTCGATCGACCCCTCGCACTGTTTCAGCGCAAGGGCGGCGTATGTTTTGGAATACAGCCCCGCTTCGCTCATAACGCGGTCAACGAGCAACGAGAGTTTATTTTCAACGGCTTCGACCTCAACATCTTTATCCGTGCCGCTTTTATAGTAATCCAAAAGCCTTATGCTTTCCTCAATAGCCTCCCGGCCGCCGGATACCGCCACATACGCCATATGTTACGCCTCCGTCCGTATCGAGCGGGGAACGGCAAACATATCGCCCGCGCCGGAAATAAAAATCAAATCGATTCCCTGCGGATATTCGCAATCCCGCGCATCGCGCAAGGCTATTGCGTCTTTTACGGTCTGTGTTACACCTGTCGTTTTACGGCCGTTGACGCCGGGTCCGAAAAAGGTCAGCCGATAAGAGTTTTCGCCATCATTTCGAATAAAGACGCTTGCACTCTTGTGCGGGTCTTCCGGCGTCCCCGTTTTAACGCTTCCCGTCACCTTGCGTATGTCTTCCGCTTCCCGGACAAAAACAAAATCCGCTGTTTCGACGTTTGCTTTCTTCGCAAGCGTCAGCGACGCGATCTCGTCCGCAAGCGGCAGGTTTTCACAAGTGTTGAAACTGACCTCGTTATCCAAAAGCGTTAGGGCAACGGCCAAAAACAACGGATCGCCGCCAAAGAGTTTGTCTCCGTATTCTTTTATATTAACGACCCTCGCGGGATTGGACATTGCTTCGAGTATGAGCCGGAATACATTCCGGCTGTCGAAGACAGGATCAAAGCTGTGCTTTTTTGAAAGCGTTGAGATCATTCGGCGCCTCCCGATCCATGGATTCAAAGTTTACCGTTGTTTTCAGGTGCATGGCGTTTTCTTGCATAACAAGGTCGTTTTGTTCTTTCTCAAGCTCCGACAGCTTCTCTTCAGCGCTAAAAACGCCTCTGTTGACCGCAGCGTCAATGATAGCCATGTCAAGAGTCTTCTCGGCGTCATCGCCCATAAAAACCGCGACGCCCGAGACGCCGTCGATCTCCGCCGTCGCCTCGCAGACAATGACCTCCCCCAAGTAAAACAAGCTGTTTTTGACAGGTTCCCGCATTTTTATCATAGCCAAGGTTTTTTGCGGTCCCTTAACAATGACAGGGCGGTATTTTTTTTGTATATCCGCAGACAGCGACGCGACAATACGCCTGTCCGCTTTCGCCAGTATTTTGGTCAATCTTTTTTTATCCATGTTTATCTGACCTTTGCCTTGATTTTGGTCGCGACCATCTCCAACAGTATCACCGCGGCGACAACGATGTACGTAAGAATCCCCAGCTCACGCAGATCGAAGTAAAAGTTACCGGCCATAAAAAGACTGAAGCCTATGCCGCCCGCTCCCGCGGCCGCCCCGACAGCTATCGCGTTGTTGAAATTGATTTCAAACCGCAGAAAAGTCCACGCGACCATATAGCTTACGGATGAAGGCAAGACGGCTTGGAAAATGATCTGCCAATATCCGGCTCCGCTTGCCTTCAGCGCTTCTATGACGCCGTCGTCCATTTCTTCAATGGATTCGGCGTAAGCCTTTATCAAATATCCGGCGCTGTGTAAGGTCAGGCCGACAACAGCGGCGACGCTTCCCAATCCGGCGGCGACGGTAAAAATCAAAACCCATAAGATAGTCGGCACGGCCCTGATCAAAGCGACGAAGCTTTTGACTATGGTGGCCGTCGCGGGATTTGCGATGTTTTTGGCGCAGAGCAAGGCCCCGAAGAAACCGATGACCGCGCCGAAAACGGTGGACAGGGCGCCGAGCGAAAAAGTAATAAAAAGCGCGTTCAGCGCTGACGGAAAGGTGCCGTATTTCAGGCGCGGCTGCCCGAAAAGAATCTTAATGTTGTTAAGAGTACCGGTAACCGCTTCGGCAAGAACGATGTTTTTATAGTCGAACGTCAAAAAGCCGCATACCGTAAGCCCAAGCAAGATTATGATCGTAAACCTTACCGCAGCGGCACTTTTTGATTTCGCCGACGTTTTTATCCTGCCGCCGCGCGTTTTTCTCATGTGTCTGTGCAGATCAACCGGAACGGGAGCCGCAATAACAAGTTCGCTCATCACATGATCACCTTTCGGATTTTATTTGACGTTACTTCTATGGCAATGACCAGTACCACAACGGAAATAACGACAAGCCCCGCCGAACCGAAGTCCATCCGTTTGTAATACAAATCGAACAGAGCGCCTATGCCTGTCGCCGTAAGCACTCCTATCAAGGTTGAATTTCTGATATTGGTTTCGATCATATATAAGACCCATGAAACTATCTGCGGCATGGATGACGGTATGATCCCCCGGAATACCGTTTGCAGAAAAGTTGCGCCGGTGGCGTGCAGGGCTTCAACACATGCCGCACTGACTTCGTCGATCGTTTCCGTAAAAGTCCGGGTCAGCGTCCCGAAAGAGTAGAAAAATAAAGCAAAAAACCCGGTCAGTATGTTTTGACCGAAGGAAAAAAGTAAGAGCATCGCCCAAACCACATCAGGGACGTTTCTGAAAAACGCGGCGACTATCCTGACCGTTCTGCCTGTAAGCGGATGGATTTTTGTGGTTCTTGTGCTGAGCAGACTGAAAAAAAACGCGACAACGGCGGCGCATACCGTTACGGCAACCGATAAAAGCGCGGTTTCGGTCAATTTTCTGAGAATGTTCGGGAGCCTTGACCAAGCCTTCTCATCGGGAATAAAATTCTTCGCCATCCAAATAACAGCTTTCGGAATCGACTCAAAACCGCCGATCACATCGTAATCGGTCACAATGGCGGAAATCGCAAAAACAATGGCCACGGCAAGAAAGGCCAATGTAAATGTCCGTTTTCTTTTAACGAATACGGACGTTTTATCTTTCGGCCTCGACGCTTCCTTAATAAGTTCACCCGACATCGGTAATTAACTCGCCTTCGTTCGATTGATATATTTCATGTATTTTGGTTTTGCTCAACCGGTCCGGCGGGCCGTCATATACGATCCGGCCTGACGTGATGCCTATGATACGCCCGGAATACTTTAGCGCCACGTCAACCTGATGCAAATTCAAGATACAGGTTATTTTCATCGTTTTATTTATATTGCTCAAATGATCCATGATAATTTTCGATGAGCTCGGATCAAGGGACGCTATGGGTTCGTCGCATAAAATAAGTCTCGGCTCCTGCATCAGCGAGCGGGCGATGCCCACACGCTGTTTTTGCCCGCCGGACAGTTCGTCACAGCGTTTATAGGCCTGTTCGGTAAGGCCGAGCTTTGATAAAATATTAAAAGCGTTTTCTTTTTCCCGCTCGGTATAAAAGCCAATAACGCCGGTCATCGTTGTTTTATGCCCGAGCCGCCCGTGCAGTACGTTTTCGATCACGCTGAGTCTGTCCACAAGATTATAGTGCTGGAAAATCATGCCTGTCTTTTTTCTTATCTGCCGGATCTCCTTTTTATCGGCGCATGTTATGTCCCGCCCGTCAAGCATGATCGTTCCCTGCGATGCATCAACAAGCCTGTTGATGCATCGCAGTATCGTTGACTTACCGGAGCCTGAAGGGCCGATTATCGATACGAACTCGCCCTCGCTGACCGAAAAGGAAACGTCGGTCAGCGCCCTTGTCACGTTGTTATAAACTTTACTGACATTCGAAAACTCTAAAACCGGCATATACGCGCTCACCGTTAATTTTTTACCCGCGATAGGGGTCGTACCACGAATCGGAGGTCAGGGCATACCCGTAACTGGAAGCTTTTTTATACAATCCGAAAGCGCCCTCGACGGTCGCGTCATAAAAGAGCAGCTCATTATCCGCGACTTCGGCGGAGGTAAACAGATCGCGTATCGCCTGTATTTCGTCCGCGCTCAGATTTTTGGGGTTATAGGCGTTCGGGCCGTTAAAAACCGGGGTGCAGGCGATAACGACAAATTCTTTTCCGGCGTGAGCGTCAAACGGCGCGTCGGCGTCGGGTTTGATTTCATACACAGCGCCGACCGTATTTTCGACGCCCTCTTTTATTTGGATGTAGGGAGCAAGTTCAATGTCGCAAAAGGCAGCAACCCCAGCGTTTCCGGTGACCAAGTTAATGGCTGAGCCTTGATGTGACTGGCCGAAGTATACTTCACTGAAGAAGCTTCCGTCGGGAAGCAGATCGTCTTCCGTCAGAGCATCGCTTTTAAAATGGGCGATTATCGAGGAAGTCGGGACCCTGAAACCGGAGGTGGAGCTGTTGGAGACAAATGACATTTTTCCCCCTCTGATGTTGTCGATAGAGTAAGCGCCGCCGCTCTTATACATATCCGCATCTGCTTTGTTTACGCAGATCCACGCAAAATATTTCGCCTCGTCAAGCGTGCCGTTTTTATCGCCGTTGACAAACAAGACGTCGACCAGCGGATTTTGGTTTTTAGCTTCTATGTAACCCACGGCGCCCATTGCCATGGCAATGTCAGCAGAACCGCTCGCAATGGATTGAATGGCGATCGTATAATCGGTGGTCGTCAAATTGTTTGCTTTCCTGCCTGTAGCCTCTTCAACAAGCCTGCCGACTTCCGCTCGGATTTCGTCATGGGTGTTAGACGATTCGTTGGGATACCAAACTATGTTGATGGGGCTCGTGTTTTTTTGTTCCGTCGCCGAAGCCGACATCGGTATGCCGGAGTCACGGACATTTGTGTTTGCCCCCGTATTGCCGTTAACGGGCGGCGGGTTGTTTGATGCGCCGGAACTGCAGCCGGCTGCACACGGTATCATGACGGCCGCAAGCAGAAACGTCGCAATTACCTTTGAAGCGGTATGCTTTTGCATTCTTTTCACCTTATCCTTGTTTTATTTTGCAGCCGTCCGCATGACGCTGCCGAGGGTAATTATAAAATCCCTCCGCGGCGTCCGCTTGCAAAATTTTGTAAATATTATATTTAGTTTATGTAAATTTGCAGCGCAGCAATATACGGATACGCCTGATGTTTCGGTGAGCCGGTCAACCGGCGGGAGCGCGGAAGAATGACGTCAGCGTGCCGCCTGATGACGTCATTCAGTGAAAATTGTAGGATTACAATAGATGTGTTACACGAAAAGAAAAAAAGAGTAGCGAATAGGGAGTCCAAGTGTTAGGGTTGAGTTACCACACACCAACCTGACAGGAGGC